>DDHL01000110.1:36263-48277 GCA_002352945.1 Campylobacteraceae bacterium UBA1877 | reverse complement strand
AGGTAGCAGCTCTTCATACTCTTTTAAATCTGCATAACTTGGTAATTTGTGATGGTTTGTCTTGACTAAAAGCGCAATGAGCAACTTTTGCTGGTGGGTAAAACCGAAGTTAAGATTATTAAGAATGAAGTAAAATCCATGCAAATGCTCTTGATAAAAACTAAGGGCTCTGCCGATGGAGTGGAGTTTCCCAGCAGTTAAAAGAGCAGTTTTGAATGTATCATCAATATTATGAAGAGGTTTTAATGCTTCAAAGAGTTTGAGGGCATTTGAAGCAACAAAATTATCATGTTTTGGGTTGCTAGCAAACCTATCAATAAGACTGCGGATACTTGGGTTAAAATTTGCTGGAAATTGGTAGTTGTTACTGCGAAGCAGATTTGATAAAAAGACACCCTCGCGCACACCAACTCCAGAGGTGATGATTTTTTGAGCTTTTAGAAGTAAAATAAGCTTTGCAAAAATTGCGCTCCCTTCTCTAATAGTATCTAATCGATCCTTTTTAAATCCAAAAGATTTTAATTCGCGAATATTAGAGCAAGAGATTGTTTCAATCCATTTTAAATTTTTATCTGCATCGTAGCTAAAGCCATGGACGGTTTTTAAAGGATAAGCGCTCTTTTCCATGAGTGCGTTTGAGAGTGCCCGTAAAGTTCCTCCAATGCCAATTATAATGGGCGATTGGAAGGAGTCCGGGACGCTTTTTAGTGTTTGATTTATGAATTGATTAAGCTCATCAAGGGGTTTTTTTGTATCAAAAAAGAGCTCTTTTAACCGCACTGTTCCAATATCTAAAGAGATAGTTTGGACAATTTTCCCATCAACAATTTTTGCAAGCTCGGTTGATCCTCCGCCAATATCAACTGTTGTAGCCTCTTTGTAGCGGGGCAACAGGTTTGATGCAGCAATGGCTCCGTAATATGCCTCTTGAGTTCCTTTTATAACTTTTAATCGCAGTTTTGTTTCTTGAAAAACCCTTTTAGTAAACTCTAATCCATTAGGAGCATCACGTAAGGCTGAGGTGGCTACACAGATTATTTTGTTGCATTTTAATGCATTGCAAGCTGTTTGGAAGGCTTTGAGAGTTTCAAGAGTACGTTCAAGTGCATGGGGTTGGAGCATGCCATTTTTTTCATAGGCACCCTCTCCTATGCGTACCCTGCTTTTTAACTCTTTTATAAGATGAAAGCCATAGCGGCTCGTTTTTTCATAGACTGCCATTCGAACAGAGTTAGAACCAAGGTCAATGATGGCAGTACGTTTTGCCATTACTCTTCTTCGTTGAGTTGTTTAAATTTTAGTTTTAACTCTTCTACACTCTCAATATTGTCTGTGTCTGGCACAATACAATCAACGGGACAAACAGCAACGCATTGAGGTTCGTCAAAATGTCCAACGCACTCTGTGCAATAATCTGGATCAATTATATAAATCGGATCCGCTTCCTCAATTGCATTATTAGGGCATTCATCACGACAAGCATCACATGCTATACACTCTTCAGTTATCATCAATGACATTGCATATCCTCACGGGTAAAATATTTCGTGAGTTATACACTAAAACAACTTTAATGAAATTTAAAAATAGCAAATAAAGGTATATTCAATCTTAACTTAGCACAAATTTGTGTAAATTTCCTTACTCTTTACATGTAAAGAGTAAAAAAGAGTAAAACAAAACTTGGTTTTAAATTTTTAAAAAAGAGGCAAATTAGAGTTTTGAGTCTTGGTTGATTGGTAGTATTAGAGTAGCTACTGCGCCTTGACGATCTTTGCGATTGGCTATATCAATTTGTGCTCCTAGAGCTTGGGCTGCACCTTTGGCTAAAAAGAGTCCAAGTCCGGTTCCTGCCTTATCTCCATACCGTTTAAAAGGTGCAAACAGATCTTTACTCTCATCAATTCCCTTGCCCTCATCTTTTACTTCAATGTGAAGCCCATCTTTGTCAATAAAAGCATGGACAGTAATATCTGCTTTCTCTTTGGAAAATTTTAGAGCATTTTGGACGAAATTTTGAAGAATATGAACTAAAAGAGTGGGTTGGGTTTGGATGGTGCACTGCTCAAAATCGATAATTTCATTGATATTTTTTCCCTCTTGGTGGGCTAATATTCTAAAATCATTTAATCGCTGGTGTAAAAAATCAACCATTTCAATTTCAATCGGTTCTTCAAATTGAGCCCCCTCTTGACGGCCAATTTCTAAAATTGCTCCAATCATTGCATTCATTTCATTAACAGCGGTTATATTATTTTTTAATGCTTCGATGTAGCGTTCGCACTCTCTTTTTTTAAGAAGTGTGACCTCATTTTTTGTTTTCATTACCGCTAGAGGAGTTTTTAGTTCATGGGCAGTGCCAATAAAGAGTTCCTTTTGGTACTTTACAAAGGTTTGAATACGTTTTATTAAGTGGTTTATTCCATTTCCAAGTGGCAAAAACTCTTGTGGCAGTGTGCTTGTATCGACAGTTTTTAAAAACCCTTCATTCATTGAGCTTAACTTTTTTGTTAAGATTTTTATAGGAACTAGCATCATTCTTGAAAGAAAAAGAGCATAAAATAGAATTAAAACAATTGCACTTAGGTTGATGAGCAAAATATCTCTTAAAATGCGCTCTAACATTTTATTTGTAGTTTCCATATCCTGAGTTAGTGTCAAAAAGGCATTGCTTTGAAACCATAAAGGCACTTGAATACTCAAATAGTGGTTGCCATTGTGTGAAAATTGAGAAAACTCTTTTGAGCGAGGGCGATTAGAGTCTAAAACTACTCTAGCTATGATGTCACTTGGAAGGGCTGAGTGGGATATTGTGTACGATTTAGCAACATAAGAGGTTGGCATATCGCGCTCAACCAAGGCAGCATATTTTGCCAAATCGGTCGTAGCATCCCCATATATTGAGGTTTTAATAGTTTGGTATAAGATAATAGAAAATACTACAATTAGCACAGCCGAAGCTGATACTAATTGTAGGATAAATTCAGTTCTTATGCTTTTTTGGGAAAACAAAATCGGTAACCACGTCGACGAACTGTTTCAATTGTTGAAATATCTAGTGGCTTATCCATTTTTTGTCGAATTTGATTAATTGCAACCTCGATGACATTTGGTGTTACAAGTTCTGGCTCTTCCCAAATTGCATCTAGCAGCTGCTCTTTTGAAACGATTTGATCGCTATGGCGAGCAAGATGTGTTAATACTTCAAAAGGCTTACCTTTAAGCTCAATATCTTGGCCCTTGTAGGTAATTTTTTCTTCATCTGGATCGATGACTAAATCATCAATTTTAATAACATTAGTACCACCAAATCTTAATCTAGCTTCGATTCTAGCTACTAAAATATCAAAATCAAATGGTTTTTTAATATAATCATCAGCCCCAGCTTTGAGAGCTTTAATCTCACTCTCTTTGTCGTCTTTTGCAGAAAGAATTACAGCTGCAGTTCGGGGAGACTTTTGCTTGATAAGGCTGATTAAATCAACCCCATCACCATCGGGGAGCATCCAGTCCGTTAAAACCAAGTCATAGTTGCGAATACCGATGTAATATTCTGCATCTTTGAAATTTTCTGAATTATCAGTTTGATAACCAAACTCTTGTAAGCCTTCAGCGATAGTTTTGTTGAGGGTTACTTCATCTTCAACGATTAGTATCCGCATTTAGATTTCCTTAAGGTAAAAATTTATGGGATTGTACCATAATTTAAGGAGTATTTCAAGAATTTTTAATATATCTTTAATAAAATACGAAAAAATGGGCGTTGTGGATGCTAAGAGTAGTTTTTAAATAGCTCAGCGCCAACTTCGCAATTGTCTAAAATGTGAGGTTTTGTAAGACTTAATCGCATTTTTTCTATTGAGGGAAAAGCGCCTTTTAATCTTCTTTCAAGCTCCAAAAGTGCTGCCTCGACTGTATCAAATTTGCCAGCTTGCAAAATATCTTCAATCATTTTTGCAGCTTTTGCATAATCAACTTGCATTGGTAAATCTTTACATGTAAAGCTTGCATCCACAATAATTTCTTGGGGATTTTTTCTCTCTTCTGGCAAGAGGCCAATAATTGTGTTAAATTTAAGGTTTTTAATAAAGATTTCCACCTAAACAACCCGCTCTTCTTCGCCCTTGATGAGCCGAACAATATTTGGAATATGTTTGTAAATAACAATAAATGCAATTATAAATAGCGGTGCATGGGTATTAATACCTGGCATCTCATAATGGATTAAAAAGGATGCAATTATTAAAGCTAACAATGCTCCCAATGAAGAGGCTGAAGATATGCGAACAGTTCTTCCTAAAAGATACCATACGCCAAGGGCGATAAGCGTTTCAATTGGCAAAAAGTAAATTACTACACCAAGGGCTGTTGCAACACCTTTTCCACCCTCAAATTTCAAATAAGGACTAAAACAGTGTCCAATCACTGCAAGTACGCCAATGCTCCACTGAGTTTGAATTGAAAGACCAATGCTATCTGCAATAAGAATAAGCAAAAGTCCTTTTAGCGCATCTAAAATTACAGTGGCAATTGCCAATTTTTTAGCCAATTTTGGACTTTTTTCCTTTACTGCTCGCAGTACATTTGTTGCTCCAATACTTTTACTGCCAATTTCTCTAATGTCAGTTTTTGCAAAAATCTTAGCTAGCACCCAGCCAAAAGGAATTCCCCCAATAAAATAGGCCAGCAGATAAAAATAGATATTGATATTGCTCAACATAATTGTCACAATCCTTATATATAATGTCTTTATTTTTAAAGATGAGAGAAATCCTACCAAAAAATCGATTAGCTTGTGTTTAATGAGCACTTTGGTATAATTATTAGTTTCAAATGGAGGAAAAATTGTGAGCAATGTTGCGATTAAAGAACAGATACATAAATTAAAAGAGGAGCTTGATGTTTCAATTGTAGCCCACTACTACCAAAAAGATGAAGTTTTTAATATGGCTGATTTTACAGGAGATTCCTTACAGTTAGCTCAGTGGGCAGCAGAAGATAAGAAGGCAAATTTAATCTTTTGTGGTGTTGGTTTTATGGGGCAAAGTGTGAAAATTTTAGCTCCTAAAAAGCGTGTACTTATGCCAAAAATTGCCTGCTGTGCAATGGCAAGAATGATTGATGCAGACTATTATGACCAAAATGTGCAAATTTTAAATGAAGCGGGCATAAGCAGTGAAAATATCATGCCAGTTACTTACATTAATTCATCTGCAGAAGTTAAAGCTCGCGTAGGGCAAATGGGTGGCATGGTGTGTACAAGTTCAAACGCAAAAACCATCATTACCCAAGCGTTAAAAAGTGGTAAAAAAATCCTCTTTGTGCCAGATAAGTGTTTAGGACAAAATATAGCACGGGATATGAACCTTGTAGCCAAAGTTATCGGCCAAGATACAAATCTTCAAGATGCAGATATATTGTGCTATAACGGTTTTTGCTCTGTGCATCAACTTTTTGAAGTATCAGATATTGAATTTTACCGCAAAAAATTTCCAGGAATTAAGATTGTTACCCATCCAGAGTGCAAGCCAGAGGTTTGCGAGGCATCCGATTTTGTAGGCTCAACTGCACAAATGATTAAATACATTAAATCTCTTCCCCTTGAGCAGAGTGTGGCAGTTGGAACGGAGTATAATTTAGTCCAGCGTTTGCGATCTGCTAACACTTATGTTTTATCTGCCACAAAACCAACATGTCCAACTATGAATGAGACAACCCTTGGAGATTTGCATGCAACCTTACTCTCAATAAAATCTCAAGAGTATATGAATGAGATTAAAATTGATGAGAATGTGGCCCATTACGCCCGCATTGCCTTAGAGCGGATGTTTGCTATATGAATATAAAAAGTTTTGTTAAAAAAGCTCTTAAGGAGGATTTGGGGCGAGGGGATCTATTTGCTTTAGTGTTTGATTCTTTTGAGGCCAAAGCGCGCCTTACATGTAAAGATAGGGGAGTTTTTGCAGGAAGGCTCTATGCCCAAGCTTTAGTGGATATAACAAATTGCGAGATTACATGGAAGGTAGAAGACGCTAAAGAGATTGCTCCGGGAGATTTACTAGCAGAGTTAAGAGGCGATGGTTTGCAATTGCTGCAAATTGAGCGAACTTTGTTAAATATCCTCCAGCATGCAAGTGGTATTGCAACCCAAACAAACCGTTTTGTAAAAGCACTAGATGGCGCTGATGTACGGCTGCTTGATACTCGCAAAACCCGTCCTTTGTTGCGCTCATTTGAAAAATATGCGGTTCGTTGTGGAGGAGGAAGCAACCATCGTTTAGGGCTTGATGATGCATTGATGCTAAAAGATACCCATCTAGCTCTTATTGATGATCTTAAAGCGATAATCCAAAAGGCTCGAAAAAGAGTGCCATTTACAGCAACAATTGAAGTAGAGTGCGAGAGTATTCAAAAAGCAAAAGAGGCAATGCAAGCAGGGGCCGATATTGTAATGTGTGACAATATGGACTTAGAGCAAATGGCTGAAGTTGTAGCATTTAAAAATAAAAACTTTCCCCATGTAATTCTTGAGGCAAGCGGAAATGTAACAGTTGAGCGTATAGCAGATATTGCAAAAACAGGTGTGGATGCAATAAGCGCTGGAAGTCTCATACATCATGCAACATGGCTTGATTTTTCCATGAAGATGGAGCCCTGCCATGGCGGCAGATGATCAAGAAAAGACTGAAGAAGCCACCCCCAAGAAGATTGAAGATGCCCGTAAAGAGGGCAATGTCCCCAAAAGTCAAGATACTAGCAGCTTTGTAACCTTAGTGGTTGCATGTGTAATTGTATTTTTCATATTTAGTTTTTTGCAAGAGCGAGTCAGTTTTTTATACGCATATTATCATGATTTTATGGGCGAAGAGATTGATAAAGTTCTTATTATGCGAATCGCACTAGTTTCATTGCGTGAGCTTGGATTGATGATTTTGCCAATAGCTATCTCAGTGGCAATTGCAGGAATCATTGCAGCTTTATTGCAGTATGGATTTTTGTTTTCCACTAAAGCCATTACTCCAGATATAAAAAAGATTGACCCAATAAAAGGGCTTAAAAATATCCTATCATTGAAAAAGATGATCGAGGGAGTAAAGATTGTCTTAAAAGTAAGTGCAGTCTTTTTAGTAGCTTTTTATTTTTTAACAAATTTCACAAAAGAGTTGCCAGAAACTCTCTTTATTGGAGTATGGGACCAGCTTATTTGGCTAAGAGATAAAGCAGTTGTTTTAGCAGCAGTAATGTTAGCGCTTTTTTTAGTTTTATCCTTAATTGATCTTATATTTGTGCGCTATAACTACTTCAAAGAGCTTCGAATGAGCAAGCAAGAGATCAAAGATGAGCATAAGCAGATGGAAGGAGATCCACAGGTGAAGGCTCGCATTAGAAAAGTGCAAATGCAAATGAGCCAAAAAAGGATGATGCAAAATATTCCCGATGCTGATGTTGTTATAACAAACCCAACTCATTATGCGGTGGCAATTCGTTATGACCAAGGAAAGGATAGAGCACCCGTTGTAGTTGCAAAAGGAACAGACCATTTAGCTTTAAAAATAAAAGAGATTGCTTTAAATTTTGGAGTTCAAATTGTTGAAAATCCACCTTTGGCCAGAGAGCTTTATAAACAGTGTGACATAGATCAGGCAATACCTGAAAAACTCTATAAAGCAGTAGCTGAAGTGCTTGCTTTTGTTTACCAAAACAGCAAAAGAAGAAACCGCTAATAATATTATTTTTAGCCCTTTTTAGATAGAATGAAAAATCCATTTAAATATGCTTTCTTTTAGGGCAAATCAATAAAAATTGGAGAATCATATGCGTAAATCCCGAGGCGGAACAATACTTATTTTACTATTTTTCATTGCACTGCTTGGTGCAGCTCTATTCTTATACCAATCGCCGCTCTTTGAACGTGACAAACCACAAATCACCTTAGATAAAACAATTCATTGGAATTTAAAAGATCCCATTGCTTTACATGTAAAAGATGAAAGTGGGATTAAATTTTTGCGAATAACTTTAAATGATGGTTCAAATAGTATAGACATTGTGAATGAAGTATATGAGAATAAAGAAAAAGAGATCAATCTTCAAATCAAATATCCACGCACTGGGTTTTTATCTCAAAGCTCCAATCTTGTTTTAGAAGTTGAGGCCACCGATGGAAGCTTATGGAATCTTTTTGGAGGCAATAAAGCCACAGCGGTTGCTAAAATCCTTCCAGATACAAAACGACCCACCGTTTTTGTATTAACAAATTCATATAAAATTACAAAAGGTGGAGCGGCTCTTGTTGCTTTTAAGGCTTATGATGAGAATTTAAAATCGCTTTATATTGAGACAAATAGTGGCAAAAGATACTATCCAACACCCTATTATAAAGATGGATACTACGTCTCTTTAGTTGCTTGGCCACGTCCTGATGAGAAGTTTAGTGCTAATATTGTAGCAGTTGATATGGCGGGGAATTTTACTAAAGAGCGCATTAGATTCTTTTTGCAAAATCGCAGATACCGCGAATCAACTATTAAGCTAACAAACAATTTTTTAAGCGGAAAAGTGACTAATTTAGCTCAAATGTATTCAAGAGATTTTGATCAAATGAAACCAATAGAGCGCTTTTTATTTGTAAATCAAACCCTAAGAGATGAGAACAATAAAAATATTGAAAATGTTTCAACAAGGCCACCTAAAAGGCTTTTGGGAGAGAAGAAACTCACTCCATTTTATCCTCTAAAAAATGCAGCTGCAGTTGCAAGTTTTGGAGACCATAGAAAATATCTATATAACGATAAGCTTGTTAGCGAGTCGTACCATCTTGGGCTGGATTTAGCAAGTACTGCACAAGCTAGCATTGTAAGCTCAAATGATGGAGAGGTAGTTTTTGCTCGTGAGAATGGAATTTATGGCCAAACTGTTATAATCGATCATGGACTAGGTTTGCACACGCTTTATGGTCATTGTTCATCTTTAGATGTGCAAGAAGGAGACTTTGTACAAAGCGGAGATGTCATAGCAAAATCGGGCTCAACAGGCTTTGCCTTTGGCGATCATTTACACTTTGGCGTTCTTGTTCAAGGAGTGGAAGTGCGTCCAGAAGAGTGGATGGATGCTAGGTGGATGGATGATAATATATACACCGTTCTTAAAAATGCTAAGAGCTTAATCGATCGTCATGAACCCTAGGCGTTTACCGATGGTTGAACTTTGGTTGTTAAAATTATGGAATTAATTTTGCTTTGCGGGTTAGGATACCCGTTTTGAGGAAGTCTGTTTGAAACAAATTACAATTAAAAATAGAGTTGAGGGAGTTGGTATTGGTTTGCACAAGGGTGAGCCAATCCGAATTATCCTTGAACCAATGGAAGCAAATACTGGTATTGTCTTTTTTCGAAGTGATGTGCAAATGAGCGTAAAAGCTGCTCCTGAAAACGTGGTAAATACCCAAATGGCAACAGTGATTGGAGCAGCAAACGGGTCAATATCTACTATCGAACATTTGCTTTCTGCAATATACGCTTATGGAATTGATAATATCCGAATTATTGTAGATGGTCCAGAAGTGCCCATAATGGATGGAAGCGGCGGAAGTTTTTGCATGATGCTTGATGAAGCTGGCAAAAGAGTGCTTGAAGCCCCTAAAAGCTTTTTGGTAATTAAAAAACCAGTTGAGGTGCAAGATAAGGAGAAGTTTGCCCGCGTAAGACCATCTAAAACTCCAACTTTTAGATTTACAATTAATTTTGACCATGCAGCCATTGGCAGGCAAGAGTACCACTTTGTGCTTGGTAAGAAGAATTATTTAAATGAGATTGCAAGAGCTAGAACTTTTGGATTTTTACGCGATGTTCAAATGCTTCGCTCTCGGGGACTGGCCCTTGGGGGTTCGCTAGATAATGCAATTGTCATGGATGAAAAGAAGATTTTAAATCCTGAAGGGCTGCGTTTTGAAGATGAGTTTGTGCGCCATAAAATATTGGATGCTCTTGGGGATTTAGCCCTTCTTGGAGCACCTGTTATTGGAGATTATGAATCCTTTGCGGGAAGCCATCATTTAAACCATCTGCTCACAAAAGCTATATTAAAAGATCCATCCAATTATGAGATTAAAATGTTTGCTCCAGAAGTTGAGAGCGAATATGAAAAGGTTTTTGCATAGAAGTAGAAATTTTAGTCTTGAGCCTAGGCTCGCCTCTTCAAATTGGGGTTTATGACAAGGGTGTTTGTATCGAAAAAATTGCCAGCGATGAAAAGACAAGTGATGCGTTGCCGCTTTTAATGAAATCCTTGTTAGATCGCTTTACATGTAAAGGGCTCTATTTTGCAAAGGGTCCTGGAAGTTTTATGGCCATTAAGGTTACCTATCTTTTTTTACAGACACTTCATATTGTAAAAGATATTCCTCTTTATGCTTGCGAAGGCTTCACTTTTAATGCAAATAATCCTATTAAGGCTGTTGGAAAGCGATATTTTGTAAAATGTGATGATGGAAGTATTAAGACAGCTTTGTTAGATGTGCCACCAAATGCACCCTTTGAGCTTCCGCAAAAACTTCCATATGAGGCATTTGGTTTAGATACTGAACCTTTATACTATTTACCAGCAGTTTAGGAGAAGATGTGACTATTTTTGTTCCAGCAACAAGTGCCAACTTAGGGCCTGGTTTTGACTCTTTGGGGTTAGCGCTAAAACTTTATAACCAAATAAAAATTACTCCAAGTAGGGTTTGTAGTATCTCTATAAAAGGAGAAGGAGCTAATAGACCAAGGCTTAAAAATCATAACCCGTTTGTATCTATTTTCAATGAAACTTTTAAAAGATTGCATGGCAAAAAAGAGACTTTCAGATTTGAATTTATAAATAGCATCCCCCTTTCTCGTGGTCTTGGTAGCTCATCGGCAATCATAGTTGGAGCTATTGCCGCAGCTCATAAAATGGCCAAGGTAGCAGTAAATAAAGATAGGGTTTTAGATCTTGCCTTGGCATATGAATCCCATCCAGATAATATCGCTCCAACAGTTCATGGGGGATTTACTGTTTCAATCATAGAAAATTCGCATGTATATGTACAAAAAAAGGCTTTGCCCGAAGAGATTTGCTCAATCCTTGTTATTCCAGATCGCCCTATGTCTACGGCAAAGTCACGTACACAACTGCCAAAACATTACAGTTTAAAAGAGGCTGTTTTTAATCTATCTCACGCATCGGCTTTGAGCGCAGCCTTTTTTAATGAATCGTGGGAGCTGCTCCGTTTTGCTTCAAAAGATGTGATGCATGAAGATAGAAGAATGAGGCAATTGCCTGAACTTTTCAAAGTCCGCGAAATTGCACTAAGCAATGGAGCTTTGATGAGTACCCTTTCAGGAAGCGGCTCAACTTTTTTTAATGTTGCCTACACAGACGAGGCCAACCGTTTAGTAAAAGTCCTTCAAAACGCTTTTCCAGATTTTAAGATACTGCAATGCGCTTTTGATAATAGAGGCTTTTATATACAAGACAGCTAAAAAAAAGTTAAATTTTGGTATTATAATGGGCAAATTAAAATACCCCGTGCGTATGTGTATTGCTTGCAAAGTGCGTCTCCCTCAATCACAGCTGTTACGACTTCAGGTGCGTAGGGGAAGGTTGTGTGCTTATAGTGGGCAAGGGCGAAGTTTTTATGTGTGCAATGATTGTACAGATATGAATTTTAAGGGATTAAAAAAAGCACTCCATCAAAAGTGCAATAAATTAGATCAACACATTTTGGACGTTGGCAAAATGGTGAAGGAGATAGCAACGAATGGTTAAAGTTCGCATCCACGAGATTGCAAAAGAACTCGGAATAAAAAGTAAAGAAGTTGTACAAAAGGCAACAGATATTGGGCTGGATGTTAAATCGGCTTCAAGCGCAATTGGCTCAGAAGAGGCAGAGGCATTGATGAATTATGTTTTAACCGGCAGCCGACCTGATTCAGCACAAAAAGAATCAACCCCTGCAGCTACACAAACTCCACCTGCGCCAAAAGAGCCCA
>DDHL01000110.1:25206-36031 GCA_002352945.1 Campylobacteraceae bacterium UBA1877 | reverse complement strand
TAAAAAGAGCAAAGCGCTGCTTTAAAAGAGCCAAAAAAACCTCTAAAAGAAAAAGAGGCTAAAAGCGAAGAAGCGCCAGTTCAACCTAAGCCAAAAGAGAAGGTTAAACAAGCTGCTAAAGAGAGTGTTAAGAAAGAGACAAAAGAGACAGAACAAACCTCTAAAAGTGAACCTGTTAAAGCAAAGACGGCTAAAAAAAGTGGAGTTACTTCGGGTGAGAGTTTAGCGCAAGCTAGCTTGAAAAAGCGTCGCGGTTTGGTTATTGTGAAGAAGAAAAAAGCAGAGCCTGCTAAAAAACCAGCAATCACTAAGCCTACTGAGTCTTTGAAAAATACAATTCCAACTACTCTTGAATCGATTTTTAATACTAAAAGCGAACCAATTGAGACAACTAAGAAGAAGAAAAAAGCTAAAAAGACTCCTACAAGTAAAAAAGAAAACGTAGAGAAGATTGATCTATTAGCAGATCGTGAATTAGGAGAGGTTAGTATTGACCAAGAAGAGGAGATGGTTGTATTGCCAGATTTGACAATTAAACCAGAACCTGAGGCTCCAAAACCAGCATTGAAGAAACGAAACGATACAACTCAACAGGTTGCGGGGCACAACCGTGACTTATCAAGCTTTGGAAACAGTTCTGGAGGCATTAAAAAGCGCCGCCGCAAAAAGAAACCATCCAAAGGGCCACAAAAAGGAACTGATGAAGTGGTAAAATCAATTCAAATCCCAGAAGAGATTCGGGTATATGAGTTTGCAGAAAAGATTAATAAACAGCCAAGCGAGATTATTTCAAAACTTTTCATGCTTGGAATGATGACGACAAAAAATGACTTTTTAGATAAAGATGCTATTGAAATTTTAGCCGATGAATTTGGTATTGAAGTTACAACTGTCAATGTCCAAGATGATTTTGATTATGTTAAAGCTTATGATGCAGTGCAAGATGACAGCGCTGATTTAATTGAACGAGCGCCTGTTGTTACCATTATGGGTCACGTTGACCATGGTAAAACCTCCCTTTTAGATTACATCCGCTCTTCAAGAGTTGCTGATGGAGAATCGGGCGGAATTACCCAGCACGTTGGTGCATATATGGTTAACAAAAATGGGAAAAAGATTACTTTTATTGACACTCCAGGTCACGAAGCCTTTACGCAAATGCGGGCTCGCGGTGCTGAAGTAACTGATATTGTTGTTATTGTCGTTGCAGCAGATGATGGTGTAAAACCACAAACGAAAGAGGCAATTGATCATGCTAGAGCCGCTAAAGTGCCCATTATAGTAGCGGTAAATAAAATTGATAAAGAGACAGCAAATCCAGATATGGTAAAAACCCAATTGAGTGAATTAAACATTATGCCAACCGATTGGGGTGGAGAGCATGAGTTTGTACATGTATCGGCTCTAAAAGGAGATGGTGTTGAGGATTTGCTTGAAATTATCCTGCTCCAAGCCGAAATTTTAGAATTAAAAGCCAATCCAAAAAGGGATGCAAAAGCGGTCGTTATTGAAAGCTCACTAGAAAAGGGTCGCGGACCGGTAGCAACTGTTATTGTGCAAAACGGAACTTTACATGTAGGCGATACAGTTGTTGCTGGAGTAGCTCATGGAAAGGTGCGTGCACTGCTAGATGACAAGGGAAAAGCTATTAAGCAGATCCAGCCAGGTGAGCCTGGTGTCATTGTAGGTCTCAATGAAGTTCCAGAAGCTGGAGAGACATTAGTAAGGGCTGAGAATGATAAAATTGCTCGTGAATATGCCCAAAAACGGTATGAATACCAGCGCCAAAAAGAGCTTTCAAGATCAACTAAAGTAACTATTGATGAGTTAAGCCAACGTATTGCTGAAGGTGAGATTAAAGAGCTACCAGTGATTGTAAAAGCTGATGTACAAGGTTCATTAGAGGCAATTAAAGCCTCCTTGGAAAAACTTAAAAATGAAGAGGCTCAGGTTAATATAATCAGTTCGGGAGTTGGCGGTGTTAGCGAGAGCGATGTAGCTTTAGCCAGTGCTAGTGAAAACTGTATCATTTTAGGTTTTCATATCAGGCCAACAGGTATGGTAAAAGAGAAAGCTAAAAGCATGGGTGTCGAGATTAAAACGTACAATATTATTTACGATTTAATCGATGATGTCAAATCAATTCTAGGCGGCATGATGGCTCCAATCGTTCGCGAAGAGCACCTTGGCCAAGCGCGAGTCAAAGAGGTCTTTATGGTTCCTAAAGTTGGAGCGATTGCAGGTTGTATTGTAAGTGATGGAACAATCAACAGAGGTGCAAAAGTTCGCGTTATTAGAGATGGCGTTATTATTTATGAAGGAAGTGTCTCTTCGCTAAAACGGTTTAAAGATGATGTTCGTGAAGTAACAAAAGGTTATGAGTGCGGTATTGGAATTATTAATTTTAACGACATTAAAGAGGGTGATTATTTAGAGAGCTATAAAGAGGTTGAGGAGCAAGCAACTCTATGAATGATGTAAAACTTCATCGAACCCAAAGTATTTTAAAAGAGCTCATTCCAGAAGCTTTGGCTAGTTTAAATGACACTGTATTGCAAAATTTATGCGTTGTGGATGTGGAGTGCAAAAAGGGCAAATATGATGCCAATGTTTACTTGGACAAGATGTATTTTGACCAAAAAGAGCAGGCGCAAATCTTAAAAAAATTAAATAAAGTTTCTCGCCATTTAGAGTTTTTTTGCGCATCAGCAGAAGGGTGGTTTCGATCGCCCAAATTTCACTTTAAATTTGATGATCAATTGGAAAAACAGAACCATCTAGAAGAGCTTTTTGCCAAGGTAGAAGAGGAGTTGAAAAAGGACTCAAATGAATGAAGCAAGACTTGAAGCGCTTATAAACGAGGCAGGAGCTTGGCTATATGGAACTGAAGTTGCCAATGAAAACGGCAAAGCTATTTTTAGAGTCTATCTTGCAAGTAAAGATGGGGTAGATTTAAATTTATGCACAAAAGTAACTAATATAATATCTCCAATTTTAGATTTAGATCCTCCAGTCTCTGGCCCTTATACTTTAGAGGTGAGCTCTCCTGGTCTTGAGAGAAAATTGACAAATCCGCGCCAATATAAATATAGCATTGGTGAAAATGTTCGAATAAAAACGGCTGAGGGTACAGTTGAAGGAAAATTAATCGAAGCTTCAGATGAGGGTATTGTTGTTGAGTCCAAAGATGATAACCATCTAATCAAATATGCCCAAATTTTAAAAGGGCGCACTTACGTTATTTGGTAATGGGTGATAACTTTTACATGGGATTAGCACTTGATGCGGCTTGGCCGTATCAAGGCTTAACCTATCCCAATCCCGCAGTTGGATGTGTGATTGTGGATAAAAATGGCGCTATTTTATCCATCAGTGCTCACCAAAAAAGTAAACAAGCCCATGCAGAGCTTAATGCTGTTAAGCTGGCTTTAGAAAAATTAAATCCCCAATTTCGCTTCCCAAAAGAGCCAAACGATCTACACGCTTTTATTTTAAAAAATCACAATAACTTGCTAAAAGATGCAACAGTTTATGTAACTCTTGAGCCTTGCAATCACTATGGTTCAACGCCACCTTGTTCAATGCTTTTAGCATCTTTACATGTAAAGCGCGTTTGTATTGGAGTATTGGATTCAAATCAAGAAGCAAGCGGAGGGGCCAAGTTTTTAAGATCAAAAAATATTGATGTAAAACTTAATATTATGCAAAAAGAGTGTGAAGCGCTTATTGGGCCATTTAAGGAGTGGCAAAAAGGCCATTTTGGCTTTGTTAAAATTGCAATGAGTTTAAATGGTGTAATGAGTGGTAAAGCAATCTCTAGTTTGGCTTCAAGAACGCACATGCATGCTTTGCGCGATAAGCTTTCGCTTTTAGCAATTGGCGGCAATACGGTACGAACTGATAATCCAAAGCTAGATGCTAGGCTTGTAAACGGCAAGGCCCCAGATGTTTTGATTTTATCAAAAAGCAAAGAGTTTAGTAAAGATTTAGAGCTTTTTAACGTTTTGGATCGAAAAGTTTATATCGAATCATCATGGGAGAGGTTTTTTAATGCATCTTTTGCAATGCTTGAAGCAGGACCAAACCTTTTAGCTGCCATGCCCCAATCGATAAAATGGATGTTAGTTTATAGATCTTCTAAGTTTAAACTGGGTCTTAGTCCAAAGCTACAAAGTGAGTGGAGGCTCCTTTGGCAAGGGCTAAAGGGCGAAGATAGCTTTGGGTGGTACTATCGTGAATGAAATTTTAATAAGCTTTATAATTACAGTAATTAGTGGAGCTTTTCACGGACTACTTGGCTTTGGCTTTCCAATGATTGCAACTCCGCTTTTATCGCTGATTGGCACCGTTGAAAACGCTATACTCATAACCCTTTTGCCAACTTTGAGTGTAAATGGTGCAAGTGTGATTGGAGGCAAAAGTCCTTTCAGGATTTTGCGTAAATTTTGGTTGCTTGGATTGATGGTTGCAATTGGCAGCGTTGCTGGGACCAATCTTTTGGTTTCATATAAATCTGATATATACGAATTAATTTTAGCACTTATGATACTGCTTTATCTTAATCAAAAGCGCTTAAATATATCAATAAAAAAACAGTTAGAACAGTTTCCAATCTCCTCAATGCTCTTTTTTGGATTGCTTAGCGGATTGGTAAGTGGATTGGTAAATGTAATGATACCAATCTTAATTATTTACGTATTGGAGTTAAAGTTAGAAAAAGTTGACTCAATTGTATTGATGAATTTTTGTTTTTTTTCAAGCAAGATAATGCAGGTTTTAACCTTTAGTTGGATGGGGGTTTTTACCGTAGATAAAATCTTATTAGGGCTTTTTTATGGGATTGTTGCCGTTACTGCTCTTATGGTTGGAAAGCACTTTAATAAAAAGATTGATTCAAAAATGTTTAATAAAATTTTGCAAATAAGTTTGTGGGCAATGGCATTTATGCTTGTGGGAGAATTTTTGGTTAAAATCTAAATGGGTGCACAAAAAGTGCACCCACTCATATTAATCAAATGTTGGAACAGGGGTTTTATCAGTGCTTGCTGGAAGTACTGGATAAACGATTTGTGGTTTACGTCCTTCAAGTGAACCTAGGAAGGTTGCAATTGATTCGGCTTCATCATCGCTAATGCTAATTCCAAGCTGAGTGCTTCCCATCTCTTTAATTGCGTCAGTTAGTTTCCAGAAAGCACCATTGTGGAAATATG
The DNA here is from genome assembly GCA_002352945.1 of Campylobacteraceae bacterium UBA1877. Taxonomy (GTDB): domain Bacteria; phylum Campylobacterota; class Campylobacteria; order Campylobacterales; family Campylobacteraceae; genus UBA1877. The sequence continues at coordinate 30,821 of DDHL01000110.1, read as the reverse complement.
GAGCAGTTTCAGTTACGTTGCGCAATGTTGGAGTTTTTACCATTCCATTTTCATCGCCTTTAAATCCGCCAAGGTTTACAAAAGAGTATTGGGCAGCAACTTGGAATGGTTGCATTGTACCGCCAAGAGCCATGCCATTGTGGCAAGCTGCACAACCTTTATCTAAAAATAGCTGTAAGCCCTCTTTTTCTGCATCAGTTAATGCATTATCATGACCATTTAAAAAGTCATCAAAACGAGATGGTGTTACAAGGGTTCGCTCAAACACACCAATAACGCTTGCAATTCTTTCAAATGTAATTTCAACATCTTCACCATAAGCTCGTTTAAATAGCTCAACATACTCTGGAATAGAGGTAACTCGCTTAACAACTAAATCTTTAGGTGCAGCCATCTCTGGTCCTGCTTGCATAGGTCCTTGAGCTTGATCTTCTAAGTGAGGGCTTCGGCCATCCCAAAACTGAACTTCGCTCAAAACTGAATTGTAAACTGTTGGAGAGTTAAGATGGGATGGATTCATTGTCCATTTATGACCAATTGCGGCAGGAACTCCATCTGCGCCTCCAAGTGCCAAGTTGTGGCAAGTATTACAGCTAATAAGATTACTGCGAGATAGGCGTGGATCAAAGTAGAGCATTTTGCCAAGTTCTACTTTTGCATCTGTAATTGGGTCTTCGGCTTTATTGATATATTTCATCAATTCAGCTTTTGACTCTGGAATTGGTTGAAGACCATTTTGCTTTGCTGCATCAGCAAGCGGATCTGCTAGAACAATAGTGCTTAAAAGTGCTACACTTGCAACTGTTTGAATGATTTTCATCACTCCTCCTTGTAAAAGATTTCAAACAATAATAATTATTAAATGCTTAATTTAATTTAAAAGATATTTTTTCTCTTAATTTAAGTTTATTATTTAATTATTACATTTAAATACCAATTTTAAGCATTATAGAGCTTTAAAATTTGTAAAAAAGTTTAAAAAAAGCGATTGATAAAACTTTTATTGTGTTACAAATAAGGGCTTTTTGTGTGTGTATTAGTTACAATTAAAAATCAAAATTACTCATTATGGACTCTTCGTGTGGAAAATTAAATTAACACTTTTACTTGTCTCAACAATGACAATAATGTCTGGAACCGCAATTGTAGCATCCTTGCCTATGATTAAAGATCACTTCGCAGGCGAGGCAAATGTGGATTTATACTCAAGAATTATCCTCACAGCCCCAGCAATTGCAATTGCCTTTTTTGCTCCATGGACAAATATGGTCGCATCAATTTTTGGAAAAAAAAGAACCCTTTTGATTGCGCTATTTCTTTTTGGTCTTTTTGGAGTTATGGGTGCATGGATGTCAAGCATTATAGGAATGGTTATCTCGCGCCTTCTTTTTGGATTAAGTGTTGCTCTGATGATGAGTTTATCACTTGCCTTTGTGGGAGATTATTTCAAAGATGAAGAGAGGACATCTTATCTTGGGTATCAAAATACCTTTGTAGCCCTTGGAGGGGTTGTTTTTATGGCTGGAGGCGGATTGTTAGCGCAATGGTCATGGCAAGGAGCTTTTTATATATATGCTCTTGGCTGGATTGTTGGGATATTGGCGTGGCGCTATCTTGTTGAGCCGCCAAAACCTAAACCAATAACCCAAGAAGAGCATAAAAGTGTTCATGTAATGCGCCATTGGCCCATATTTGCAACCGCTTTAGCTGTAATGAGCGTCTTTTATATGGTTCCAACCCAGCTTCCATATTTACTCCATGATGTGTATAAAATGGATGCTTCGCATATTGGTTTTTTAATTGCAACAGTTACCTTTGTTTCAGCAGTTACTTCGCTATTTTATGCAAGATTAAGAAGGCATTTAGATATTCGCTCAATCTATACACTGCTTTTTGCCATTCAAGGGAGCGGTTTTATTGGAATAAGTTTTTCTAAAACCTATGCCCAATTTAACTCAGCCCTCATTTTGGTTGGAATTGGTGTAGGCTTTGTTATTGTAAATACCAATAGTTGGCTTTTAGAGAGCGCTCAAGCCCATGAAAGGCTAAAAGCGACGGGACTGCTTTCTGGTTCTTTGTTTTTAGGGCAATTTATATCTCCACTGCTTTTATACTTTCCAACAACGCTGTATGGAATACAAGAGACCTTTAGAGGGGTTGGGGTTGTTTTAATTTTAGTTAGCCTTACTCTTCTTTGGAAAGTGCTCAAGCATAGGTATGGTAGAATAAGCCTTTAAAAGAGTTTTGGCAAAGGAGGAGGCATGGGTTTTGAAATAGAGCGTAAATTTCGCCTTGATTCTTCACAAATATTACAGCGTCTCATGCAAGAAGGCCTCCAGCTTACATGTAAAGAGTTAGAGCAGATTTATACCAAAATCAGCCCCGATAAAACAGTGCGTTTTCGGTATGATGGAGATAAAATAGTAAAAACCATCAAAAAAGGTACGGGCCTAGTTCGTCAAGAAGATGAAGAGGAGGTTTTTGAAGAGGAGTATAAAAAAGCTCGCAAAAGAGCCCTTGGGGTGAGTATTAAAAAGAAGCGCTACTCTTTTAATTTGCAAAATTTCAAAGCATGTATTGATTGCTTTGAAGACTCCCTTGAAGGGCTTGTCTTTTTGGAGGTAGAATTTCCAACTGAAAGTGAAGCAAATGCTTTTAAATTGCCTCCTGCTTTTGAAGCTGTAGAAGTAACTGATGATCCATTTTATTCAAATGCAATGCTCGCCCTTTATGGATGGCCAAAAGAGCCAAAGAGCGTGAAAGTGCTTTTTGAAGCGATTGAGCAAGATCAGTTTCAAATAGAAGATATTAATGCACACATGAGTGCTTATGATGCATTTAGAACACTGTTTTATTGGTTTTATACCAATATTAAACGCCATAAACAGCTCTATTTGCAAACCCAAGATAATGAAGCCTTGCATCAGTTTCGAGTAAATTTACGCAAAACCCGCTCACTACTTCAAGTTGTTCCAAATCTTCTAGATCCAGCCATTACAAAGCGCTTCATTGATGGATTTAAACAGTTAGCAAGTAAGACCAATACAAAACGTGATTTGGATGTCTTTAAAGAGTATCTTGAAGCAAATCCAGCAAGGATCCACTTAGATTTTCACATTAGTAAAAATAGAGCCCATGAAGATGAGGTTTTAACCTCTTTATTGACAAGTAAGGCAACCGATTCATTTTTTAATGAGTGGCAGATGGTTATCGAAGATTGGGAAGGTTTTTTTCAAGGCCATAATGCATCTTTGCCATTTAAAGCCCTTGCTGCCATGGCAATTTTAATCGAGATTGAAGCGCTTATTGCAAAACTAAAGCGCTTAAATGAAGCCTCGGCTTTAAAGCGTTTTCATAAAATCCGTATTGAATTTAAAAGATTGCGCTATCTTTTAGAAATTAGCGAGCATCTTTTTGCAACCAAGGCACTTAAAAAAGCTATAAAAAAGGCAAAAGTTATGCAAGAGCTTTTTGGCACACTTCAAGATAGGGATATTCAAAGAAGTGTTTTAAGAGATTTTGAAGATGAGCCAATTTTAAGTGAAGATGTTGAAGCGGTTGCGGCTATTGAAGAGCTTTTAGTTCAAATCAATAATGAGATATATGGTTTAAAAACAGAGATTTTATGTAAAAAGAAGAAATTGATAAAACGACTTAAAAAATGTATTGGTATCCTAGAGCCATATAAAATCTAAGTCCTAATAAGATATAATCCCACTCATTTGTTAAAGGAGCCTCTATTGAGTTTAGAAGATAAACAGCAAAAAATTGTCCAAATGTTTGACCAGATTGCACCAACATATGATAAAGCAAACCGTATTTTAAGCATGGGTGTTGATATTAGTTGGCGTAAAAAAGCGTGTACTAATGCCTTTAAAACTTATAAGCAAAACCCAATTGAGTGCATTGTTGATGTGGCATGTGGCACAGGGGATATGATGGGTTTTTGGGAAAAAGAGGCTCAAAAAAAAGCTATTGAAGTTAAAAAGATAGTTGGAATTGATCCATCCGAAGGCATGGTGCAAGTTGGCAAAAAGAAGTTTCCAAATTTTGAATTTTTAATCTCAAAAGCTACCCAACTTCCTCTAGAGGATGAGAGCGTAGATATTTTAAGTATTAGTTATGGCATTCGAAATGTTGTAGAAAGAGTTGAGGCTTTTAAAGAGTTTGCAAGAGTTTTAAAAAAGGGTGGATTGGTTGTAATTTTGGAATTCACAAAAGATAATAAAAAGGGCTTTATCCACTCCATAAAAAGGTGGTATCTTAACCGTGTGCTTCCATATATTGGCGGATTGATTTCAAAAAATTATGAAGCGTATCGCTATCTGCCAGACTCAATTGAGGGATTTTTAACTTCTGATATGCTCATAAATGAGCTTGATGGGGTTGGTTTTAAAAAGGTTCATTGTGAATCTTTTTCAATGGATATTTCAACATTAGTGATTGCAAAAAAACGCTAATGCAGACTCCACTTAGTGTAAGTGCGCTCAATGCACAAATAAAATCTTTGCTTGAGACCACCTTTTTACATGTAAGGGTTCAAGGTGAGGTTTCTCGCCCAACTTATCACGCTTCAGGCCACTTGTACTTTACGCTAAAAGATAAGGATGCATCCATTAGCTGCGTTATGTTTCGGGGTAATAACCAGCGTTTAAAATTTCGAGTTGAAGAGGGGATGGATTTAATAGTTTGGGGGAGCATTTCAGTTTATTCGCCTAGAGGAAGTTATCAAATCAACTGCGTTGGAGCTGAGCCTTCTGGCAGTGGCGCCTTAGCCTTGGCTTATGAGCAGTTAAAACGCAAGCTCGAGGCAAAAGGCTATTTTGATCCTTCGCGCAAAAGACCGCTGCCAAAATTTCCCTCAAGGGTTGCCCTTGTTACTTCAGCAACAGGAGCGGCCATTGAAGATATGAAAAATGTGGCCTCAAAACGTTGGCCAATGGTAACTCTAATAGTTATTGACACAATTGTTCAAGGTAAAGACGCAGCTCCTTCGATTGTAAAAGCGATCCAAAAAGCTCATGAGGTTGACGCTCAGGCAATAGTTGTTGCAAGGGGTGGGGGAAGTGTGGAAGATTTGTGGGCATTTAATGAAGAGATGGTTGCTATGGCTATTGTAGAAGCATCATTGCCAGTAGTAAGCGCAGTTGGTCATGAGATTGATTATGTAATAAGTGATTTTGTCGCCGATAAGCGAGCTCCAACCCCATCGGCAGCTATGGAAATTTTATTGCCAGATCATAATGAAATGCGTATGAATGTGGATTATTTAATGGAGGCGATGAATCAAAGAATCAAGGAGCGATTATCTAGCTATCAACAGCAGTTAGCGCATTTAAAAGATGCCCTATCAAGCCACAGTTTAGATACAAAAATAAAACACAAAACCGAAGAGATTGCATCTTTAAAAAATGCTTTTACTCGCCAGTATATTTACCATTTAGAGCGATTTAGCTACATGCATTTAAGCACAAAAGAGAGGCTAGATAGTGCAATTTCTCAAATATTGATGCGAAAAAAGGGTGTTTATGAATCATTAAAAGCTACTTTTGAGGCAAAAGCACCGCAAAAGGAGCACAGACGCGGCATGGCGCAGCTTGTAAAAGATAATCAGT
>DDHL01000110.1:24785-24999 GCA_002352945.1 Campylobacteraceae bacterium UBA1877 | reverse complement strand
GCTTGTAAAAGATAATCAGCCAGTTGATGCTAACGAGCTGCAAATAGACGATAGCGTGCAGATCCAGTCATTTGATGTAGTTTTAGAAGCAAAAATTAAAGATAAAAGGCCTATTTAATAGGCCTTCAATCCATAACTTGCTACCCCAAACCAAGTTTTAGCTTGGTTTTCTAAACGCTGTAAGGCTTTTTCAAATTGGGATGGTTTTTTCCAG
>DDHL01000110.1:13776-24612 GCA_002352945.1 Campylobacteraceae bacterium UBA1877 | reverse complement strand
TGATGCTCTTTATTGTCACAAATTGGGATGGTTTTTTCCAGTGGGGTTTTTGAACCTTGCTTAATTTTTCAACGAGCCTTTTTGAATCCAAATATCCGCCAATATCATCGATTAAGCCAATCTCTTTAGCCTTTGTGGCCAAAAAGAGTTGTCCTTGTGCAAATATGTCATCTTTAGAGCCATCTAGCTTTCTAGCTGTTGCGACATCTTTTACAAACATTTCATAAGCCTCATCAACTAGTTTTTGGAGTGCATCTTTTTCATGTTTTTGCCACTCTCTTGTAAAGGTTCCCATCTGCTTATATTTTCCTGCTGTAACTACCTGCTCTTTGATACCAACTTTATCAGCAAGAGGTTGGATATTTGGGGCTTGAAAAAGCACGCCAATAGAGCCGACAAAAGCTCCAGGATTTGCAACTATCTTTTGTGCATAAATACTTGCATAATAACTTCCGCTTGCCATTGTTCCGGCCGCATATGCTACAACTGGTTTTGAATTTGCAAGAGATTTTACAGCTAGCATCAATTCAACTGAAGGACCAAGAGCTCCGCCTGGAGAGTCTACATGTAAAAGTACTCCTTTGATGGAATCATCGTTTTTAAGTGAGTCGATTTTTTCAACAAGTTCGCTTACATCTTCAATCGCCCCATGGATACTAACTTGGGCAAGGTTTGGAGTTTGAGTGGGATCTTGCTGACTTTGGCTTAGCAGCCATCCAATAAAAAGCAAAAATAAAAGAGCCTTAATATGATTATTTATAAAGCTTAAAATTGCTCCTATTGCTCTAAAAAGGGATCTAAACATCTATTTTTTCTCCTTGAATATATATTGATTGTGGTTTTTTTGTGTGCAAGATTGCATGAAGCGGCAAGTTTGAGAGGCTTGCTCCTGGAAGATCAAGGATTAAAAAAGTGGCCTCTTTTCCAATTTCAAGTGAGCCTGCATTGAGTCTAAGAGCTTTTGCTGCATTTGCAGTAGCGCCCATTAAAAGCTCTTTTGCAAGTTCTTTGAGAGGAAAATTTTGATGCATCATCAGTGCGTTTCTCATCTCATCCCAAAGGCTTAAACTGATATTTGAGCTAAGCCCGTCAGTGCCAAGATGCCAAGAGATTTGCATCTGATTTAGCCTATTAATATCTAAAAGCCCGCATCCTAAAACTCTATTTGAAACTGGGCAGTGGGTGATAAAGCCTCCTTGATATTTAATATACTCAAGTTCACTCTTTTTTGCTTGTACTGCGTGGGTAAAAAGGGTGTGGTTGTTTTCAAACAAAGATAGATATCCCTTTGCATTGCAAAAAGGTTTTGCATAGGGCGAAAAGGCATTAAAAAACTCCTTAAACCCTCCGCTTGCACTATCGAGCCATTCGCGTTCGGCTTGGGATTCCATAAAGTGAGTGGAAACACAAAGATCATCTTTTCTTGCAATATCTAGTGCATTTTGGGCTAAGATTGGATGGGTTGAATAGGGCGAGTGGATTGAGATTGCCGGACTAAAGCTTTTATTTGCACTCTTTAATACGCTATTTAGTCTGGATTTAAAATCATTAAAAAGAATATCAACCGCATCGGGTCTTGAGCCTAAAATTTCAGTAAAGTATGTTACATGTAAAGGGGTTTTTAAACACGCATCCAAATCAAGTCCAAAGCTACTAACTGCACCTATTGCTGTAGTTCCGCTTGCAAGCATGGAAGTTAGGGTATTTAAAATCTTCTCAGAGCTAATTGCCTTTTGTAGCTCGTCTCTATGCTTAATTACAGATTGAAGCCAAGGAATAAAATCTCCAAAATCAAGCACTCCTTGATTAGCAGAAAACTCTAAATGCACATGGGGATTTATTAGCCCCGGCAAAAGAACACTTTGGCCTTTTGAAATTATATTTTTTGCATTTGGATAGCGTTTTGTTATGAGCTCTTTTGGTCCAAAATCGATAATATGCGTATCAAAAACAATTGCGTAATTCTCTTTACATGTAAAGGGTTTTGTACATGGTATTGCATAGTTTACATGTAAGCATTTCATTGAGTTCCTTTAGTTTTATTTATAATAAAAAAACATTGTAGCAAATTTTTAGCTTGATGTTGTTATAATCGAAACTTACTTATTTTTACAAAGGATAGTGATGAAAATAGTTGTAATTCAAGGCCCAAATCTCAACATGCTAGGACATCGTGAGCAGTCCATTTATGGCGCTATGAAACTTGAAGAGATCCATAGTCAAATGGAAAATGTAGCAAAGCAAAATAATATCGAAATCGAATTTTTCCAATCAAACCTAGAAGGAGAGATAGTAGATCGTATTCAAGAGTGTCTTGGAGAGGCTGATGGAATTATTATTAACCCAGCAGCTTATACCCACACTTCAATTGCAATTAGAGATGCTATTAGCTCAGTTGCTATTCCAACAGTTGAAGTGCATATTAGCAATATCCATCGCCGTGAAGAGTTTCGCCAAAAAAGTTTAACTGCTCCTGTTTGTACAGGTCAAATTAGTGGATTTGGACCATTTGGATACCATCTTGCAATGATTTCAATGATTCAAATCCTAAATGAGGTAGCAGCGGTTCGCAAAGCTCAGGCTGCTAAAGAGAAAGCTTAAGATTTAATGCGCGCAACCCTGCTTTTAAGTCAAGCTGCACAGATGGATTCGTGCGGGTTTGGATGCGATAATGCAATCGTGCTTAAAACTCCATCTAAGCAGTATTTCATCACTGATGGTCGCTATGTCATAGAGGCCAATGAAGCCCTTGGAAAAAGAGCTCAAGTTATCAAAGGAGGAAGGTCGCTTATAAAAACTCTTCGCCTTTGGCTGCGCCGTCTTGGAGTAAAAAGGGTTGAGTACGATCCAAAAGAGTGGAAGGTTCAAGCCTTTGAAGAGTTAAAAAAGGGATTTGAATTTGTCCATTTTATTCCAAAATCCAACCTTGCTCAAAAGATGCGCCTTATAAAATCAAATGATGATATTAAACGTTTGCAAAATGCTGTTGATTTAGGCGCTAAGGCATTTGATGAATTTGTTGAATTTATTAAAACAGATGGAATTGGAATGAGCGAAAAAGAGCTCCATTATGAGGCGATGCGAATCTTTACATGTAAAGGTCAGCGTGATGTGAGTTTTTCGCCAATTGTGGCAATTAATGCAAATGCAGCAAAACCGCACGCCCTGCCAACGGATGTGAAACTCAATTGGGGCGATGTGCTTCTTTTAGATGCTGGTGTCATTGAAGATGGTTTTTGTTCGGATAGAACCCGAACTTTTTTTGTCGATAAGAAGATGGATGCATCTAAAAACCAAACTTTTAAAAATCCCCTCCATCAAAAGGTGTATGATACAGTTTTAAAAGCCCAAGAAGCTGCCATTGCTATTTCAAGACCAGGAATAAGAGCGTGCGAGGTGGATAGGGCAGCTAGAGATGTAATTGAAAAAGCGGGATTTGGCAAATATTTTGTCCACTCAACCGGTCACGGGGTTGGCAGGGATATTCATGAATTACCTGTTATTTCGGCCTCAAGTAAGGATGTTTTAGAGCCTGGAATGGTCTATACCATTGAGCCTGGAATCTACTTGCCCGATGAGATTGGCGTAAGGATCGAGGATATGATTGTTGTAGAATCTGATAAAATTAGGGTTATGTAATGATTCAAATCTATACGAGCGCCAATTTTCCAAGTTTTAGAAAAACAAAAAGAGCTTTTAAATATGAAGCTTGGATAGGAATTGGCGGAAATGTGGGGGCTGTTAGGAAGCGTTTTGAGCTTTTGATGCGCTATTGGCTAAACCATCCTCTTTTACATGTAGAGCAAACTTCGCCAATTGTGCAAAATCCTCCATTTGGATTTTTGGATCAAGCCGATTTTTTCAATGCTGTAGCAAAAGTAAGAACAAGCCTTTCGGCGCAAAAACTTTTAAAACTGCTCCTTCATACCGAAAAACGGTTTGGGAGGGTGCGTAAATTTGCAAACGGCCCTCGTACATTGGATTTGGATTTAATTTTTTATGAGGATGTTTGGATGCGCACGAAACATTTAAATTTGCCCCATCCAGGATGGAAGGACCGCTTGTCGGTTTTAGTGCCATTGCAGCTATTAAATCAAAGGAGTTGAGGTGAAATTTTTAACTTTTACTGGTGAGACTCCAGCGGAGGCATTAAAAAAAGCTCAGCAAGAGTGCGGTGAGAATGCCTTTGTTATGAGCACTAAACAGATTAAAAAAAAGAGCATCAACTCACCTGCTTTATATGAGATTGTTGTGGCTTTAGATGAGTCTAATGAGCCAAAAGAGCAAAGCAGTCCCTCTTTACAAAAGCCAGAGACTAAAGAGAGCAAAAAACCTGTACGCGGCGAAGATGTGCTTTTAAACATTTCAGAAGCTGCAAAACAGATTTCCCAAATTGCACAAGTATCCACTCCAAGCGCTACTACAAACTCCTTTTTGCACACTAAAGAGAAAAGTACACAAATGCCCCTAGAAGAGTTAGGGCAGATAAAACAAGAGATAAATAAGCTCGCTGATAAAATAAAACTCATCCAAGAGATGTTTTGGGATGAAAAGGCTCCTATGCGTGGAAATTTGGCAATTCCGCCTGAATTTTCTCAAATTTATAAATTAGCCGGCCAAAGCGGAATGAGCAAAGAGCATTTAAGCACCATTATGCGTCTTACTCTTGAGCATATGCCAAACCGTATGAAAAGCAGCAGTGAAACAATCAAGCGCTATTTTCAAGTTTTGCTTCGCAAAATGATTCCAGTTCGGCTTGAGTCTGCAATTGTAAAAGGGCAACAAAAGATTATGATGTTTGTTGGACCAACCGGAGTTGGAAAAACTACAACTTTAGCTAAGCTTGCAGCGCGCTACTCATACCTTTGCCAGCAGCGCTATAAGGTTGGCATAATCACCCTTGATACATATAGAATCGGAGCAGTAGAGCAGCTTTTTCAATATGCTAAAATGATGCGTTTGCCAGTTGAAGATGTGGTTGATATAAACGATTTTGAAAATGCAGTGCGTTCACTTGGGCATTGCGATATTATCTTAATTGATACAGTTGGAAGCTCCCAATATGATAGGGAGAAATTGACAAAACTTGATAACTTTTTAAAACATACTGATGCGCAAATTGATGTAAACTTATTTCTATCTGCTGGAACAAAACTAGAAGATCTAAAAGAGATTTACAAAAATTTCTCATTTTTAAATATTGATACTTTGATTTTTACAAAATTTGATGAAACAAAGGTATTTGGAAATATCTTTTCGTTGATTTACGACATTGATAAGCCAGTAAGCTATTTTTCTGTAGGTCAGGAGGTTCCTGATGACTTGCGCGTAGCAAGTAGTGAGTATTTGGTAGAGTGTATGCTCGATGGATTCAAAAAGGATTCTTGTGGAAAATCAAGCCAATAAACTCAAATCCCTTGTGAAGCCAAACTTAGATAATCATGTAACCCATGTGGTTGCAATCACAAGTGGAAAGGGCGGAGTCGGAAAGAGTACAGTGAGTGCAAATATGGCCAATATCCTCTCAAATCATGGATATAAGGTTGGACTTTTAGATGCAGACATTGGGTTGGCAAATTTGGATGTTATTTTAAATGTCCGGATTCAAAAGACTCTTTTACATGTACTAAAAGGGGAGTGTTCATTAGAGGATATAATCATTCCAATTAAATCGAATCTCTTTTTAATTCCAGGTGAAAGTGGAGATGAGATTTTAAAATATAATGACCAATTTATATATGAACGTTTCTTTGAGGAAGCCAAAAGCTTAGATGGTTTAGACTTTTTGATTATCGATACAGGAGCGGGCATAGGAGAGACGATTCAGATTTTTTTAGAGGCTGCTGATGAGGTCATTATTGTAACCGTTCCAGACCCAGCGGCTATTACCGATGCTTACGCAACTATAAAGGTAACTAGTAAGATAAAAGATTCATTACAAATGATATTAAATATGACCCGCAATGAAAAAGAAGCGGAATTAATTTTTGAAAAGATAAAAAAAGTCGCGAGGCAAAATATAGGTCCGCGATTAGAGTTAAATTTACTTGGAAAATTACCAGAAGATAAAGGAGTTTCACGAAGCATTAAACAGCGAACACTTTTTACCAACGATTCGCCAAACTCAACGGCGTCAATGGATATGAAAAAGATTGTAAACAATTTAGTCTATCGTCTGGAACGAAAAGTGCTTGATGATAAATCGAGTCGGAGTTTTGGTGGCTTTTTCAAGCGGCTTATGGAGCAATTTTAGTACTACTATAAAAGGAGGTTTGCACGGATGCGCCCTGAGAATTTCATCTCTTTTTTTACTGTGTGCGGGTTTTTTATTGGACTTATTTTTGCTGTGCTAAAAACCTTTGATCCTATAGAGATATTAATGTACACTTTTGGAATTACTCTTTTTTTCTATCTTTTGATACATATTATTGTGATGAATTTTATGGATGTAAATCAGGCTGGAAAAAGGCTTTTTGATTATCGACAATATGAAGATGCAAGCGCCTATTTTATCTATGAATTGCAAGAGAGAGAAAAGAAGATGGAATCTTTAATCGATTCAAATTCTCCTCACGAGGGATCGGTAGTTACAAATAGAATGAGAGAGCATGAACCCGTACGCAAAAAAGCAGCTTAATGCATACAGTCAAAATGCTAAAAAACACCAAGATGATTTGGTAATCCAGTATATGCCCGCTGTGCGCGCTATGGCTTATCGTCTTAAAGAGCGTTTGCCGGCATCTGTGGATGTGAATGATTTGATTTCAATTGGTGTTGAAGAGATGATAAAACTCTCTCGCCGCTATGATGAGAAACAAAATGACTCTTTTTGGGGGTATGGAAAAAAGAGAGTTTACGGCTCAATGCTCGATTTTTTACGCTCGCTAGATGTGTTAAGCAGGGCAAATAGAAAGCTTTTAAAACAGATTGAATATGAGATAGATTGCTATTTTAATATCCATGGCGAAGAGCCAGATGATGAGTATTTAGCGCAAAAACTAGAAGAAGATGTGGAAAAAATCAAAGAGGCACGAAATGCATCTATGGTGGCAACTACCTTGCCTATTAATGAGCAGATGACTTTGTATGAAGGCGATGAGACAGATGCTATAGTGGAAAGAGATCAGCTAATGGAGATGATTCGTGGTATTATTAGCACATTCAAAGAGCGAGAGCAGTTGATTATCCAACTATACTATTTTGAAGAGTTAAATTTAAAAGAGATCAGCTCTATTTTGGAAATTAGTGAATCAAGAATTTCTCAAATCCATAAGAAGTTGATGCAAAAAATTCGAGAGGCATTAAAAGATGGCTGATATTCTTAGTCAAGAAGAGATTGACGCGCTACTTGAAGTTGTGGATGAAAAGGGTGATGCAGATATTGCTTCAAGCGTTGCCGAACAAGAAGAGACCCGTCAAGTTATTTTATATGACTTTAAGCGCCCAAATAGAGTTTCAAAAGAGCAACTGCGTGCAGTCAAGGGCATTCATGATAAAATGGCTCGTAATTTAGCATCTCAAATATCTTCAATTATGCGCTCCATTGTAGAAATCCAACTCCATTCGGTTGATCAAATGACTTACGGGGAGTTTTTAATGAGCTTGCCGAGCCCAACAAGCTTTAATGTCTTTTCGATAAAGCCAATGGATGGAAGCTGTGTAATTGAAATTAATCCATCGATTGCTTTTCCGATGATAGATAGGCTTCTTGGAGGAAGTGGAGAGTCATATGAGTCAACTAGAGAGCTAACAGATATAGAGTTAAATCTTTTAGACGCTATTTTGCGTATTATTATGCAGCGTTTAAAAGAGGCGTGGAGCCCGATAACTGATATGTATCCTAACGTAGAGTCAAAAGAGTCAAGCCCAAATGTTGTTCAAATTGTCTCCCAAAACGAGATTGTTATCATGGTTGTCATGGAGATAATTATTGGCAATTCAAGCGGCATGATAAATTTATGCTATCCTGTTATCTATCTTGAGCCTATTTTGTCTCGCTTGGCAAATCGTGATATTATGCTTGGTGAAACATCGGCTAAAAAGAGCCGCAATAAAGAGTTAAAAACCTTGGTTGGACGGGCAGAGGTTTTTACCGAAGCACTCTTAGGGCGTACAACAATGACTGTTAGTGAGCTACTTGATTTAAAAGAGGGAGATATTTTGCGTCTTGATAGGCCAGCAGATGACCATGCAATTGTTACAATTGATAGAAAAGATATTTTCTTAGCCGAAATTGGATTGCACCGATTTAGAAAATCTATAAAGGTTAAAGAGTTGATAAAAACAGATCGTGATGAAATTAAAGCACTTCTAGAAGAGTATGAAATGGACAGACGTGCTAAAGTATCCTCATATGATGCCCAAGAGGAGGAGGCTGCAAATGAATAGATTTATTACACTGCTAGGCCAAGAGCTGGTTTCAACTATCGAAGGATTAACCGGTGAAGTGCCAAAGCTAGAATTTGTAGATACTGCAGATGCACAAAAAAATACTTCTGTTGTTCCTCCAGTGGCTTTAGTTTCAGTACTTGTTAGCGGCGATATTGATGGGCGCATAAAAGTAGCCATTGCTCCATCTTTGGCTACTGGAATCGGTGCTTTGATGATGGGTGAAGAGGAAGCTGTTGGTAAGGACAGTATGGATGATGATGATTTGGATGCTACAAAGGAGATTATCTCAAATGTTTTTGGCTCCTTTGCAACCGCTCTTGGTGGGCAAAAAGATTTACCAAAACTCTCTTTTAGTGTTGAGTCGATCTCATTTATAGATGCAAACTCGATGGTTGATTTTTCGGGAATGCAAACAGCTTATTTGCACTCTATGAGCATTCAAACAATCACTGATCAAGTTATCTTTGTAACCGACCAAGCTCTTGAGCGTGCCCTTAATGATAATAAAGAGACCCAAGAAACACCTGTGAGTCATGAAAATGTACTTAAAAATGAACCGGTTGAGAGTGATTTAAGCAGCGAAGAGATGCGCAATATTGCTCTTATTATGGATGTACAGCTGCCGGTTCGTGTAAGAATTGGATCAAAAAAGATGCTTTTAAAAGATGTGCTTAGTATGGATATTGGCTCTGTAATAGAGTTAAATCAGCTTGCTAATGACCCTTTGGAGATTTTAGTTGGAGATAAGGTAGTTGCCATGGGAGAGGTTGTGATTGTAGATGGCAACTTTGGTGTGCAAGTTACCGAAATTGGCACCAAACGTGAGCGTTTAGAAAAGTTGCGCTAAGGACTTCAGTGCAGATAGAAAAAAAACGCATCCCCTTTGGTAAAAGGAATCTTCATAAAAATCACGCTGTCTTTTTAGCTATCTATTCGCGTCAAATTTCACCATGGAAATATTTTAATGACGATATAAACACATCAAGCTGTCCTGGAATCATCATGATTGATAGATGGGATGGAAGGATGGGCTTTCCTGGTGGAACTGCAAATAAAGATGAATCTTTAATCGAAGCGCTAGAGCGAGAAATTAAAGAGGAGATTGGCATTCAAATCAGGCCTTCAAAAATCCATGGAATTGCATCTCATGAGTGGAAGATTGGCACCCATCTTTACGGAATGGAAGTAAATGAGATGGAGTTTATGCACATTTATTATCACATTTTAAACAATTTTGCCCGCTCCATTTTACTACACGCTTATCAAGAGGGCGATAGATCAAGATTTCTTTCTGAAACTACAGGGATAAAAATAGTCCCGATTGTCTCACATAATGGCAAAGGTATCGATCACTTTGTGACCAACGCCTTTGCTGGAAGTGCAAAAGAGGATTTAAGCATTCTTCTTGAAGAAGTCTTAGAGACTCAATTTACTTTTTAAGTATTTCAATAAGCTCACCTGGAGTTATTCCTAAGGATTCAGCTAGTGGTTTTAAGGTTGAATCTTGTGTAGCATTCACTCCCTTTACATGTAAAGCATTGATTGCGCCTTCTAAATCAAACCCTTCTTGTTTGGCGGCTTGAGATAAGCTTAATCTACCAAGTCCGCTTCTGGTTGGAGAGGCTGAGGTGGAGGTCGAAGTAGATTTTAATTTTGATGCTAAGGCAACATAGATGGCTTGGGGAGTTGTCTTGTTTGTTTTGGCTAAATCATTCAATGTATCTTGCGGACTTGTAAGCGTAAACCCTAATTCGCTAAATGCTGCTTTGGTTTTGTCTTTATCCCAACCCATTCTGCTTGCAAGAGTATTGAGTGTGGAGAGCTCTGCATGTCCATAGGGGGCTTCTGTTTTTGGGTCTTCCCAAGAGACTTTAATATCCTCTTGCCACTCTAAAAATGAAGAAAATGGTGCAATATTTGCCAAAGTTGCCCAAGCTATAAAAAGTGAAATCGCAAAAGTGCTTACAAGGATTTTTGGACCTGTTTTTGGACTTCTTGGACGATTTTTTAGATACTGAACTAACGCTTTCCAATTAAGAACAATATGCACAATTGAACCAAGAACAAAAACAACCATAAAGATTACATGTAAAGCCGTATAATCATCTTTGCTTAAACCCATAAATTCCCATTGAACCCAGTTTGCTACACGCCCCTTTGGGACAATAAAAAGCATAATTCCTGTCCAAGTCATCACCAAAAAAGACCAAGTCATAATCCAAGATATAAATGGTCGAAGTTTCATAGTACACCCTTTGTGATTAAATTAAATTAACCAAATTATAGTCTCCTTATGTTAATGATATGTGAACTAAATAGTCTTTACATGTAAGGGTTTAAACAGATTGTTTTGCTTTTTCTGAGCGCCCATTCTTGACGCTTTTTCTATGTTTAAGGGCGATTTTTGTATAATATAACCTTTTAATGCTCAAGCCCAAGGAAGTT
>DDHL01000110.1:6424-13573 GCA_002352945.1 Campylobacteraceae bacterium UBA1877 | reverse complement strand
TCAAGCCCAAGGAAGTTATAATGCGAGGCTATAAAGTCTTTTCCGGGACGGCAAACCCAGAATTTGCCAAAAAAGTTGTGAAATATCTCTCCCTTCCATTATCTGAAGCTTCTATCAAACGTTTTAGTGATGGAGAGATTAGTGTTCAAGTAAGCGAGAGTGTGCGAGGAAAGGATGTATTTATCATCCAACCTACCTGTGCGCCTGCTAATGTCAATCTTATGGAACTGCTTATATTAACAGATGCACTGCGCCGCAGTTCAGCCGATTCAATTACAGCCGTAATTCCCTATTTTGGATATGCAAGACAAGATAGAAAAGCAGCTCCTAGGGTTCCAATTACTGCTAAATTGGTGGCTAATATGATCCAAGCTGCTGGAATCGACAGGGTTGTAACTATCGATTTGCACGCTGGTCAAATCCAAGGATTTTTTGATATTCCTGTTGATAATCTCTATGGAAATATAATTTTTCTCGATTATGTAAAAAATAAGAATTTAAAAAATCCTATCATTGCAAGTCCTGATATTGGCGGCGTTGCAAGAGCCCGTAGTTTTGCTAAAAAACTAGCTCTTGATATGGTTATTGTAGATAAGCGCCGTGAAAAAGCCAATGAGTCTGAAGTGATGAATATTATAGGTGATGTAAATGGTAAAGATGTTGTTTTAGTTGATGACATGATAGATACTGCTGGCACAATCGTTAAAGCAGCTGAAGTGCTAAAAAGCAAAGGAGCAACAAGTGTTATGGCTTGCTGTACTCATCCAGTCCTCTCTGGTCCTGCATATGAGCGCATCGAAAATGGTCAATTAGATGAGCTTGTTGTAAGCGACACAATCCCCCTTGTAAAAGAGTCTCCAAAAATAAAGGTTCTTTCAGTTGCCCATGTTTTTGGAGAGGTTATAAGACGCGTATACCACAATGAGAGCGTCAATGGACTCTTTATATAATGAGGCTTAATGCAAAATCGCATACGTAACTTTTCAATCATTGCCCATATAGACCATGGTAAGAGTACGCTAGCAGACCGTCTTATCCAAGAGTGCGGCGCCGTTACACAACGTGAGTTAAAAGCTCAAATGATGGATACTATGGACATAGAAAAAGAGCGGGGCATTACGATTAAAGCTCAAAGTGTCCGATTAACCTACGCAAAAGATGGCAATCCATATATTTTAAATCTTATTGATACTCCAGGCCATGTGGATTTTTCATATGAGGTGAGCCGTTCTTTAGCCTCTTGTGAAGGTGCACTTTTAGTAGTAGATGCTTCTCAAGGAATCGAAGCCCAAACAATTGCCAATGTGTATATTGCTCTTGAAAATGATTTGGAGATAATCCCCGTAATCAATAAAATCGACCTGCCAGCCGCCGATCCCCAAAGAGTTAAAGAGGAGATTGAGCATACCATTGGTTTGGATTGCTCAAATGCCCTTGAGGTGAGTGCAAAAACTGGTGTTGGAATTAGAGAGCTTTTGGATCAGATAGTAGATGTGATTCCACCGCCAAAAGGAGATGTCAATGCTCCCACAAAAGCACTCATTTATGATAGCTGGTTTGATAACTACTTAGGTGCGCTTGCTTTAGTACGAGTTTATGAAGGAGAGATAAAAAAGTCTCAAGAAATTTATGTAATGGGATCTGGTAAAAAGCATGAAGTGCTCAACCTTTTATATCCCCATCCACTAAAACCAATTAAAACAGATGTATTGCATACTGGTGAGGTTGGCATCGTTGTTTTGGGTCTTAAGACTGTAAGCGATGTTAAAGTGGGCGATACGATAACTGATAATAAAAATAAAACCCCTAATCCTGTTACAGGTTTTGAGGATGTAAAATCTTATGTTTTTGCTGGTCTTTATCCCATCGAAACAGATAAGTTTGAGGAGTTAAGAGACGCTCTAGATAAGCTTAAATTAAATGATGCAAGCATAAGTTATGAACCAGAAACTTCAGCAGCTTTAGGATTTGGATTTAGGGTTGGCTTTTTGGGTTTATTGCATATGGAGGTTGTCAAAGAGCGACTTGAAAGGGAGTTTGGTTTAGATTTGATTGCAACAGCTCCAACGGTAACTTATAAAGTTATTACAACAAAAGGGGAGGAGTTGCAAATCCAAAACCCAAGTGAATTGCCTCCTGTAAACGAGATTGATCACATTCAAGAGCCTTATGTAAAAGCTACAATTATTACCCCATCGGAGTTTTTAGGCAACATTATAACTCTTGTAACATCAAAGCGTGGCATTCAAGAGAAAATGGATTATATGACGCCAGAGAGGGTGCTTTTAGAGTACTCAATTCCTATGAATGAGATAGTGATGGATTTTTATGATAAGCTAAAATCTGCCACAAAAGGGTATGCTAGCTTTGATTATGAATTTTCAGGTTACAGAAGTGGTGATTTGGTAAAGCTTGATGTGCGGGTTGCTAATGAAGTGGTAGATGCACTCTCAATCATAGTCTCAAGTGATAAGGCTGTCTCAAAGGGTCGCGAACTTGTAAAGGCTATGAAAGAGATTGTGCCAAGACAGCTTTTTGAAGTAGCTATACAAGCAAGTATTGGAAATAAGATTATTGCCCGTGAAACTGTAAAGTCTATGGGAAAAAATGTTACTGCCAAATGTTATGGCGGGGATATTACCCGAAAAAGAAAACTCTTAGAAAAACAAAAAGAGGGAAAAAAGCGCATGAAATCCATAGGTAAAGTACAGTTGCCCCAAGAGGCATTTTTGACAGTTTTAAAAATAGACTAAAAGTTTCAATAGGCTTAAAAGGAGAGAGCATGGGAAAGATTTTGGCTCTAGCTGTCGGGTTTTGTATTATTTTAACCGGTTGTGCTTACAAGTCGCAAGCAATCTATTTTGATCCATATGCACCAAAAGTATATAAAAATTCATCTGGACATGTTTTGCAAAAAGTTTACCTAAAATCTGTTGTAGATTTGCGGCAATCTACCGAAATTTTAGGAACAGTAATTGGCCCAGACAAAACCCCAAAAACCTATGCAGCCTCTGGAGAGATGGTCTCTGTTTGGTTGTATGAAGCAATAAAATCAGGATTGCAGGCCCGCTCTATTTTTCTCATTGATGAGCCTCAAAAAGATGCAAAAACGGTTAAAATTTATATTAAGCAGTTGCACGCAGTTTATGATGAAAATCTCTTTAAAGGCAACAATTTGCGTGCCAATATGGATATAAAAGTTGAGATAGTAAAAGACAAAGAGAAGATTGTAAAAAATATCAGCCAAGAGTCATCAACTTGGCACAAGCCAATACGTGATGCGCAGGCATTTAAACCCTTTTTACAAGAGTTGATGGAAGATATAGTAGATAGAACAATTAAAGAGATAAGTGATTTTTAAATGCGCTGCTTACATTGTGGCACATGGGCTTTTAAGCTCCTGTGCCCAGTGTGCCAAAAACAGCTTTTAACTCCAAAACCGTCTCAAAGAGTACTTTTAAATGGACTAAAGGTTAACTCCTTTTTTGCCTATGACGATATAGCTTTTTTACTCCATGCAAAACATAAGGTTTATGGCAGTTTTATCTTTGAGCTTTTGGCTAAACATTCATTTGAAATATTTGCAAAAACATTTCACTTTCCTGAAAAAATTTTAGCTGTTCCAATTGATGACCGGATAAAAGATGGTTATAGCCACACGGCAATTTTGGCAAAAGCTTTAAAAAGCGACTCAATTAAACCAAGATATAAAGCATTGCAAGCAACGACTTCTTATAGCTACTCAGGGCAGAGTTTGGCTTTTAGAAAATCTCATCCAAGACGCTTTGTATGCAAACTTCCAAAAAATTCTAAAGTAATCTTAGTAGATGACTTGATTACTAGCGGGCAAACCTTACTTGAAGCTTCTGAATTACTCAAAAAATTTCAAATAACCCCGCTTTTTGCCCTCACTTTAGCCAATGCAAATCTTAATTAAGGTAAAATAAAAACTTTAAGAAGATAATCTTTACATGTAAAGCTTATCTTAGACTTCATGCACGAGGAATACGAATGCAGTCTCTTTTAGATATGAACCAAGATATTGATATTATCAATATAGAAGACTCTATTAAAACTAGCTACCTTGACTACTCTATGAGTGTTATTATCGGCCGGGCGTTGCCTGATGCTAGAGATGGGCTAAAACCTGTTCATCGTCGCATCTTGTATGCAATGAACGATTTAGGAGTTGGCTCGCGAAGTCCGTACAAAAAATCGGCTCGTATCGTAGGTGATGTTATCGGTAAGTACCACCCCCATGGAGATACTTCTGTATATGATGCTCTTGTGCGGATGGCACAGCCGTTTTCTATGCGCGTTCCAACCGTGGATGGGCAGGGTAACTTTGGTTCGGTTGATGGAGACAATGCTGCTGCTATGCGATATACAGAAGCGTAAGGATTTTATTAAGCCGAGGAGCTGCTTAAAGATATTGATAAAGATACGGTAGATTTTGTGCCAAACTATGATGACTCTTTGAGTGAACCTGATGTTTTGCCATCTCGCGTTCCAAACCTGCTCTTAAATGGCTCAAGCGGTATTGCGGTTGGTATGGCAACAAATATTCCTCCTCACAGTTTAAATGAGTTAGTAGATGGGCTTTTGTGTGTTTTAGAAAATGAAGATGCAACACTTGAAGATGTGATGGAATTTATCCAAGGGCCGGATTTTCCAACTGGTGCAATTATCTTTGGAAAAAAAGGCATTATTGATGCTTACCGTACAGGTCGTGGCAGAATTAAAATCCGTGCAAAAACCCATATTGAACAAAAGGGCAACAAAGATGTAATAGTTATTGATGAACTGCCCTACCAAGTGAATAAAGCCCGTTTAATTGAACAAATTGCAAACCTCGTTAAAGAAAAACAGGTTGAAGGCATTAGTGAAATCAGAGATGAGAGTGACCGCGAAGGAATCCGCGTAGTAATTGAACTAAAACGGGATGCCATGAGCGATATTGTTTTAAATAATTTATATAAATCTACAAATCTAGAAGTTACTTTTGGTGTTATTTTGCTAGCTATTGCAAACAAAGAGCCAAAGATTTTTACTCTTATGGAGCTTTTGCACCTATTTTTAAAACACCGAAAAACTGTCATTATCAGAAGAACCATTTTTGATTTAGAAAAAGCAAAAGCAAAGGCCCATATTTTAGAGGGGCTCAAAATTGCGCTTGATAATATTGATGCTATTATTGAGCTTATTAAAAAGAGTGCTGACTCAGCCGAAGCAAAGGCGGGATTAGTTGAGAAGTTTGGTTTAAGTGAGCTTCAAGCTGGCGCAATTTTAGATATGCGATTAAATCGCCTTACCGGACTTGAGAGAGAAAAAATTGAAAATGAATTAAAAGCTTTGCTTGAAGAGATTGAGAGATTAAGTGCAATTTTGCGCTCCGAAACTCTTTTGAACAACCTCATAAAAGATGAGTTGCTTGAGCTTAAAAATAAATTTAAAGTTCCTCGAATTACAGAAATCGTTGAAGATTATGATGATATAGATATTGAAGATTTGATTCCAAATGAACCAATGGTTGTTACAATAACCCATCGCGGCTATATTAAGCGAGTGGCTCTTAAGCAGTATGAGAAGCAAAAAAGAGGCGGAAAAGGAAAAACTGCAGTAACTACTTATGATGACGATTTTATTGAAAGCTTCTTTGTTTCTGACACTCATGATACTTTAATGTTTGTAACAGATAGAGGCCAGCTCTATTGGCTTAAGGTGTATAGAATCCCAGAGGGAAGCAGGTCGGCTAAAGGAAAAGCTGTCGTAAATCTTATTCAGTTGCAGCAAGATGAAAAGATTATGGCAATTATCCCAACTAATGATTTTGATGAGAGTAAGTCGATAGCATTCTTTACTAAAAACGGTATTGTGAAGCGAACAAACTTGAGCGAATTTAAAAATATCCGCTCCGTAGGAGTGCGGGCAATTACTCTTAATGATGATGATGAATTGGTAACTGCTAAGATTGTTACAGCACAAGCTAAAAATCTTCTTGTGGTTACAAAAAAAGGAATGTGTGTACGCTTTAATGTAGATGAAGCCAGAGAGATTGGTCGAACCGCAAGAGGTGTTACAGCAATTCGTTTTAAAGAAGAAAATGATTGCGTTGTTGGTGCAGCAGTCATTTTTAATGATGAAGAAGAGTTATTGACAGTAAGCGAAAAAGGTATTGGCAAGCGTACAACAGCTTCTGAATATCGCCTCCAAAAACGTGGTGGCAAAGGTGTAATTGGAATGAAGTTAACACCAAAAACAAAAGATTTGGTAGGTGTTGTTATTGTTGATGAAAGCAAAGATTTGATGGCTCTTACATCATCTGGAAAAATGATTCGAGTAGATATGCAAACCATACGAAAAGCAGGTCGAAATAC
Organism: Campylobacteraceae bacterium UBA1877; assembly: GCA_002352945.1. Lineage (GTDB taxonomy): Bacteria > Campylobacterota > Campylobacteria > Campylobacterales > Campylobacteraceae > UBA1877. The sequence goes on along the minus strand of DDHL01000110.1, from coordinate 7,196 downwards.
AAGCGGTGTAAAAGTGGTTAATGTTGGTGATGATGTGGTAGTAAGCATTGCAAGATGTCCAAAAAAAGAAGATGATGAAACCGAAGTTAAGCCAGATGAGGTGAGCTTTGATGAAAATGGTGAGCCTCTAGGAACTCCAGAGGTGTAGTTGGAACATTAATTGCTTTATAATTGAAAAAATTTGCTACAAAGGTCAGGTATGAATAGATGGATTGTATCGCTCGTTGGAGGATTGGCGGCGTTGATGCTTTTTTCTGGTTGTATGCCTCAGCCAAATACAGCTAATGCAGCTCCAGAGCCAGAACAAAAAGTTGTCATCCAAAAGGTAGACAAAGAAGATATACGCGAAGTTTTGCGTGAAGAAAAGCTTCTTTATATCAACAATGCCCCAGAAAGAGTATTTGAAGTAACCGGAGAGGGTATTGCTCCTCAAAATACAATTTCACCAGCCCAAGCGATGGCTTTGGCAAAACGTGCAGCTTTAGCAGATGCTTATCGCCAGCTAGGAGCCAAGCTTTATGGTGTTCGAATTTCAGCAAAAGACACTGTAAAAGATGCAGCCTTAAAAGACTCTAGAATTGTTGCCCAAGTGGATGGGGTGATAAAAAATGCTACCATTACTGGCATGAGCTTCCAAGATGGATTGTATCGTGTCCAAATGGAGCTAAAAATGAGCGAAGAGCGTTGGGCAGAAATTTTCTCATACTAACTTTTCTGTTCTCCCTTCTTCATGGGGGAGAACAGTATGTTTTTATGGCTAGAACTGTCACAA
>DDHL01000110.1:411-6207 GCA_002352945.1 Campylobacteraceae bacterium UBA1877 | reverse complement strand
AATAACCATCTAACAACTTACGATAAACTTTCTATCTCCCCACTAATGCGTCTGCGTAAAAAAGTGACAGGTAGCAGATGCGATATAATGATTGATCCATCAAATGTAAAGGATACTTACGCCTTCTTAAAAGAGAATATTAATAGCGTTGCAGAGTGCTTTATAGGGAATAAAATACGCTTTTATGATTATGGTGAACAAAGTTTGTATTTAGCCCAATACAAGACCGATGTAACGGTATTGCCAATCTATTTTACAGTAGATTTTAAAGAGGATTTTGTTACACTGACCCTTCTTGAAGATTAACTAAAAGCGTGAGGGCAGTATGAATATTGTGGTGGTTGAAGATGATATCAATATGCGCAAATCCTTAGAGATTGCTCTTAGCGAATATCCAGAATTCAAAATAACTACTTTCAAAAGTGCTCTTGAAGCTTTAAAGAAGATTCCTCAAGATACAGATTTGGTTGTTACAGATATTAATATGCCAGGAATGGATGGAATAGCTTTTATTAAGGCGCTTGAGGGTAAGTATGATGTGATTGTCATCACAGGAAATGCGACACTTAATCGTGCTATTGAATCGGTTCGATTGGGAGTGAAAGATTTTTTGACCAAGCCTTTTGAGATCGATACATTAGTTGAAGCTATCAAGCGAAATGTAACCTTAGCAAAACGCGTAAAGACAAAACAGCCATTATCAGAAAAAAAAGAACCAAAAGGTTTTATGGCTACCTCGCCAGCATTGGAAAAAACACTTAAGCTCGCTCTTAAAGCCGCTAAAACTGATGCAAGCGTGCTTTTGCTAGGAGAGAGCGGAGTAGGCAAAGAGGTGTTTGCCCATTATATTCATGAAAACTCTTTACGTGCTAAAGGGCCTTTTGTAGCTTTGAATATGGCTGCAATTCCTGAGAGCTTGTTAGAGAGTGAGCTTTTTGGGTATGAAAAGGGAGCATTTACAGATGCTAATGGAATGAAAAAGGGTCAATTTGAGCTTGCCCATGGTGGCACACTCTTTTTAGATGAGATTGGAGAGATGCCAGTTGGATTACAAGCCAAGCTTTTGCGCGTAATTCAACAGCGAGAAGTGATGCGTCTTGGCGGCTCTAAACCTCATTCGATTGATGTTCGCATCATTTCAGCAACAAATGCAAACATAGGCCAAAAGATAGCTCAAGGCGAGTTTAGAGAAGATGTTTATTATAGACTCAATACTGTTCCAATTCGCATTCCGCCTTTGCGTGAAAGGGTTGAGGAGATAGAAGGGATTGCGCAAGGGGTTTTAACTCGCGTTTGCAAAGAGTACAATTTGGGCAAAAAAAAGTTTGATAATGGGGCAATAGCGGCTTTACACTCCTATTCGTGGCCGGGAAACATAAGAGAGTTAATTTCTGTAATCGAAAGAGCTGCAATTTTAAGTGAAAGTCAAACCATTACAAAAGATGACCTCTTTTTAGAGAGTCGTCAAGGAGGATCAAGTATTGATACGATGGAAAGAGCACTCTTGCAAGAGGTTATTGCAAGTGTGGATGGAAACTTAGAAGATGCGAGCAAAATACTTGGAATGAATCAAGAGACATTAAAGGCAAAATGCCAAAAATATCACCTGTAAAAGGGCAAAATATGAGAAAATATAATGTAGCAGTTGTTGGCGCCACTGGTGCTGTTGGTGAAGAGCTTTTTCATGTTATGGAAGAGTTGCAATTTCCTGTTGGAAATCTTATTCCATTAGCGAGTGCAAGAAGCGCTGGACAGGAGATTACCTTTAATGGTAAAAACTATAAAGTTTTAGAGTTAACTGAAGATGTTTTTGAAAAAAATGATGTTGAAATTGCTTTTTTTAGCGCTGGGGGCAATATATCTGCCCATTTTGCAAAATTTGCGGCCGAAGCTGGTGCAGTTGTAATTGACAATACAAGCCATTTTCGTATGGAGCCAGATGTTCCATTGGTTGTTCCTGAGTGCAATCCTGATGCAATCTCTTTGTGGAAAGAGCGTGGAATCATTGCAAATCCAAACTGTTCAACAATTCAAATGGTGCAGGTTTTAAAGCCTCTTGATGATGTTTTTGAGATAAACCGTGTTGATGTTAGCACATATCAAGCAGTTAGCGGAGCTGGAAAAGCTGGCATGGAAGAGTTGGTTGAACAGATGAAAGACTTTTTTGCATTTAAATTGGATGAGAGCCCATCAAAGGTTTTCCAACACAAAATTGCACTCAATGTAATTCCGCACATTGATGTATTTATGGAAAATGATTACACAAAAGAAGAGATGAAAATGGTTAATGAAACCCAAAAAATATTGGGTAAACCTCTTGAAGTAAGTGCTACTTGTGTACGAGTTCCGGTATTAAGAAGCCATTCAGAAGCTATAACAATCCATTTTGCAAATGATGTAAATGTGCAAAGAGCCATTCAAGTTTTAAAAGAGGCAAAAAATGTGGTTGTCCAAGATGAGCCAGAAAACAATATCTATCCAATGCCTCTCATGGCTAGCGACACAGATTTGACTTATGTAGGAAGAATTAGAAGGGATATTAACCGCTCAAATGTACTGCATTTATGGTGCGTAGCTGATCAGCTTCGAGTTGGAGCAGCAACTAATGCAATACGAATTGCTCAGCGATGGATTGAGATGGAGGGGTAAAGTTGTTTGAAAAGGGTTTGTGGGCAAGCCGTTTTATTGCCTTATTGGCCGTTATTTTTGGAATATTAGGCGGGGTGATTTTATTTGTTATTGCAAGTGCAGATATTATTCATGTTGCTAGCTTGACCTATAGCCACTTTTTTGGAAATTATCATCCAGAAGATTTCCATGCAAATATTGTAGGTGAGATAATTGGAGCGATTGATTTATATCTCATTGGAGTTGTGCTTTTAATTTTTGGATTTGGTATTTATGAGCTTTTCATAAGTGAAATTGTACCGCTCCAAAATGGTAGCGACTCAAAGATATTAAAAATAAATTCGCTAGACCAGCTCAAGGATAAGATTGCAAAAGTAGTTGTAATGGTCCTTGTGGTTAACTTTTTTCAACGGGTGCTACACACTGAGTATAGTGGAGCATTGGAAATGCTCTATTTTGCACTCTCTATAACAGGATTGGCGATGGGGTTATATTTTTTAAACAAGGTAGGAAAATAGATGATTTTTATTGATGCGTGTTTTGGCAAAAAGACTCCCTATACTCCTGTGTGGATGATGCGTCAAGCAGGAAGGTATCTGCCAGAATATATGGAAGTTCGAGCAAAAGCCGGCGATTTTTTGAGTTTGTGCAAAGATCCCCAAAAAGCGTGTGAAGTAACTTTGCAACCTGTAGATATTTTAGGCGTAGATGCAGCCATTTTATTTAGCGATATTTTAGTCGTTCCAATGGAAATGGGAATGGATTTACGGTTTGAAAAGGGCGAGGGGCCAATTTTTGATAATCCCTTAAAAGATAAGGCCCAGCTCGAGGCTTTACATGTAAATGAGGCTGCTAAAAGATTGGAGTATGTTTATGAAGCAATTAGGCTTATTAGAGCAAAATTGGATTCAAAAAAAGCTCTTATTGGTTTTTGTGGGGCTCCTTGGACTTTAGCAACTTACATGATTGAAGGAAGAGGCACAAAAACATACTCTAAATGCAAAAAGATAATCTATCAAGACCCAGAATTTATGCATGCGATTTTGCGCAAAGTAACTGAAGTTTTAAAGCTTTATATGAGTTACCAAATAGAAGCTGGAGTCAATGCTGTTCAAATCTTTGACTCTTGGGCATCAGCTTTAGAAGAGAGCGCCTTTTTTGAATTTAGCTGGCCTTATATGATTGAAATTAGCAGTTACTTAAAAAGCAAATATCCACATATTCCAGTTATTCTTTTTCCAAAAGGAATTAGCGGATATTTGAATAAAATCGATGGGGATTTTGATGTATTTGGAGTTGATTGGTCTACACCGATTGAACTTGCAAAAGAAAAATTGGGAGATAAATATGTGCTCCAAGGAAATATGGAGCCAACAAGGCTTTATGATAAAAAAGCAATCGATGATGGTATTAGCCACATTGTAAATGTGATGCAAAACAAAAGGCATATTTTCAACCTTGGACACGGTATTTTACCCGATGTTCCGGTAGAAAATGCTAAATATTTTATCAATAGCGTTCAAGAACGCACAAAGGTTTAATTTTGGAAGGCCTCATTTTTGGGCCAGTCACATCTAGGCGCTTTGGTATCTCATTGGGGGTTGATTTAAGTCCCAATGAGAAGCGCTGTAACTTTGACTGTCTTTACTGCGAACTTGCAGGAGCAAAACCAGTCTCATTCATTAAAGATCCCATCTTGCCTGAAGTTTATATTGAGACAATCAAAAAGAGTTTAAAAGAGTTTCCTCAAAGTCAATTTATAACCCTAACTGCAAATGGTGAGCCGACTTTATATCCATATCTTGACGAATTAGTAGATATGATTAAAGCTTTACATGTAAAACAAAAAGTGCTTATTTTAAGTAACGGCTCAACAATTATGGATCCCAAAATTGCTGCAACTTTACACAAAATAGATGTAGTAAAACTCTCCCTAGATGCGGTGAGCGAACGTACATTTAAGCGCATAGACAGACCAATTAAAGGTTTACATGTAAAAGATATTATTCAAGGTTTAAAGCAGTTTTCAAAAGAGCATAAAGGGGTTTTTATATTAGAGGTTTTAGTGGTAAAAGGCTTAAATGATTCAGTCGAAGAGTTTGAAAAATTAAATGATGCTATTGGTATGATTAAGCCTGACCGAGTCGATGTTGGAACAATCGCAAGACCTCCAGCTTACAAGGTTCAAGGGGTTTCAAAAAAAGAGCTCGAAGTGTTGGCTGCTATTATTGAAAATATTCCTGTTACAATTCCATGGGAGGCATCGTATGCATCATTTTATGAGTTCAATAAAAAAGATCTTTTAGAGCTTTTGAAAAAACGTCCTCAAAATGCAGATGATGTGAAACGTAGTTTTTCTCCTGCCTCAAAACTCTTACTAGATGAGTTAATTGAGGCAGGAGTAGTTCGCATCCAAGAGGTTGCGGGAGTTAAATTTTATAAAGCTTAACTTACAGCTGGGCTAAGCTTGAGCTTGTTTTTTTGCATCCAGTAAATGAATCCATAAATACCAATTCCTAGTATGTAGGATATATATTCACTTGGCAAATGTAAAATGTGTGCCATATTTTTTGGCAGGAACATTAGTGGAACGATTATTAAAAACATAATCCGCTCAATTGTATTAATGCGCATTAAAAAGTAGCTTTGCGTTGCAGAGCTAAAGGCAAACATACCAATACAAGCAGTAATAAAGATGAGTCCAATTTCAAATGGGTTTGTAATCCATACCCAACCTGTTGGATCATCAGGGGCGTACTCATCAACCGATTTAATAAGTAAAAGTTCATTATTAAAAAAGAACATAAAAGGCAAAATGGCTGTTCGCATATCGTAAGTAAAGCCTTGGATGCCAGTGCGGATTGGATCTGATTTTGCAATTCCAGCTGCGGCATAAGCTGCAATTCCAACCGGTGGTGTATCATCTGCTAATATTCCAAAATAGAAGACAAAAAGGTGGGCTGCAATTGCAGGAATCAAAAAGCCATTATCAAATGCTAGAGTCATAATAACAGGAGCCGTTAAGCTTGCCATGACGATATAGTTTGCAGTCGTTGGAAGTCCCATTCCCAAGACTAAAGATGTAAGAGCAGTGAGGACTAAAATCAAAATTATATAACCACCTGAAGCTTGCTCGATTACATCGATTAAAACTTGGCCAATTCCAGT
>DDHL01000110.1:0-188 GCA_002352945.1 Campylobacteraceae bacterium UBA1877 | reverse complement strand
ATTAAAACTTGGCCAATTCCAGTTAGGGTAACTGAACCTACAACCATACCAGCCAAAGCTGTTGCAAGGGCAATTGGAACCATGTTTTTAGCACCATTGATCATACCATTGCCAATATCTGCAAATCCTTCAAGAAAAAGTCCTAAAGTAATTTTTTGCCGCTTCATGAGAGCTAAAAATGGTTTTTG
>DDHL01000002.1:1240-5759 GCA_002352945.1 Campylobacteraceae bacterium UBA1877 | reverse complement strand
TTCTCATGAAGGGGGTGTGAGCTTAAATCCATTTCGTCTTTATGGCAAATTAAGCGTTGATGACTTGCCGCTGCCACCACTTTGGGATTATCTAGATTTAGACACTCCCTACTCTTTAGAAAGCGCAAGCCTTTGGCTAAATCTGCCCTATAGAATCTTTTTTGAAAATGGGGCTTTACATGTAGCGCTTGATAATCCTTGGCTGAAAACGAAAAAGCTGCAAGTAAATCAAAAAAGGGCTCTTCTTGCATCCTTAGATACTTTTGAATTAAACACAAAACTTTTTCAAGGAGTTTTTGAAGAAAAATTATCGCTTGTTTTAGAGCAGCTAAATCTTAATGGAGAGGCTTTACATGTAAACGTTTTACAAAATCTTCCATTTACCTTTGATATGGCAGATTTTGCCCTAAAAAATTTCAATGCAAAGATGTTTGATGATACTTTTAGTACCTCCTTTGCTCTTTTAAAAATGTACGATTTTAATACTTTTCACACATCAAAAGCAGATCCATTTGCAGGCTTTGAAAACCTTGCTTTAAATGAGGTTTTAATCGCTGATAAATCTGTTAGAATGGATGCTTTAAATTTAGATAACCTCTTTTTAGAAGCCACATTAGATGATAATTACTCTTTAGACTTTTTAGAGGGCATCCCCTCTTCTAGCACTTCTAGCGATGATAATTCAAGTTTTGACTGGCTTATAACATTAAGTAATTTAAATGTAAACGAAGCTAAAGCCAATGTTGCCACAACTTTGCAAAAGCATGAATTAAAATCTTTATACCTAAAAGCTCAAAATCTTCAATATCCTCTTACGCAAAGTTTAACATACTCAATTAAAAGCAGTCTTGATGAGGCGCAGTTAAACAGCAGCGGTTCAATGGATTTAAAAGAGTTTAGCTGGAATGGAGATTTTGAACTTAACCATCCAAAATTAAGCCACTACAATCCCTATTTAAAACCATTCTTTTTAGGTACTCTTAACGATGGATCTTTACATGTAAAAGGCAGTGGAAGTTTTAAAAATAGTTCATGGGATATTAAAAATAATCTTTTACTCTCAAACCTCTCTTTATTAGCACCAAATAGTGAGCCAATTTTTAAGATTGAAAGCTTTGAGATTGAAAAGATAAATTCGCTAAAAGACTCTCTTTATATGAGTGGCATTAGCTTAACAAAACCCTATCTTAACGTACATATTTACAAAAATATGGATACAAACATAAATACCCTCTTTCCTCCTAGCACTAAAGATGATGAAAAAGCTAGCACCAAACCTTCCAACTTTGCACTAACCCTTGAGAAAATCTTTTTAGATAAGGGAGTAATGGATTTTGCAGATGATTCACTACCCCTTCCTTTTCAAGTAAAAATTGAGAATTTAAATGGAGAGTTTTCAAGCTTTGAAACCCAAAATACAAAACCAGCTAGGGTTCGACTTGAAGGCGATGTTGAGCCTCACGGATATGTCAAAATTGAGGGCCAAATGCTTCCGCTTGATTTTGCTCAAAACCTCAACTTAAACCTTCTTTTTAATAATATTGACATGAACAGGCTCTCTGCATATTCTGGAAAATTTGTTGGATATGCCCTAAAAGAGGGAAAACTTGACTTGGATTTGGGTTATAAAATTGATAATTCTAATTTGATTGGGGAAAATTCAATCATCTTGCATGATCTAACTTTAGGCGAGCAAATTGAGAGTCCTGATGCATTATCTCTTCCTTTGCATTTAGCAATTGCGCTTTTAAAAGATTCTGATGGAAAAATTGATATCAACTTGCCAGTAAGAGGAGATTTAAACGATCCAAAATTCTCATATGGAGCGCTTATCTTTAAAGCCATAGGAAATCTCATCACTGGAATTGTAACTTCGCCTTTTAGATTTTTGGGCAATATTTTAGGAATTGATGGAGAGAGTCTAAAATCTGTTCAATTTGAGCCAGGATTTAGCACCCTTTTGCCTCCGGCTCGCGAAAAGATTGCAAACTATGTTACAATTCTCTCAAAACGACCCGGTATTAGTTTGAAAATCACTCCAGCGTTTCATCTTGAAGCAGATACCCACGCTCTTAAAACTGCAATTTTACACAAACAGCTTGAGGGCTCAACTGGAGTTGATTATGGCAAACTACTTACAATCCTTTATACCCAATCTTTTTCTGAAGATGAGTATGAAAAACTAAAATTAACCCATACAAAGGATGATAAACTGGATGTTTATGCTTTTGAAGAGGCTATGTTTGAAGCCTTAGTTCAAATCCAGCCCCTTGAGCAAAATGTTCTTGAAAAACTAGCTATCCAAAGAGCTAAAGCGATTTATGATGCCCTTGTTGAAGCTGGAGTTGCAAAGGAGCATTTACAAATTGCTCCAGTTGGCTCGGGTGAATTTACACAAGATCGCTGGGTTGAAATTCCTATGGAGATAGCTTTGTGAAAAAACCTCTCTTTTTATACCTCATGGTTTTAGCCATGGTAGGCTGGGGTGCTTCATGGGTAAATGTAAAGGTTTTAAGCAGCTACACTGGGCCGTTTGAGCTGGTTTTTTTACGCTACTTTTTAACCACTCTCTCTATGCCGCCACTTTTAATTATGCTAAAAAAGAGTTTTAAAATAGACTTTAAATCCCTCATTCTCTCTTTAATTGCTGGAATTTTAATGATTGCTTATACTTACTACTTTTTTATGGGCACAAAACTTGGAACAGCCAGTCTTGGAGGTGCTTTTGTAACCACACTCATTCCAATCAATACATTTTTGATTCTTGTTATATTTTTTAATCGTCCAATGAATAGACAAGATGTTTTTGCTCTTAGCCTTGGAGCCTTTGGGGTAATGAGTATTTTAGGAGTTTGGCATTTACATTTAGATGATATTTTTACAAAATATAATGGCTATTTTATCATTGCATCTTTACTATGGCCGGCTCTTACTCTCGTTAGCGCAAGGGCTACAAAGGTTTCACCTATTGTTTTTACCTTTTACATGTACGCTTTTACGACAATTTTAAGTTTACCGCTTATTGATAGCTTTAGCTTTCAAAATAGTAAGTTTGATCCAATTTTTTGGATTAATCTTTTTTCAATATCTTTTATCTCAACCACATTTGCAACAACGATTTACTTTTTAGGAATCGAATCTCTTGGAGCAAGAGAGGTGAGCGCCTTTTTATTTTTAGTACCCTTTTCAGCCATTGGACTTAGCGCTCTGTTTTTAAATGAATCTATAAGCTTTTGGATGATAATTGGAACTGTGCTTACTATCATTGCAGTTGCAATTTTAAACCATATCAAACTGCCTCGCCTTGGCCGATAATTTTTTTGTATTTTTCTTCTAAAAGTTCACACGCCTTTTTATATCTTGGCGTATAAATCGAAGGGACTTCTTTGATGTAAGGCTTATATTTTTCATAAGTCTCCCACACCTTTTTTGAGCCCTCTTTTCGCCCCATTCTCCAAAGAGCAAGTGCAGTTGCGCCATTTATTAAGCCTTTTAAAATAAAACTCTCTTGGCGCATTTTTGGTATATTTTTCCACTCTCTCCATTGATCTTCAAGCACTTCGTGAGCCTCTACAAAATCTTCTTGCTCAACAACTTGCATAAATTTTTTTAAATCTTCCATTTAAACAAACCGAACTACATCTTCAAAATTAAGACGAAATTTTTTGCGGGCTTTTTTATTGCAGTACCCAAAAGGAAGCAAAAGTGCTGTATGAAAATTTGCATCAAGGTTTAAAATTTCATTGACCTTATTGGCATCAAACCCTTCAATTGGGCATGAATCAATACCAATAAATTTTGCCGCACTCATCATATTTGCAGCCGCAATATAGCACTGCTTTTCACTCCAAAGGGTTAAAATCGAATCTTCTCTGCCATCAACCCATGCTTTATAAATCTCCATTACACCTTCATATGCACTTTGCTCAAGTCCCCATCTTTTAATCTGAGATTTTACATAATCATCACTGCTTCTTACATCTTTTCTAGCCACCACAACAACTAAATCGCTGCTTGTTGAAATCTGCTTTTGCCCCCAAGATGCTGCTTCAATCTTCTCTTTTATCGCTTGATTTTGCACAACTACAAACCTCCACTGTTCAACTCCAAAAGAGCTAGGGCTTAGCCGTCCTGCTTCTAAAATATATTTTAAATCATCTTCTGGAATTTTACGTTGGTCAAACTCTTTGCACGCATGCCTTGAGCGCATCATTTCTAAAAACTGCTCTTTTTTCTTGGCTTTACTATCCATCTATACTCTCCTAGAAAGTTAATAAGAGTATAATAGTCTTTTTTACTTTTTTATACAAGCTCTTTACATGTAAAGATTATTTTTTAAGCTTTTTTAAGCAAGAAGCCATGATATATTTTAATATAATATCACCACTAAAAGGATATTTATGAAAGAAGCAGTAGTTATATTTAAGCACAATCGCAATGTAATTGAAAATTTTATTCGCTCTACAATTGAACTTAATGAGCTTAATACTGTTGATGGTTATAATTGCAAATCCATCTT
>DDHL01000002.1:515-1020 GCA_002352945.1 Campylobacteraceae bacterium UBA1877 | reverse complement strand
GGTTATAATTGCAAATCCATCTTTAATATCTTGCCCTCTTTAGAGTTAACTTACATGGTTGATAAAACCTTTGTGCAAATTACTCCTTACTACTATAAAGACCGGATTGATGATATTACCTATGGACTTTCTAAAAAGCAACTCTTTTCAAAGATTAAAATCCAAAATGATGTAATCTTTGTAAGCAATCCATATGTAAGTTCCCACACGGGAAATATGTGCATAACTGCTGCAAAACCCGTTGAAGATGGGTATTTGATTTTTGATTTTAACTTAATAAGCGTTTTAAAAAGCATGTCTTTGATTGAGCTTAATAAGCCTTTTGATAATCTATCTAAAATTATCTATGGGCTTATTGGGTTTTCGCTTTTAGTGATGGCCTTGGTTCTTCTTGTTTATGGAGCTAAAATTTTGGTCGAATCCATTTTGCTTGGAGGCTTTTTGCATGAAATTGGCTCAATTTTTACCCCAATTATTGCAATTACGCTAGCCTTGGCAATTTATG
>DDHL01000002.1:0-296 GCA_002352945.1 Campylobacteraceae bacterium UBA1877 | reverse complement strand
CTTGGCAATTTATGATTTGGCAAAAACCATTTTAGAGCGAGAAGTTTTTTACAAAAATTATACTGAGCTTAACAATGCCGAAGATAAGGTTTTAAATAAGTTTTTAACCTCTATTATCATTGCTTTATCTATTGAAGCTTTGATGGTTGTGTTTAAAATCACCCTTAGTGATTTTTCAAAGATGACTTATGCACTCTATTTGATTTTAGGTATCTCATCACTTATTTTATCCATGGGTATATACAGGTGGCTTAGCACAAGAATTAATAGCAAATAATCTTTACATGTAAAGCTTA
>DDHL01000061.1:3363-4732 GCA_002352945.1 Campylobacteraceae bacterium UBA1877 | reverse complement strand
TCGGGAAATATGCTCTTGATGACTTCATCGTGACCTACGCCATTGCAAAGGGCAAATAAGAGGGTGTTTTTATCTGCATATGGTTTCATTTCCAAAACCGCATTTTTTAAATCATACGCCTTTGTTGTAAAAATAATTACATCAAAAATATCACCATTTGCTGGTGCAAGATCAAAATAGGATTTATCAACTACAAAATCCAAATTTTCATCCTTTACATGTAAGCCATTCTTTTTTATGGCTTCAAGATGTTTTCCTCTAGCAATGATTGAAACATCAGCCTTTTTTTCATAAACAAGTTTTGCTCCAATGTAGCTTCCAACGCCTCCAGCTCCTACAATGGCAATTTTCATATATAAGCTCCAAAAAGGTAAAATAGAACACTTTGTTAACAAAGTGTTGTTATAATAGCGAAAAATTTAGTCCTTTTAAAGGAGTTTGAGTGCGAATTTTTGTTGCCATTTTATTTACTATTGCTTCATTGCAAGCAGCAGTTTACTATGCAAAGGTTGAACCGCGTGAAACATACACAATTAAAGCAGCTGCTTCTGGAGAAGTAATAAGTGCCGCTTTAGATTATGAGGGAAAACTGGTTGAAAACCTTACTATTGTCCAGCTAGATGACGCTTTAAACAAGCTTGAACTAAAACGCTCACGCCAAAAACTTGAAAATTTAGAAGCGATGTTGCAAGCTGCTAAAGATAATATCGCAAATTTGCAAGAAGCAGCGAGCGTAAAGCAAGAGCAGTATGAGCGCATAAAAGATTTGACTACCAAATCCCAGCTTGCAAAAGAGACTGAGTTAATCGCCTTATTAAATGCCCAAAATCAAGTCATTTCTGCAAGATCGTCCATGCATAATATACAAACTCAAATTACTGATTTAATTTATAAAATTGAAAATTTGCAAGACACTATTGCAAAAAAGAAGATAGTTGTAAAAAAGGGTCTTTTATACGCTTTACATGTAAAGCCTGATGATTATGTTAGCGTTGGCACTTCAGTAGCTGAGGTACATGATGTAAGTGAGGGTAAATTGGTTGTATTTTTAAGTGCTGATGATGTTGATTCAATCGAAGATAAAACTCTTTATTTAGATGATGTTCCAACGCAAATTAAGCCTCGAGTTATCTGGCCTGTGGCTGATTCAGATAATATCTCTTCATATCGAGCCGAAATTTACATTCCAGCGCCTGAAAGATTTTCAAAACTTGTAAAACTTGAATGGAAATAGATGCCTTTAACCACTTGTCCGCTTGATTGCTTTGATGGGTGTTCGATTGTTTTTTCACCAGATAAGCTAAAAGGTGACCCAAACCATCCTGTAACAAAGGGTTTTTTGTGTCCCCACTTAAACCATTGGTTCGCT
>DDHL01000061.1:0-3173 GCA_002352945.1 Campylobacteraceae bacterium UBA1877 | reverse complement strand
CCACTTAAACCATTGGTTTAAGCATGAGCGGATTACAAAGGCACAAATTGATAAAAAAGAGGTTTCTTTAGATGAGGCGTTAAGTAAGGCAGTTGAGCTTTTGGCAAAAACAGAACCTCAAAAGACTCTTTTATACAAAGGAAGCGGCAATTTAGGCTTGATGCAACAATGTATAAAAGATTTTTTTGCTAAACAAAATGCAGTAATAGCCAAGGGAAGTTTATGTGATGAAGCTGGCAATGAAGGAGTTGTTAGCGGGCGTGGAAAGAATTTAGCTTTATCGCCAAATCATGTTAAAGATGCAGATGTTGTAGTTCTTTGGGGAAGAAATATTAAAACCTCAAACTCCCATATGCTTCCTGCTATTAAAGATAAATTGGTTATTTTAATTGACCCAATAAAAAGTTATGACAATCCAGATTTGCACTTAGCGCTAAAGCCAAAAGGCGATGGAGCTCTAGCTTTGCTTTTGGCTAGAATTGCTTATATGGAGGAGATGGAAGATACGAAATATATAGAATCAAAAAGTGAAGATTATGATGATTTTAAAGAGATTTTTTTATGGACTCCTATTCGTCTTTTAGCAGAGCTTTCTGGAGTTAGTTTAAATGATGCTTCACTTTTTTTAAATTTAACAAGGGGCAAAAAAGTTGCAATTTTAGTAGGCACTGGCGTGCAGCGCTACACCCATGGCGCTGCGGTTTTGCGTGCGATTGACTCTTTGGCTTTTATGTTAGGATGGCTTGGACGAAAAGGTTGTGGCGTGGGTTATTTGAGCGATTCTTCCCAAGGTGTAAAATGGCCCTTTAAAATGAAGTCAAAATATGAGGATTCGCTTGTAAATGTAGATTTTTCAAAATATGAAACAGTTCTTATCCAAGGGGGCAATCCAGCTAGTCAAATGCCAAACTCTAAAAGAGTCATAGAAGGGTTAAAAAAGGTAAAAAATTTAATCTATTTTGGTTTACATGTAAATGATACAAGCAAGCTTGCTGATATTGTCATTCCAGCAAAAAGCTTTTTAGAAAAAGATGATATAAAGTGCAGTTACGGGCATGAATATATCGGTCTTATGCCAGCGCTAATAAAAAATGATGAGGCAGTTAGTGAATATGAGCTAACGCAAAGATTGCTTGAATATTGCCAATTTGAACCACTTCCAAGTCAAAAAGAGTGTATCCAGACAATGCTTGATTCAATCGCTGATAATTCTGGTTCATATCCAACCCATAAACTCTATAAAGAGTGGCCCTATGAGAGTGGTTTTTATACAGATTCGGGTAAATTTAAATTCCCAGACGAGATTTTGCTTGATCCGCTAGAGGGTGAAGTTTATCTTATTTTTGCAAAATGGTACAAATCTTTAAACTCGCAATTTTACCCCCATGATGGCTTGCACGTTTCTCCGCTTTTGGGCTTAAAAAATGGTGAGAAAATAGTTTTAAAAAGCCAATATGCAAAAGCTATTTATGAGGTTGTTTTAGATGATAGACTGCCAAAAGATGTTATGCTTTTATACTCTGGAGCTAAGAATGCAAATGCACTAACTCCACCGCTTGAGAGTCAAGAGGGGCACTGTGCAATTTATCAAGAGTTAACACTTTCGTGGGAGCGAGCATGAGAGAGCTGCAACTACTTGAAGACGCACTTTTATTAGTGGAGCAAAACTTCTATTTTTTACATGCTGGGCAGTTTTTTGGAAAATTAGCCAAAGAAGCTGAATTTGACGAAAGCCTTTTAGATGTATCTTTAGTTTGCGATAATGTACATACTTATAGATTTCATCCTCGTTTTACAAAAGCTGTCCTTGAAGATGCAAAGAACCATCCAAGTCAAGTGAGCTTATTTGATTACTTTGTTGCCTTTAATGCGTTTAGGGGTATTGGTATGGCTATGGTTGAAGCAATGCGTCTTGAAACAGATTTTAGTGACTTTTTACATATCCATTTAGGCGAACAGTACGAATCTTTTTATGATATCCTCTCTTTTGTGCGCAATGTATTATCCCACAATATTCACGCCGAAATTGCACTAAATGCTAAAGACTTTGAAGGTACTCTAAAGAGGATTCGCCGCATGGGACGAAACCCAGAGGTGACATTAGAGTTTTTATACACTAGAGATTTACCTCAAATTCCAGCGCCTCACGAGGGATATGGCTTTGTGTGTAAGGTCAATTTTGAATCTTTAAAAGAGGGGATGGAGTTTTTAGAGATTTTACCTCTTTGGGAGCTTTTTATGCTCTGTGAGGTCTGTTTTAATTTGGTTCAAGTATTTAAAAGTGAGTATGCAAATAATTTAGAAATACTCTAAAATCAGCCCCCAAAAGAGGGGGCAGATTTTTATATAGCATCTTCGTTAGTTTCACCTGTACGAATACGGATAGTCTTTTCGATATTGCTTACAAAGATTTTGCCATCACCGATTTTTCCTGTTTTAGCAGTGGAGCTAATAGCTTCTAAAACCTTGTCGCACATATCATCTTTAACAACCAATTCTATCTTTACCTTAGGGAGAAAGTCTACAACATACTCAGCCCCGCGATAGAGTTCTGAATGGCCTTGTTGACGACCATATCCTTTAACCTCACTAACTGTCATACCGGTTAACTCGAGTTCAGTTAGCGCCTCTTTGACATCTTCAAGTTTAAAAGGCTTTATGATGGCTTCAATTTTTTTCATCTTATCTCCTTATCGGTTGTTTTTACTAAATTCAGGATAGGCTTCTAAACCGCACTCGTGGATATCAAGGCCTTCATACTCCTCTTCTTCGCTAGCACGAATTCCCATAGTTACTTTTAAGATATACCATACAATAAATGATGAGATAAAGACAAAGAGTCCAATAATTACTATACCTTTAATTTGAGCAAAAAGTGAAACATCAGGATTGAAAATACCAACAGCTAATGTTCCCCAGATACCACAAACAAGGTGAACGCTAAGTGCACCAACTGGATCATCAATGCGGAGCTTATCAAAGAATGGAACTGCAAGGACAACCAAGATTCCACCAATAACACCATCAATGAAAGATACCATCATTCCCAAATCTGGTCCAGCAGTTACAGCTACCAAACCACCAAGGGCGCCGTTTAAAACCATAGTTAAATCAACACGTTTATAAACAATTTGAGTTAAAATCATTGCTGTTACAGCACCAGCAGCAGCAGC
>DDHL01000013.1:22180-23486 GCA_002352945.1 Campylobacteraceae bacterium UBA1877 | reverse complement strand
CTATCAAAAATATCCTCTCCTACTAAAGGCTGGATTAACCGGTAGCTTATCCAACATGAAAGAGTAGTAAAAAACGTGATTAAAATAGCAATAACGAGGGGATGTTTAAAAATATAAATATTGGTCAATGTGGCGATAAAAAAAAGTAAAAAAATATTAATTTTTTGTGATTTTGTGAGTAAAAAATAAAGCAGTCCAAGTCCTATTGGGAACCAAAGCGAAAAGATATTATTTTGCCCGCCAATAGTGCTTATACTAAATACTACCCATGCAAAAATTGGGTATAGAATTATTAGTAAAATGGAGTAAATAATATTATATTTATTTATATTTATTATAGTACTAGTTTTTAACATGACGAATTATATCTAAAAATTTTGTTATTTTTGTTTATTTTTTTAAAATAAATTTTTAAAAAGAGGATTTATTTATATATTCTTTAATACTTTGAATGATTTTTGGCTCAATTTGTATATCTAAATCCAAAAGTGAAAGGGGCAAGTTAAAGGGTTTGATTTTTACCGCATCTTTAGCAGTTGTAAGCAAGGAGGTGGCATTGTGTTTTAAAAGAATCTCTTCTAACTCCTCTTTTTTAAAGGTGTAGTGGTCTTCAAATGTATATTTTGCTAATAATTTTTTTGGAAGATAGGGCTCTAAGCGCTTTGGATTTGCTATTGCAGTTACTAAAACCATCTTTTTAGTTGGATTTTTAAGAGTAACAATCCGTTTAAAATCACTGTTTTCACTTAGTATGAGGTTTGCATATTTTTCAAAAAATATTGGCGCTCTATAAGGGCCAGAGGGTAAACAAAAAGGTAGTTTGGGCTTTGGATTTGGGCGAATGAGAATATCAAACTTTTTTATATTAAATTTTAAAAAGCCATCATCTAAAAAAGCACATTTTGCACCAAGACTGTAAGCTTTTAAAATCCCTTGCAATCTATTTTCACTAACAATTACCGTGGCATTTGGAAGCGATTTTGCATAGAGCATCGCCTCATCTCCACTTGTTAAAACATCACAAAGAATTTGGCCTTTATTGCTTACGCAAATTGTTCCACTCGATTGGCGCTTATAGCCTCGAAGGATGATTGCTGGATGCGTAAAATTTTTTGCCAAGGCGATAGTAAGGGGTGTTTTCCCGCTGCCACCTACTGTAAGGTTTCCAATGCTAATAGTTGGAATTGGAGGTTTAACTGGTTTGCTAAAAGTACGTTTTATGATGGCAACAAAACATACAATGAGACTAAGAGGCAGTAAAATTAGCGCTAAACCCAGACCACAAAGGCCTGGGTTTAGAAGATAA
>DDHL01000013.1:17571-21979 GCA_002352945.1 Campylobacteraceae bacterium UBA1877 | reverse complement strand
TTTAGAAGATAATTTTCAATTTGACGTACTAATTTTTGTCTAAACCCTCGTGTTTGCAATCTCTTTTACCTGTTCGCAAACATAGTAAACATCATCATCGCTCATGGCTGCATAAATTGGGAGTGATAATATTTGCTGGTAGTTTTGAAGGGCAACTGGAAAGTCATTAACTCGTAAATTATACTTTTGCTTGTAGTAGCTAAGAAGATGCAAAGGTATATAGTGCAAGCCTGTAAAGATTCCACGCTCTTTAAGTGCTCTTGCAAAGCCGTCGCGGTTTTTATCGATTTTGATAATGTATTGGGTGTATATGTGGTCGCGTTTTTTTATAGGAGTGCTAATGTGCGGACAGTCTTGAAGCTCTTTGTCGTAAATTTTAGCAATTTCTTGGCGGCATTTGATATAAAAGTCAGCTTTTGAGAGTTGGCCAAGGGCATATGCAGCGCCAAGTTCATTTAAATCATACTTGACCCCAATATCAACCACATCATAAACATATCCTAAGTTTCCGTAACTATCCCATCCTTCGCTTACAATTCCATGGTTGCGTAAAAGTTGAGCACGTTGAGCTAGATCAGGGTCATTTGTTACTAAAATTCCGCCACCACCAAGTGGATGCTTCATTTGAGGACTGAATCGAAAACAAGATATAGCTGATTCCATAGAACCGATTTTTTTGCCGTTATAAGTTGTTCCAAGGGCTTGAGTTGCATCATCGATTATTGCGATATTGTAGCGAGAAGCTAGCTTGTAAATGCGGTCCATATCAGCGCTTTGGCCGCCTACATGGGAGATAAAAGCGCCTTTTAGCTTTTTGTGGTTATTTTTATCTAGTGCTGCCTCAAAAGCTTCTGGTGAAATATTAAAATCATCCTTATTAATATCTACAAAGATTGGCTCAGCATCAAAGTGTCTTACAACCTCGGCAACCGATGGAAAAGAGTTTACCGAACAGATAATCTTATCGCCACGCTTTAAGTCCATTGCGCACATAGACAGATGCATAGCAGCTGTGCCATTGTAGGTAGAAATCGCATATGATGAGCCAATATACTCTCGAATCTGCTTCTCTAGGGTTTCTACCATAAAGGGCTCTTTAAGCTCTAAAGCTTTATTGATAAGCTCTTTATCTTTAGCATCAATGTATGGTTTGTAAAAGGGGATTTCTCGCACAATTTCTCCTTTAGTGTTTTATATCTCTTGGGTAGAGAAAGTCATGTCCAATAGTTCTCTCGCTAAGTTTTGCGATAATGGGCAGCCTTCTTTTAAATTGATTACTATAAATTCGTTTTGTAACCATTTGGCACAAGTTTGGATCAAAACCAGCTTCAATTAACTCTTCGACACTTAAGCGTTCATCCACAAAGGCTTTTAAAAATGCATCAATTTGTTCATAAGTGTATCCTAGCTCATCTTCATCGCTTTGGCCTTCCCACAAATCAGCCGATGGCGGTTTGGAGATGATAGCTTTTGTAACGCCAAGATGGCGGGCCAATTTAAAAATATCGCTTTTATAAATATCGCCAATAGGATTGAGTGCACTTGCCAAATCGCCATAGAGCGTTCCATAACCTAGCATCAGTTCGCTTTTATTGCTTGTGCCTAAAACCAGCGCTTTTTCACGCACTGAAATATCATATAAAACTGCCATACGAAGTCTTGCTGCGAAATTTCCCTCTCGTAAAGGCGTAAACTCTTTACTGTTTTTATAAGCCTCTACTAATGAGCCAATAAAGACTATCTCGTAAGGAAGTTCATGTACCTTGCAAAGCTCTTTAGCATCTTCAACGCTTTTAGGGTTGCTTTGGGTTGATGGCATCATAACGCAAAGCAGGTTTGAGCCAAATGCCTTTTTTGCCAAAAGGGCAACAACAGCTGAATCAACTCCTCCACTTAAGCCTAAAACAACTCTATTAAGGCCTGCTTTTTGAACCTCTTCTCGTAAAAATTCGACAAGATAATCTACAATTTGATCAAAATTTTTCACAACACTTCTTTACATGTAAATGTTTATGCGCTATCAGTATACTAAAAATATACTTGCCTTGTGCTTTTAAATATAATATTTTTACTTAAGTTTTTGGATTAACTCGTTAATATGTACAAAAAGGAGTAAATATGCAACTCATTTATGCCCCTATGGGCTCGTATCAAACAAATTGCTATATTTTAAAAGGCGATGAGGGTGAGATTATAATCGATCCTGGTGTTGGTGCAGATGAGTGGGTCAAGTCGCAGGTTAAAAATCCACTGGCAATTTTAAATACCCATGGACATTTTGATCATGTTTGGTCAAACCATATTTTGCAAAACTACTATAAAATTCCCCTTTATTGTCCTAAAGGAGATGTTTTCATGTTAGCATCGGATACCTTTGGTTTAGGACTTACGCCAAGCACGCCAGATGTGGAAGTTGATGGGGATGGGGAGTTTAAAGTTGGCACAACCAAGGTTTCATACTGGCATTTTCCAGGACACACTCCAGGGTGCAGTGCTATTGAGATTGATGGAATGCTCTTTAGTGGGGACTTTGTTTTTGCAGGCTCAATTGGCAGAACCGACCTTCCTTTTAGCTCGCCAAGCGATATGAAAAAAAGCATTTTAAAATTTTTAGAGATAAAAAAAGATTTGCCCCTTTATCCAGGGCATGGCAGTTCATCTACAATCAAAAAGGAGCAATCAACATTGCCCCGATGGTTGGAGATGTTTTAGTACTTTCTATCAACATTTTTAATTTTGATTTTGAAGATGTGTTTTTCAAGCACCACAGCGTGAAAAACCCCTTCAAAAATCTTTATATCATTAACTTTTCCAATGACATTGATTTCACGTTTGCGGGAATCTTCAAATTTTGATTTTGCACTAAATGTTACTAAATCACCCGCCTTTGCAGGAGCTAAAAAGCTTGTTTTTGCCCCGATGATAACAACATTTTCTTCATTAACAGCCATCGCTGCGGCATAATCGGCACTTGCAAATATAAAACCACTGTGTATCAAACCTAATTCATCAATTGCCATATCATTGGTTGTTAAAAGGTTAACCTTAGCTTTTCCCTTTTCAAGATTTACGATAGTTCCAGCAAAATCGGTTTTTATTGCTTGATGGGTTTTTAACTGGTCTAAAAAATGATGGTCATCATGGAGTGTAATTCCCTCTTCAGAAAAGGTTTCACTAAAATCCTCTTCAGTTTCTGGGGTTTGTACAATCTCATCCTTGGCAGTTTCGGCCATCTACTCTCCTTTTGTCTACGTTTCCAATAATCGACATTTAGCACAAAAATTTTACATATACTCTTTTTGGGGCAGGATAACCCTCGATTGTGCGGCTAGGATCTTGCGGGTCTAAAAAGTTTTCCAAACTCTCTCCTTTAATCCACTTAGTCTTTCTTTGTTCATTTGGAGTGGTTGGAATGCAATCAATCACTTGCATATTTGAAAATCCCGCCTTCTCTCCCCAGTTTTTCAAAGCATTGACAGTTGGAATAAAGTAGACATTTGGAATTTTTGAGTACCTTTTTGCAGGACAAAAAGCAACTGGCAAATCCCCATCAATCATAAAAGTATCCAAAAAGAGCTCACCATTTTTATAAAGAGCTTTTTTGAGAGACTTAAGCGTTTGTACTGGATCGCTTCGATGATAAAGTACTCCTAAGCAAAAGAGTGTATCAAATTTGGTTGTATAAAAAGGCAGATGCTCCACTCCCAAAAGCTCATATTCAATATCGCTTTTTGCAAAATGGTTGATAAAATCAAACTGGGTCTTATAGAGTGCAGACGGGTCAAATCCAATAAGACGCTTTGGTTTTAAATCAAGCATCCTAAAAAGGTAGTATCCATTATTGCACCCAATGTCTCCTACAATCTTGTTTTCAAGTTTAAGATGGGGCAAAAGCAGATTAAATTTTAAAAAGCTTTGCCACTCAGAGTCGATATAGGTTTGACCAATTTGAAAAGGCCCCTTTCTCCATGGACGCATCGCCCATGCAGTAGAGTAGATAGTCTGTTCAATCTCACTGTTAGTTTCTTTACATGTAAAGGTTGGAATATTGCCTTTACATGTAAAGGTTCCTTCAACCTCTGGCAAAAGTTCAAGCAGTTTTCTAAGCGGGGCAATATCCTTCCACAAAAGCCACTTTTGCCGCTCGAGTTTGATTGCTTCTAAATTCACTTAGTATACTTTGCTGGATTTAAATCTTCAAAGTCAAGCAGGTTTTCATCACAATCTTTGTGATAAGTTCCCGTTGCATCATAATACTCTTTGCACTCATTGTAGTATCGCCCAGAGATGCCTCGTTCATTTATGTAAATACAGCCACCTAAGAGTAAGCCTATAAAAATAGTTATTAATACATTCTTCATAGAAGAAAGTGTAGCATAATGTTTTTAGAAGCACTCTTAATGTTTTT
>DDHL01000013.1:12108-17400 GCA_002352945.1 Campylobacteraceae bacterium UBA1877 | reverse complement strand
CAGCACTCTTAATGTTTTATATCTTATAAAAGGAAAAATGTGGAAGAAAATATCATCAATCGTTTCAATCAAATTTGTAAAATTCCCCGCTGCAGTCACCAAACTCAAAAGATGCGCCAATATTTAATAAATGAGTGTAAAAAGCTAGGTGCTGAGGTTTTTGAAGATGATGCAGGAAATATTTTAGCAAGAAAGGGAAAGCCAGTTTTATGTTTACAATCCCACTATGACATGGTTTGCATGGGAAAAGCGCCCGAAATTGAGCCATATAAAAAGGATGGGTTTTTATACGCAAAAGACTCCTCTTTGGGTGCAGACAATGGTATGGGTGTGGCTATAATGCTTGAGCTCTTATCAAAATATGACAATCTTGAATCTCTTTTTACAAACGATGAAGAGGTTGGACTTTTGGGAGCCGACTCTTTGGATTTGGATGTTTTAAGTCCATATCTATTAAATCTTGATAGTGAAGAAGAGGGGGTTGTGTATGTTGGATGTGCCGGCGGTGTTGAGCTAAAGGCTTCAATGCCCATAAAAAGGGAAAAAATTCCTCAAGATTACCAGCTTTATGAGGTTGAGGTTGAAAAACTCTCTGGAGGACACTCAGGCATTCAAATAACAGAGCCTATTGCTAATGCTATAATTGTTTTGGCTCGGTTTTTGCAAGAACACAACGCTTTAATTGTTCAAATTGATGGTGGAGAGCG
The DNA here is from genome assembly GCA_002352945.1 of Campylobacteraceae bacterium UBA1877. Classification (GTDB taxonomy): domain Bacteria; phylum Campylobacterota; class Campylobacteria; order Campylobacterales; family Campylobacteraceae; genus UBA1877. Next base: position 16,693 of record DDHL01000013.1, on the reverse strand, counting down.
AACCAATTCCATTCCTTCTAGCGCTAAGGCAATTGTGGCAGTTCAAAAAGATGTAAAATTGGCCCAAAAAGGGATAATTTGTACGCCAATAACACAAACAAATCCTCTTTGCTTGTACAATTCTAAACAAATTTTAAATTTTTTGTGTTCATTTCCGCATGGAGTTTTGGGCTGGAATGAGACTTTAAATGTTCCATCAAAAAGCACGAATCTAGCCCGAATTTACGGGGATGATAACGATTTACATGTAGAGATATTTGCAAGGGCGATGGAGGATGAAGATTTGGAGATATTAAAAAAATCACATGAATCACTACTTGATTTATGCGGATTTACGCTAAACTATTGCCATACAAATGCACCTTGGCCGCCAAATCCTTCTGAATTTGCAAAAAGGGTTAAGAAGGAGGCGCAAGCTTTTTGGGGCCCGACGCGTTTAGGAGCGGTTCATGCTGGTTTAGAGCCTGGATTGTTGATGCAAAAACTTCCAAAGTTGCGTGAAGCATGCTCAATTGGACCGCGAATTGAAGCTCCCCATACGGTCAATGAGCGTTGCGAAATCGCTTCAGTTGGCCGCGTTGCAAATATTGTAGAAAGTTTAATAAAAAGGATGCAAGATGGCACGTGTTGAATCAAAAATGATTCCTCTAAAGACAGCTTTGAAACATTTTGTTCTCCTTGACCCTGAGGATAGACGTTTTGATTCAAAAGAGCTCATGGGTAAAACGGGACTGTTGATTTATATTGTGTGCAATCACTGTCCATATACTGAACCTTTGTGGGATAGGTTTGTTGAAATTGCAGATTTTGCCAAAAAAGTCGATGTTGGAGTTGTGGCAATTAATCCAAACATTCACCCAAACTATCCAGAAGATTCACCAGCTCATATGCTTGATAAAATCAAAGAGCACAAAATCTCATTTCCATATTTGATCGATGCAGACCAATCTGTTTCAAAAAGCTTAAATGCCACTTGCACACCAGAGACCTTTTTATTTGACAATCAAGGCAAGCTCTACTATCATGGCAGAGTTGACGATAGCTGGCAGGATGCTTCAAAGGTTACAAAAGAGGAGTTGCGTGATGCGCTTATGCTGCTTTTTAGCGCAAAAGAGCCACCAAAAGAGCAAGTTCCTTCAAAAGGCTGCTCGATTAAGTGGGTAGATACTGTAATAGGATAGGCATTATGGAAAAAGTAGATTCACATGTTGTCATAGTTGAAGATGAGGTGATTATTGCACTAGACATGAAGCAGTGTTTAGAAGAGTATGGATACATTGTAGATGGAATTTATGCAAATACCACTGAAGCACTTGAAAATATTGAACTGCATAAGCCAGATGTTGTATTGATGGATATAATTCTTGAAGGCGGGCAAGAGGGTACTCAAATTGTAAGTCATATTCAAGAAAAACTGGGTATTCCAGTAGTTTATGTCACTTCTCACAGTGATGATCAAACATTAAAAAAAGCAAGGATCACAAAACCATATGGCTATATTATCAAGCCAGTAGATGAGCAGCAGCTCCATAGTGCGATACAGATTGCTCTTTTTAAGAGTAAACATGAATTGCGCCCGTCAACAAGACTTGTTGACAAAAATGATTGCGTTAAATTAGCAAATGGTTACATGTATAATGTCATAACCAATCAACTCTTGCAAGATGGAGTTCCAGTTGTTTTAACGCGAAAAGAGAAGCAGTTGGTGCAGCTACTTATTGAGCATATGAATACAACAATCCCTTATGAGACAATTACAAAAACCATATGGGATGGAAAGCATGTAAATACCGCTACACTTCGCTCGCTCGTTCGAAGAATACGTGAAAAAATCGGCGATGAAGTGATTGAAAATATAACATCAACGGGGTATCGAATTAGTGTAAAATCGCCAAATAGGGCTTAAAACTGCTTTTTGCGAAATACGATTTTGTATTTAAGTCCCTCTTTGTTTTCTACCTTAAGAGTGCCCTTGAGCTGGTAGCGGGTTAATTCATGAACTAACGATAAGCCTAAAGAGAAACTTTGCGGTGATGGCTCGCTGCCGCCACTGCCATTGTCTTCAACTTGCAGCTCAAAATGTTCGCCAAGGTCGATTATTCGTATCCATATATGACCGCTATCTAACCCTTTAAAAGCGTGTTTGTAAGCATTTGTAACAAGTTCATTAATAATTTGACCGCAAGTAATTGCTTGGTCAATCTCCATAGAGATATCTTCACACTGTATGGAAAACATAACCAATTCATCTTTTTCAAAACTGTGGCTTAAGTGCTTTACAAGAAGCGAGAGATACTCTTTCATCATGATTTTGTTAAATTGGGCAGTTGTGTAAAGACTCGTATGGATAAGCTCCATAGTTTTAATCCTATTTTGCAAATCCATAAACATCGATTTTGTTTTTTTATCATCAATCCGTCTTGATTGCATGCAAATTAATCCTACGATGATTGCCAAATTATTTTTAACCCTATGATGAACCTCTTTTAAAAGAATAGTCTTTTCTTCATTGGATATTTCAAGGCGTTTTTTTGCCCTCATATTCTCTTCAATTTCAGCTTTTAAAGAGGAGGTTTTGGCGTGTATTAACTCTTCAAGGTGGCTGTTTAAGCGCTTTAATCTATGCTTTTGAACGCGGTTTGAAGATGTAAGCGTTCTAACACTTTGAGCAATGAGTAAGAGCTCATTTTTTTTAGATCGATTTTGATTGTTTTTAAAATTATCTGTATGCAAAGACAATCTTTTTGAGAGTCGATCAAGCGGATTTAAGATAAATAGAGTCCATATAAGAGCAATTATTACAATGCCAACTCCAATGCCAATCCCATGCCAAGGAAGAGGGTAGATTGTTTGAGCCATAGCTTGGGTTAAATTGGGATTTAAAAGAATCTCTAAAAAGATATGCGGATACTGGGTAAGGGGTTGTTTTATATGTATTGCATCTTCATTAAAACTTGCGCTATTAGAACTTGCATGGGCGTAATATCTGTTTTGATTAAGCAAGCCCACATAAAAAATTTCTGGATTATTATTAATCACCTCTTGCAAAAAGAGCTTTAAGGCTTTAGAGTCGTGAATCCGCTCTTCAACAGAGGGGATAAGATAGCTTGCAATAAGATTTGCATTTTGGGTTTGAAAAAGCTCCAAAACTCTTTTTTGGTAGTGGTTATTGAGCCAAAAAAAGGTACTCAAGCCTACAAGCAGGAGGATTATAATTGGTATGGTAATTAAAAATTTAATTGAATACTTACTAAATATTTGTCGCATCAGCCGGGTTTGAAATTTTTAGTTGTTTGGCAATACTCTTGCAAAAAACATTCATCTTTGCATTTTGGATTGCGTGCTGTACATATATATCGGCCAAAAAGCACCATCGCTTGATGAAGAGTATGCAAATCGGTCTTAAAAGCCTTTGATAAATCAAGTTCGGTTTTTGCTGGAGTCTTGGCTTTGCTTAAGCCCAAACGGTGTGCAACCCGAAACACATGGGTATCAACAGCCATTACATTGGCCTTGGTATATTCGATTAAAACTACATTTGCTGTCTTTTGTCCAACTCCGGCTAAACGAACTAAAGATGATTTTTCTAAAGGGATTTTGCCCTCAAACTCATCTACAACCATTTTGGCCATGTTGATAAGATTTTTTGCTTTATTGTTAAAAAATGAGCATGATTGAATGAGTTTTTTTACACTCTCTAAATCCGCATTAGCTAAAGCCTCAACATTAGGATATTTTTCAAACAAAGCTGGAGTAATAATATTAACCCTCTTATCAGTGCATTGCGCGGAGAGCATAACGGCTACTAAAAGCTCATAAAGGGAGTTGTATTTAAGCTCAGAAACTGCATTGGTGTAATTTTGTAAAAATTTTGCTTTTATAGCAGCTTTTGCTGCAATAGTGACTCTTTTCATGGGCGTATTATACCCAATTTGTATGATTAATTATCGGTTTACTTCCTTTTGGCATAATCACCGTTTAAAGCCCTGTTGGTTACAATAAGGCAAATTTACATGTAAGGATGTTATATGAAAAAATGGTTATTAGGTTCTTTGTCCTTTGTGACCGCAGTGAGTCTTAATGCAGCAGTATATGCCACGGTTAACGGCCATGAGATTACTGAAAAAGATATTGCTGTGTTAATGCAGGCAATGCCAAATCAAGCCTCTTTTGAATCTCTTCCAGAGCAGATGCAAGAGCAGGTTGTCAATCAAGCAATTGAGCGCCGTTTGCTAACTGAACAAGCCAAAAAAGAGGGAATTGAAAAAGACCCAGAATTCCAAGAAGCTCTAAAGCAGGTAAAAGATGAGATTGCTTTAGAAATTTGGATGAAAAAAGTTTATGATGGTCTTAAAATTGATGAGGCTACAATGCGATCATTTTACAATGAAAATGGAGAGAAATTTATCCAGCCAGCAAGGGTAAAAGCGCGTCATATACTTTTAAAAACAGAAGATGATGCAAAAAAAGTTATCGAAGAGTTAAAGGGATTAAAAGGAGATGCTTTAAAAAATAAATTTATCGCCCTTGCAAAAGAGAAATCTACAGGCCCTAGCGCTCCAAATGGCGGTGATTTAGGATGGTT
>DDHL01000013.1:6075-11931 GCA_002352945.1 Campylobacteraceae bacterium UBA1877 | reverse complement strand
GCGGTGATTTAGGATGGTTTGGTGAAGGCCAAATGGTAAAACCATTTAGTGATGCTGCATTTGCACTAAACTCAGGAGAGATAACTCTAAAACCGGTTAAAACCCAATTTGGATACCATGTAATTTATAGTGAAGGTAAAGAAGATAATAAAAAGGTGAGCTTCGAGCAAGCAAAAGGACAAATTGAGAGTGCCCTAAAAATGGATGCTTTTAGAAAAGAGGTTTCTAAAAGAGCCGCTGCTTTAAGAAAAGATGCTAAAATTTCAATTAAGTAATTTTTAGGGGGTATGTGATGGCTAAAGTGTTGGATGTAGTAAAGCCTGGTGTAATTTTTGGTGATGATTTGCAAGCGCTTTTTGCTCACGCAAAAGAGAAGGGCTTTGCTTTACCTGCAGTGAACGTTGTTAGCTCCACTTCAATAAATGCGGTTTTAGAGGCTGCTAAAACTGCAAACTCCCCTGTTATTATCCAATTTTCTCATGGTGGAGCTCAATTTATGGGAGGAAAAGGGCTAGATAGCGATGAGGGAGCACTTTTGGGTGCAATATCTGGAGCTACCCATGTGCATGTTTTAGCTGAAGCTTACAACATTCCTGTTATTTTGCATACTGATCATGCCGCAAGAAAGCTCCTTCCTTGGATTGATGCCTTGTTAGATGCTGGTGAGCGCCATTATGAATCAGTTGGAAAGCCTCTTTTTAGCTCTCATATGATCGATTTATCCGAAGAGCCGCTTGAAGAGAATATTGCAACTTGCGAAAAGTATTTAAAACGCATGAGTGCGATAGGAATGACACTTGAAATTGAGCTTGGAGTAACTGGCGGTGAAGAGGATGGCGTTGATAATACCAATGTTGATAATGCTCTTTTGTATACCCAGCCAGAAGAGGTAGCTTATGCGTATGAGCGGCTCAGTAAAATTAGCGATAAATTTACAATTGCAGCCTCATTTGGAAATGTGCATGGTGTGTACAAACCTGGAAATGTGGTTTTGCGCCCATCAATTTTGAAAAACTCTCAAGAGTATATTCAAAAGAAATTTGACCTTGGTCCAAAACCGGTTAATTTCGTATTTCATGGCGGTTCAGGCTCAACCTTAGAAGAGATTCGCGAAGCGGTTGAGTATGGGGTTATTAAGATGAACATTGATACAGATACCCAGTGGGCTTTTTGGGATGGAGTTCGCAGCTACGTCTCTAAGTATGAGCCTTATTTACAGGCTCAAATTGGCAACCCAGAGGGTGAAGATAAGCCAAATAAAAAATATTATGATCCTAGAAAATGGCTAAGAGAGGGTGAAAAGTCAATGGTTACAAGGCTACAAAAAGCCTTTTTAGATTTAAACGCTCTTAATCGCAATTAAAGATGCAAGCAAAGAGTTTAATTACAAATTTCATCTGTGTCTTTTTGGCTGTTTTTGGGTTTTTTAGCGGTATAAAAGCTCTTTTGATGGCGGGGCTCTTTGGGCTCTCAGGAGCGCTTACAAACCATCTTGCGGTGCATATGCTCTTTGAGCGTGTACCGCTGCTTTATGGTTCAGGAGTTATTGAGCTTCGCTTTGAAGCTTTTAAGAGCGCAATTAAAAGACTTATTATGGAAGAGTTTTTTTCAAAAGAGAAGTTAGAGAGTTTTTTTGAACACAAAAGCGCTAAGGTTGAGCTAGCGCCCCTTATTCAAAAGAGCGATTTAACTCCAGCGTTTGATGCGCTAAAAGTTAGCGTAATAAACTCCTCTTTTGGTCCAATGTTAGGAATGTTAGGTGGGCCAAGTGCCCTTGATGGCTTAAAAGAGCCTTTTGTGGGGGAGCTTAAAAAGGCTTTGGTCGATCTGGTCCAACAAGAAGATTTTACTCAAAAGTTAGATGAATATTTGCAAAAATCATACTCAAAAGATGATATTTATGCTATGCTTGAAGGGATGATTCAAGCAAGACTTGATAGCCTAACCCCAAGCATGGTAAAAGATATAGTTGCAAAGCTTATTAAAGAGCACTTAGGATGGCTTGTGGTTTGGGGTGGATTTTTTGGTGGATTGATTGGACTTATAAGCACAACTTTACTCTAATTTAGGGGGATTATAATGCAAACCCACGAAGAAGCTCTGCGCAATTTGACGGTTTTGGACAATCAAAACTCCTCTTGTTTGGCGATTTATTTTAAAATAATCGCCCTTCCAGCTTTAGTTTATCTTTACTTTCTTTTAGGTTTTTTTGGAGTTTTAGACTTTCGCGTTGAAATCCACAGCATTGTTTTAATCGGACTTATCTTTTTGGTTTCACTTCTTTTTGCAAGACACAATGCCGAATTTGGAGCGTGCTATTTTAAGCACCATCACGAAGATTTTCGCATTGAGCTAAAGCAATACATTGTAAAAAATCTAATGAAAATTGGCGAACATACAAAATCAAATGCTAGCTTTGATAGTTTTGTAGATGAGTTTTCAAAGCGGATTCGAAACGACAATTACGCTTCAGTTGGAGCTGGAATTTTCCCAACAATGGGGATTTTAGGAACCTTTATCTCAATTGCAATGACAATGCCCGATTTTTCGTCCCAAACCTCTGAAGCCTTAGAAAAAGAGATAAGCCAGCTTCTTAGTGGTGTAGGAACTGCTTTTTATGTTTCAATTTATGGGATTTTACTCTCACTTTGGTGGATATTTTTTGAAAAAAGAGGATTGAGTAAGTTTGATAAGGCTATTGAATCGATTCGCCAAGAAGTTAAAGGGCTTTTTTGGACAAAAGAGGAGATTGAGCAAGCCTATTTAAAAGAGAATCTTCTTCACTTTGAAAAGATTGGCTCCATGTTTGAGCGTTTAAGCTCAAATGACTTTTTTGAAAAATTATCCAAAAGCATTGAAGATAAATTTGAGCTCTTTGATAAGATGCTCTCCCTTGAAGCTGAGTCGGTTCGCAAAGGAGCGCTCCATCTAAAAGAGGGGATGGAAGCTTTGAGCAAATCTCAAGAAAAACAGCGCAATCTTGGAGTTTTGCACGGTCACATACTTGATGCGCTGCACCAATTTAACGAAACCATAAAAGCTTTACATGTAGATATTGCAAAAGAAAGAGAGATTACTCAAGAGGCCAATAAAAAAGTTGTAAAAACCTTTGAAGAGAGTGTTTTAAAGGTTACAAAAGAGCTTGAAGAGTCAAGCAAACATATGGGCTCTTTACATGTAAAGCTTACCAAGCAATTCATAGAGAGTTTGGAGCTCTTTAAAAACCAAGCTGATACAAATGAGGTTCGTCCCGCACCCGAGGTAGAATCTTTGCGGGAGAGTTTGCGGATGATTGATGCTGAAACCGAGCAAATCATCAAAAAACTGGATGCCTTAAAGTAATGCGTTTTCGTCGATCTCAAAGCACAGACCAAAATTTTTGGGTTGCCTATGCAGATTTGATGGCAGGTTTGCTTTTTGTCTTTATCCTTTTAATTGGAGCAATTGTAGTTAAATATGTCTATATGCAAGGCGATTTGATTGCAATTAGAACCGATTTGGAAGCGCAAAAAAGAGAGCTTGAGCTAAGTGAGGCTGAGCTTGCAAAAAAGAAGCAAGATGTTGCTAAGATTACAGATAAATTAATTGCAGTTCAACTTGAAAATAAAGAGCTTATATTTACAAAAGCTAGGCTTGAAGAGGCTTTAAAAAAGGCAAATGAAGATATTAATCAAACCCAAGCATCCTTAGATGCTGCTAAGGTTTTGCTTCAAGAGCAGGCAAAAAGCATTGATGAAAAAAAAGAGCAGTTAAGACTCTCTCAAGCTGAAGTGAATGCTTTAAAAGATTTACTCCTTGAGACAAAAACTTTGCGAGATGATGCCGAATCTATGGCGCTTGAAGCTCTTGAAGATTTAAAACAGGCTAAAGCGGCAATACAAGAGCAGCAAAGCCAAATCGCGCTAAAAAATGATGAAATTGCACTTTTGGGCAAAAAACTTTTGGATAAAACCTTAGCCCATCAAAAGTTAGTTGAAGATTTGAATATAACAAGGGCTCGAATCCAAAACCTCACTGGAATCCGCATCCAAGTAATAAAGGCGCTAAAAGAGAAACTAGGCGATAGTATCGATGTAGATGAAAATAGCGGAGCAATCAGACTTCCTTCTCAAATTCTTTTTGAAACAGGCAAATATACGCTGCGCCCAGAAGCGGCTGAGCAGTTAAAAAAGAGGCTTTTGCCTTATCTTGAAGTTCTTTTAAATGATGAAAACATTAGAGAAAATATCGACCGAATTGTTATTGAGGGTCATACAGATTCATCGGGTTCATACATGTACAATCTTTACCTCTCCCAACAAAGAGCTTTGTCGGTTATGGAAGAGATTTATAAATGGCCGGGTTTAGATAGAGCGCTTTTGCAAAAATATTTAAGTGCAAGTGGACGCTCATTTAGTGATTTGATTTATGACAAAGAGGGTAAAGAGGATATGGAGGCTTCAAGGCGTATTGAAGTTAAATTTAATATATCAAATTCTAAAGCAATCAAAGAGATTCAAACATTTTTAAAAGGAGATTACTAATTTTGTTTTCTCTATCTGTTTGGATTGATGTAAAAGCTTGCTTTTTTAAAAATGAACTTTAAGGATGAAATTTGCCTTATGTTAATATAAAAATTACCGATGAGGGTGCTACAAAGGAGCAAAAGGCTGCTTTAATTGAGGGAGTAACCAATCTGCTTGCAAAAACTCTGGGTAAAAACCCAGCTACAACTGTTGTTGTAATTGAAGAGGTGCCAACGCAAAACTGGGGCATAGGTGGCCAAAGTGTAGAAGTTTTGCGAAAAAAAGCTAAGACTTAAGCTTACTTGCTAGCTTCTTGGGACTTTATTTTTGCTAAAGCCTCTTTTAATGCTTCTATTGCCTTTGGGTCGGTTTTTGGATTTAGCGCAAGATAGAGATCTTTTTTTCCTAATGAGTAGATTGATTGGTAATTGTCTGGATTGATTCCAAGTGTTTTAAGTATCCATTTTCCCGTAAGCTCTCCATAAGCCCACGCATCAACCCTTCCATAATAGAGCATTTGGGCTGCTTCAATATTATCTTCGGCCGTAATAACCTGCTTTGGTTTTATAGATAGACTCTCTAAAAGCTGCGCACCTGCATCTTTGTGAATTACAACGATGCTAAGTTTTGATATATCAATGGGCTTTTTAAGTAAATCTTTGTGCCCTAAAAGAACGGTTTCGTGAGATGAGAGTGGCCCAACCCATTTAAAAAGAGGCTCTCTTTGTTTGGTTCTTGTGGTTGAAAAGAGTGCAATATTAGGAGTTTCAAGAGCTTTTTCATATCCAATAGCCCATGGCAACACAAGTATATCATCTACGCTTTTGCTGCTTTTGGTTAATTCAAAAAGTTTTTGGATGATTTTAGTATTTTTGCCATGCAATTTTCCATCTTTTGTGTAGTTATATGGCGGATACTCTTCGGTGATAAAGGTTATCTTATCAACCGGAGAGCTAAAAGCAAAACTTGCTGTTAAAAACCAAAATAGCAAAACCAACCCAATTCTCATTGCTAACTCCTCTTTTTAAAAGGGATTTTAAAAGTAAATGTACTTCCTTGACCCAAATGGGAACTAACTTGCAAACTTCCGCCAAGAGCCTCAACTTCAGCCCTTAAAGCGCTTAACCCCACACCGCGCCCAGAGATTTGTGTAACACCTTTTTTAAGTGAAAAACCATCTTCAAATATAAGAAGAAAAAGATCCTCATCAGTGCAATCTTGTGCAATATCTATTCCTCTTTCTATGGCTTTTTGACGGATAATATCTGGATCTAACCCCCTGCCATCATCTTTTAATTCAAGATGAAAATAGTCTTGAGTTTGAGTAATTTTGCACTGCAGTTTTCCAACA
>DDHL01000013.1:4732-5844 GCA_002352945.1 Campylobacteraceae bacterium UBA1877 | reverse complement strand
ATCTTTCCAAGCTCCTCTCTTTCGGCGGGCGATTCAATTCCATGGTCAACTGCATTGTTAAATAGATGAATAAGTGCCTTTGCAAAATCCCCATAGTAGTGAGGATCGACCAAAAAATCACCACCTTTTATATCAAAATCTTCAATCTCTTTTTCTAACTTTAGTGCCAGTCTGTAAGCTAGTTGTGGATAAGCGGCCAAAAGGGAGCGAAGGGGGACAAGTCTTAATGATTCTAAAAGATTTTTCATTTGAACAATTAGTGGATCATCTAGGCCAAGTTTAGCTTCTAAATTCTTGTAGAGGCCTTCTAATTTTTGGTACTGCTCTTTTGTAATTGGAAGGGCATCTTTATTATCAATAAAATCTTTACCAAGGTAGCGGCTAAGCAGCTCTAAATCTTTTTGGAGTGCCTCTTGGATCTGATCAAAGTACTCTTGTTTAAAATGAAATTTGCTATTTTTTTGCTCAAGTGCCAAAGAGAGACTCTCTTCAATTTTGTGTAAAACTTTAGGAAGATTTGGCAAAGCGTATTGTAAAAAGACACCTTTGTAAGTGTGAACTTTGCGGTATAAATTTTTTAATTTTGTCTGGTTTAAATCCTCTTTTATCTGCTCTTTTAGAGCCTTAATTTCAAGCTTGTAAGTATCAATTGCATCAAAAAATTGACGCTTATCTTTTAAAGCCATAGTGATAAAACTAAGTAATTCACGCTCTTTTTCAAGTTGGGATTCAAGCTCACACATTTGAGTAATATCTGTTAAGATGAGCATTACTTCATCATTATCAAGAGGTTTGTATTCGATTTTTATCTCTTTATTGTTTATATGGGTTTTTGAATCAAGCAGCGATAAAAACGCCTCTTTTTGAAGGGGGTCTGAAGTGTCAAAATAGAGTGATATTATCTTTTCAAAACTTTGTTGCTGCTCTTTATTTTCAAAAAGTATGCGGGGTAAATATTTACCTCTTAAATCTTCTTGCAGAAGCGATTCGCACTCTTTTGAGTATTCTGGATTTACATGTAAAGATTTACCACAAGATAAGAAGCCCTGTCCTGAGTTGTTTAACAAAGTTGTAACTTGCTGGTGCTTTTCTTGCAAGCTTTTGGTTCGCTG
>DDHL01000013.1:1865-4554 GCA_002352945.1 Campylobacteraceae bacterium UBA1877 | reverse complement strand
AGGCAATTTGTGTCTCTAGGGTTTGATTATACTCTTCAATTGTTTTTGCCTGCTCTTTTAGGGCTTTAAATTGGGCATTAATTTTCTCTTCCATAGCATTAAATGCTTGCGCTAAGTGGGCAATTTCGCGAGATGAGCCTGCGGGAACTTTTATATGCTCGCCCTCTGAAAAACGCTTTATTGAGTTAGTTAAATAAATTATTGGATGGGTTATTAATCTTGTGCTAAAAAAGGCGATAATCAAAACCATTACGCCAATGCCAAACATAAAAGCATAAAAGGTTTGGTTGCTCTCCCAAATGTCAGCGCGCACCTCTTTTGTGTCAATTTTTATCTGAACGCCCCAATCTAAGATTGGCAAATACCCCCAAGTGCTTAAAACCTCATTTCCCAAATAATCAACCACAACTCCGCTTCCACTTAAACCCCTTACAGCCTCTGGCAATCCCCTTGTGGTGGTATCTTCATGTAGAATTCTTTGATTTTGAAATGCTTGGGGGTCGTGTCGCAGCGGGATTGTGGCAACAACGGTATTATCAATTCGCATTTTGCCAGCTACCAATTCGCCAGTTTCTCCAAGGTTTATGTTTGAGGGAATCAGATTAAAAAAGAAGCCCTCATCAAGTTCGATTGCAACGGCTCCAATTGGCTCTTTGTCTTTTAAAATCGGCGCTGCTATAAAGGCTGCTGGTGAGTTTGAAGGTCCAAAATAAGATAGCTGCGAAAGATAGACACTTTTTGATTTTAAAGCTCCTTGAATGGCTTGATTTAAAGGCGTGTGTTTTAATAAAACCGTATCAAGGTTTGAGTTTGGCGGAAGTTTTTCATTTGAGCTTAAGATAACTGCACTTGTGCCTTTAATGAGATAAATTTCCCTGTATTCATGATTTTTTTGATGGATTTTTAAAAATGCTTTTGCATCTTTTAGTGTAGCATCTGGATCTTGGGTGGTTTTTGTCAACAAGGGAGAATTTGCGATGCTTATAACAATATTTTCATAATGTTTTATGGTTGATTGAGCATTGTCGATAAAGCCTTTTAAAAGCAATTCCATATGGTGGAGCTGCAATTTTTGGATTTCATTTGTTTTTTGGTAGCTTGCGTACCAGCTAAGGATAAAAAGAGGGGTAAAAGCTAAGAAGATTGATACTAATATGACATGCGTTGTAATGCTATTTTTTTGCAATATCGACAATATAAACTCCTTTTAATAGATTAATAATAGCATATTAAAGATGAATTTTCGTTTTTAAATTGAGTATCTTTTAATTATTAGCTTTATTTGATAAATTTTAAGTATAATTGTTTCAATCAATAAGAATAAGGGTTAATAGTGAGTGAAAATTGTGAGCGCCCATTGCCTGACAAAGAGAGCCTTAAAGCGCTTGATAAAAATGAACTTATAAAGCTCATTGAAGATTTAGATGCAAAATATCGCAAGAGTGTTGAAGAGTTTGAGCATCTTAAGGCACAACTTGAAATCAACGAGCTTGTTTTAGACACTCAAAAAAAGATGGTTGAAGATGCCCTTAGTGAAATCCATGAACTCTCCATAACAGACCATTTGACCAAACTTTACAATAGACGATATTTCAATGATGTCTTCAATAAAGAGTTACGACGAAGCACAAGAGAGCAAACCTACATAACCTTAGCAATTTTTGATGTGGATAATTTTAAATCCTACAATGACAATTATGGGCACCAAAAGGGTGATGAGGTTTTGATGGCTCTTGGCAAACTGATGCACTCTTGTTTAAAGCGTTCAAGTGATTATGCTTTTCGTTTAGGCGGAGAAGAGTTTGGAGTGTTGCTTTGTGGTCTAAATTCAAAAGAGTCTTTTGAATTTTGTGAATATTTGCGAGCTCAAATAGAAGAGCTAAAAATCATCCACGAATACAATGACGCATCCAAATATGTGAGCGTCTCTTTTGGGGTTGCCTCCACAATACCAACACCTAAAACAACCATGGCATTTTTATATAACCAAGCCGATAAAGCTTTGTATAAAGCTAAGGCTCGGGGTAAAAACTGCTCAGTTTTAAAAGAAATTCAAGGAGAGTAGATGCAAGAGCCAAGTTGCTATATCGAGCCTGTGTTGGTTCGATTAAGAGAGTATTTTGTAAAAGATATTGGCATTGAATTGCGTCCCCGTGAAGCCGAGCTTGTGGGAACACCCCATATCGAGCTGCTATCTTACTCAGTGCTTATAAACCTTGGTGGTGCAATACGGGGAGGATTTATTTTAAGTGTAGATAAAGAGTTTGGAATAAAGCTTTTAGAGCTTTTTTCAGAGGTTGAAATAGCTTTAGAAGATAGACATGAATTTATTGGAGAAGCTTTAGCGGAATCGCTTAATATTATCATTGGAAATTCGTGCCACCTTATTCCAACTGATGGTGAAAAGATTGTGTTTTTGCCACCTTTTGGTTTGAGTAAAACAAGTGCTATTGAAAACTACAAGCACGCCTATGCAACAAAAGGGGAGTTTGAATCCGCTTATGGAAAAGTACGGCTCATTTATATCGATTATAGCACCACTGTGGCAAAGGAGCAGTAATGGCAAATATTTTGATTGTAGATGATTCAAAAATAATGCGAATCAATTTAAAAAAATTAGTTGAAGAGCTTGGCCACAAAGTGGTAGCAGAGGCTGCTGATGGCAAGAGCGCTTTAGAAGAGTATGAAA
>DDHL01000013.1:0-1558 GCA_002352945.1 Campylobacteraceae bacterium UBA1877 | reverse complement strand
AAGCGATGATTGAAAAGTTTCCATCGGCTAAAATTATCATGGTAAGTTCCCACTCTCAAAAAGAGATGGTTGTTGAAGCCATTTCAAAGGGAGCAAAGCACTATATTTTAAAACCGATTCGAAAAGAGATGTTAGTACAAGTTCTTGAAAAGATTACATGAGGTTAAATAATGCGAATAGTAAATACAGATACATCCAATTTTAAGACTATTTTTACTGAACTTTTAGAGCGCGGTCAAATGGATATAAATACAGTAATGCCCAGAGTTCAAAAGCTTTTAGATGAGATAAAAAGTGATGGCAACAAAGCTTTGTGTGAGCAGGTAGCCCGTTTTGATAGGTGGAGTCCAAAAGATGAGAATGATTTGAAAATTTCGCCAAAGCTTATGCAAGAAGCGTATGAAAATTTAGATGAAAAAATTAAAAAAGCACTCCACATTGCGTATGAAAGAATCAAATTTTTTCACGAAAAGCAGCTGCCAAAGTCGTGGATGCACTATGAAGAAAATGGAACAGTTTTAGGTCAAAAAGTAAGTGCAGTTGATAGGGCAGGGCTTTATATTCCAGGTGGAAAGGCAGCCTATCCAAGCTCACTTTTAATGAATGCAATTCCAGCAATTGTAGCCGGAGTTAAAGAGATTGTAGTTTGTACTCCCGCTCCAGAAAATAAGTTAAATCCTCTTCTTTTGGCTGCCTTGCATCTGTGCCAAATCAAAAAAGCTTTTAAAATCGGTGGAGCAAGCGCCATTGGTGCAATGGCTTTTGGAACAGGTTTAATTCCCAAAGTTGATGTGATAACTGGACCTGGAAATATCTATGTTGCCACTGCAAAAAAGATGGTTTTTGGAGAGGTAAATATTGACATGGTCGCAGGTCCAAGTGAGATTGGAATCTTGGCTACAAAAGAGGCAAATCCTAGATTTTTAGCTATCGATTTACTCTCACAAGCTGAGCATGATGAGATGGCAAGCTCCATTTTGATAACCCCAGATGAGAGCCTTGCAAACGAGGTGCAAAAAGAGATTAGTGAGTATTTGCCAAAGCTTGAGCGTGAAGATATTGCTAGAAAATCTATAGATGAGAGGGGAGTAATCATCGTTTCAAAAGATATGGATGAAGCGGTTAAATTGATGAATCAAATTGCTCCAGAGCATCTTGAGATTGTAACCCAAAACCCCTATGAGATTTTACCTCAAATCCGTCATGCTGGCGCAATCTTTTTGGGTGCATACACTCCTGAGCCAATTGGTGATTATATAGCCGGACCAAACCACACATTGCCAACTGGTGGAACTGCTAAATTCTACTCACCTCTTGGGGTTGAAAATTTTATGAAAAGATCTTCAGTTATTGGCTTTAGTCAAAAGGCGTTTGAGGAGTTGGGTGAAACTTGCGCAACTTTGGCTCATTGTGAGGGTTTGAGCGCTCATGAAGCCTCTTTAAAAGAGCGCTTAAAATAGCTTGGTTTATATGTAAAGCTTCAAATATATTTGACTAAGCTTTTATCTTTGAGCTTTACATGTAAAGATTTAAAACTATAACAAGCCAGATATTTGTT
>DDHL01000055.1:3569-3862 GCA_002352945.1 Campylobacteraceae bacterium UBA1877 | reverse complement strand
TGAATCAAGTTCAGGGTGACGGAGGAAAGAAAAGCAAGTTCAGGGTGACGGAGAGGTGTCGTTTGATAGACCCGATACTCCCTCTTCTGTCATTCCGTGCTTGACACGGAATCTCTTAACTCTTTTAGCATTGTGAAGTCTTGTTTACATGTAAAGATAGATGCTAAATAAAATCCAACATGACAAAAAACACATGTCTTTACATGTAAAAGTAGATGCCAAGTCAAGCTCAGCATGACAAGAAGTGTTTTTGTGTTTTTGTGTATGAATTAGACCCTGAATCAAGTTCAGGG
>DDHL01000055.1:2877-3302 GCA_002352945.1 Campylobacteraceae bacterium UBA1877 | reverse complement strand
AGGAAAGAAAAGCAAGTTCAGGGCGACAAAGGAAAAAAAAGCAAGTTCAGGATGACGAAAAAAAGTTCAGGGTGGTAGGATGCGTGTCAATACATGTAAGCTTAGTTAAAAACAGTTTTTGTTCATAACAACTGATATACTTCCTTCGTTATTTTTATGCGAGGAAAATTTATGAAAAAACTATTTGTTTTACTAAACCACCCGCTACTTCCTGAACAAGAAGCAGAGGCTAGGAAAAGATTTGGTATTACTCATGTAGTTACGCTTTCAAATGACACTTGGTTAAGTATAGACCCATATGCTCCCACTATCGCTTCTATTTTGAAACCTCTAAAACAACGCCTTTTGGCTGAAGCTTCAAAAGGTGATTATTTGCTCGTTCAGGGCGATTTTGGAGCCACATATGCCATGATAAACTTAGCGAA
>DDHL01000055.1:0-2656 GCA_002352945.1 Campylobacteraceae bacterium UBA1877 | reverse complement strand
AATAAACTTAGCGAAAAAAAATGGCATTATCCCAATTTACGCAACTACTGCACGAAAAGTCACTCAAATAGTAAGAAATGGTAAAATTATCTCTCAAAGAGAATTTAGACATGTTCAATTTAGAAAATATGAGGAAATCACATGAGTAGTGTTGATAGTAAAGTTTTACATATTTATAAACTCCTAGAGAAACTCTATCAAAAAGAGGAGTTGTATGCTCAAAAAAAGTCAACTTTAGATGAGCTTGGGGTCTGTTCTCAAACTCTAGGCAGATATTTAAATACTATCCAAAAGCTATTTGGCTCGATTCTCATATCTGAAAAAAGGCAAATCTCCCACACCGGAAGAAAAACAACAGTGCTTCGCATACCTGACCCAAAAAAAGATGCACCAAAAGTTGTAAAATTTTTCTTTGAAACACAAAATGATTTGAGCTGGCTTTTAACCCTCATCTACGAAAATGACCCTACCCTTTTGCAACAAATCGAAGAAAAAGAGATCAAACAAGCCATAGAAACCATAATCAACACAGACAAAAACACTTTTTTGTTTTGTTCAAATCCTTTTGAAAATCTCCAAAATTCCAGCATTATTCGCCATTTCAATGCTCTAAAAAAAGCAGTAAGAGAACACGAATACCGCACTATCAAATACAGTTATAATACAAAAGAAATTATAGAAGATGCCAAATGTTTAAAACTTATTTTTCTAGAAAACAATTGGTATTTGGCCATCGAAACAAAAGATGAAAATTTAAGGCTATTGCGAGTCTCGTTTATACAAGAGGTTCATTATAGTAAAAAAATATCTTACCAGTTGCAAGTTCTAAACAAGTATGAAAATTACTTCAAAACTATTCAAAATCCCTTTACTTTACATAATACTACTGAGCAAACTGCACTTTTAAAAGCTTCTCCAAAAGTTGCAAAATATTTTCAACCCCACATGAAAGCATTCTTTTCATCACAAAAATTTATAAAATCTTTTGATGATGGAAGCGTGCTTTTTAGCATTCGCTACACCCAGCATATGGAAATTTTGCCTTTTGTTAAAAAATGGCTTCCAGATATTACTATACTCGAACCCTTAGAGCTAAAAGAGGCTTTCAAAAAAGATTTGCTCTTAGCATTATCGCACATTGACAAATAAAAACTTGTAATTTTTTACAAAATTTGTTCTCAACTCTTTATATAATAACTTGACAGATTAGCCAACAAACAACCTTCAAGGTACACAAACTAAAGAGTCTAATATGCGAAAAGAGTATTTAGTGTGTTATGACATTTGCAATCCAAAGCGTCTTTCTAAAGTGCAAACATATCTCTACTCATTAGCACTTGGCGGTCAAAAAAGCGCTCTTTACATTCCTTTAGACAAATTTGAACTAGAGGAGCTGATTCATAAACTCAACTCTTTAACCAAACCAGAAGATTACGTGCATATAATCCCAATTTATCCAGATCCTATCTGTTTTGGAAAAAGTGATTTTTTAAAATTTGAAAATGGGGCTATTGTTTTATGACCCCGCTTTTTATCGACAAAGAAGACCTTGAATTAAAGTTTGTAAACAAAACTATAAAAATTGACAACAAAACAATTCCTTTGCGATTGATTGATATCATCGTAATCACATCTCATATTTTAATCGACACAAAGACTATTGCAAAAATTGCAGAAGAAAATGTCAATATTATTTTGCTAAATCCTCGCAACTATAAAACAACGCTCATCTCTAATACTCAACCTAAAAATGCAAATCTCAAACTTGCACAATACAAAGCTTTAGAAAAAAGAGTGGAAATTGCAAAAGAAATAATAAAAGAAAAAATTTTAAACCACAATGCTCATTTAAAATCTTACGGAGCTCACTGTTCGGTTGAACCTATATTAACCTCCCTTCAAGAAGCGGCAACTTTAGAATCAATCATGGGCATAGAAGGAACATACTCGCGGCACTATTTTCAACAATATTTTAAACTTATTCCGCGAAAGTTTCACAAATCAAAACGCTCTAAACGTCCCCCTTTAGATCCTGCAAATGCTCTACTGTCTTATTTGTATTCTATTGCTTACAACTTAATTAGCTCAAAACTACTTATGCAAGGTTTTGAGTTGGCAATTGGTTACTTACATACACCCTTTAGAAACCATAATGCGCTTTCATCAGATATGCTTGAATTTTTTCGACATGAGATTAATGAAGCTGTTTTAAAATTTTTTACAAATGGGCTTGTTACTACAAATGATTTTTATAAAAAAGATGGAGTGTATCTCAACTATGAAGGCCGTAAAAAGCTTTATTGGCCAATAAAAACATTATGGACTCAACTAGAACCAGAAATTGATAAATCTCTAACATGGTTAAGGAATCAGCTGTGTCAAAATCACCCTTAATACTTAAAAACCCAAAAACAAAAATAATAGTCCATAAAAATTATCTTGAGCTTTTTATTGATGGCTCAAAATATGTCATCAGTTTTTTACATATTTTAGAAATTTATTTGAATAAGAATATTTCCATCAAACCTAGTCAACTTATTGCAATTGCAAAAAAATGTCCCCTATATTTCATAGACCATCACGGCTATGTTGTGGGGGCATTAAAGGTTTGTTTTTAATGAGCAACGACAAATATATTCTTTGTTATGATATATCT
>DDHL01000020.1:24837-26360 GCA_002352945.1 Campylobacteraceae bacterium UBA1877 | reverse complement strand
CGTAAAAAGAGACGAAAGTATACCAAAAGATTTTTTAAAAGTAAAGCAATCTTAGCTATAGCCCTTTGGATGAATTTAGCTTTTGGATATAATAGTCAAATTAGTTTACATGTAAAGGATAAATTTATGCGTAGCGATAGAGTAAAAAAAGGATTTGATCGTACCCCGCACCGCAGTCTATTTCGAGCCACTGGATTAAAAGATGAAGATTTTAACAAACCTTTTATTGGTGTAGCTAACTCATTTATTGAAATCATACCAGGACACTTTTTTCTCAACCACTATAGCAAAATCATAAAAGAGGAGATTCGTGCAAACGGATGCATACCTTTTGAATTTAACACAATCGGTGTTGATGATGGTATTGCAATGGGACATGAGGGCATGCTCTATTCACTACCAAGCCGTGAAATCATTGCCAACTCAATCGAAACAGTAATGAATGCTCATATGCTAGATGCAATGATTTGTATGCCAAACTGTGACAAAATCGTTCCTGGAATGATTATGGGAGCATTGCGTGTTAATGTTCCAACTGTCTTTGTAAGCGGCGGTCCAATGAAAAAAGGATATAAAAAAGATGGCACCCCAATTGATCTTACTACCGCTTTTGAAGCAGTCGGCAAGTTTAACAAAGGCGACATTGATGAAGAGGAGCTTCACGATATTGAGTGCAACGCCTGTCCAAGCGGTGGTTCATGCTCTGGAATGTTTACTGCAAACTCAATGAATACACTTATGGAAGCCATGGGAATTGCTCTTCCTGGAAATGGCACAATCTTAGCTCTCACACCAGAAAGAGAGGAGCTTGTTCGAAAAGCAGCTCGCCGCATATGTGAAATTGCACTCGATGAGCGCTTTAAGTTACGAAATATTCTCAACGAAAAGGCCATTAGAAATGCATTTGCCGTAGATATGGCAATGGGTGGAAGTTCTAATACAGTTTTACACATGCTTGCAATTGCAAAAGAGGCTGGAGTTGATTTTGACATTAATGACATCAATAAAATCAGCCAAAACGTATCTCACATTGCCAAAATCGCACCGTCTCTTTCAACAATCCATATGGAAGATATCCATAAAGCCGGCGGTGTTGGAGCAGTGATGAAAGAGATTAGCAAGCGCGGTAACGGCGTATTGCATCTTGATAATCTTACAATTACAGGTGAGAGTATAGGCGAACGCATCAAAGATGCAGCCATTACAAACTATGAAGTTATCCATTCAATTGACAACCCCTACTCAGAAGTTGGTGGCTTGGCAATTCTTTTTGGAAACCTTGCAGAAGAGGGATGTGTTATTAAAACAGCTGGAATCACAGGTGGAAGAAGATTTGAGGGAAAAGCGGTCTGCTTTGATTCACAGCAAGAAGCAATTGCTGGTATTGTTGGCGGTAAGGTAAAAGCGGGTGACGTGGTTGTTATTCGCTACGAGGGCCCTCGAGGCGGTCCGGGTATGCAAGAGATGCTCTCGCCAACGAGCCTTATAATGGGAATGGGCCTAGGAGCCGATGTTGCTTTAAT
>DDHL01000020.1:23093-24619 GCA_002352945.1 Campylobacteraceae bacterium UBA1877 | reverse complement strand
CCACTGATGGACGTTTTAGCGGTGCAACACGTGGCTTTAGTGTGGGTCATATTAGCCCAGAAGCTGCCGAGGGTGGTTTGATAGCTCTATTAAAAGATGGAGATATTATCACAATTGATGTTGACACTCATGAAATCAATGTAAATTTGGATGAGATTGAAATTCAAACTCGCCAATCCAACTTTACGCCAAAAAGAAAAAAATTAGAGAGCAGTTGGCTTAAACAGTACCGTCAACTAGTAACTAATGCAAGTAGTGGCGCAGTTTTAAAGACAGATGAAGAATGAGTGATTTTTTATCCCTATTTTTACAACAAAGCATAACAATATTTGCCATTATCGACCCATTAGGAGTGAGTGCGATATTACTCTCACTTGCTCCGCCATCGACCAACCACAAACAGATGAAAGCTATCGCTTTTAAATCTACAATTACTATTATAGTTGCCTTTTTTACCGTCTTATTGACCGGGAAATTTGTTCTAGTGCTTTTTGGCATTGAGCTTGACTCTTTAAAAGCGATGGGTGGGATTGTGCTTTTATTGATGGCTATCAAGATGGTTCAAGGAAACCTTGAGCCTAAAAACCAAACTCCAGAGGAACAAGAAGAGGCTTTGCAAGCCCACGAATTTGCCGTTATTCCTCTTGGAATTCCAATTACATTCGGTCCTGGAATTTTTGCAGCTATTGTTATTTTAAAAGCAAGTGCTACGAGTTATTTAGACCTTGTGGCGCTAACTTGTGCATTTTTAAGTGTGGCATTTTTAACCTATCTTGCATTTCGTTACAGCCTATATATTCGAGAATATTTGGGTATAACAGGTCAAAAAATAATCAGTCGTCTTATGGGACTTATTGTTGGAGCAATTGCAGTTCAATTTATTGTGGGAGGTGTGAGTAGTTTGTGGGGTAAAGGGATTTAACCCTTTACATGTAAAGCCTTCTTATGCGCTAAAAACGTAAGCTGCATAAGCAAAGGCAACAAGCGCAGCAATAAGTGCTACGTCAGTCACTTTTAGCAAATCCAATAGATTTATTTTTTTAAACATTTGTTACTCTCCGTTACAGTTTTGAAGAATGATAACATACTAAACTTAAATGTCAATTAAATTATGCTATTTTTGCTAAAAATTGTCAAAATGTGTATTTTTTACTCTTTTTATTTCATAAAAGCCCTAAATTTTGGGAATATTTTTTAGCTAACTTTAAAAATTACCGCCTAGCTTTTCTAGGCGGTTTTTGGAGGTTAATTTTCAAGAGGTTTTGTAACTATGTAGCCAAATTTAATTTTTTTCTCTTCACCAGACTTTATTTCAACTTGGTAGATAACTTCACCTAAAGCCGTAGTTTTAAAAGGTTTATCCCCTAAAATATTTACATGTATATTACCTGATTTAGAAACCGGCACTCTCTCTTTAAGGGTAATTTTGTGTGTTTTTGCATCTTTATTTAAAAGAGCATATTCATACATTACTTGTGTTGTCTGCGTCTTTTGTGCTGGATTTGAAGTGGTAAAATCTTCAATTA
>DDHL01000020.1:20908-22860 GCA_002352945.1 Campylobacteraceae bacterium UBA1877 | reverse complement strand
AAAATCATTTTTTCCAAAAAAGATTTCACTCTCTTTATTTTCACTAAAAGATTCATTTGTACTACTTCCAACCAAAACTCCGCCTAAAACAAACTCACTTGTTGCCTTATAAATTGGTTTTTGAGCCTTAAATTTTCCTCGCACATAAGCTATGCCTTGGGAGTATCCATCTATAAAAGTATCAAAATCTACAAATACTTCTTGTCTATCCAAAGAGATTTGAACTGTTTCATTGCTAGGTAGGTTTAATCCAGAAATTTCCCAAAATTGCTTACTTTGGCTCGTTTGCACAATTGAGTCAACCTTTTGCATCGATTCGCCCATTGGTGCTGATAAGGCAACCATTGATCTTTTAGCTTGCAAAGGTGCATCATTAATGTATTGAGGATAAAATTTTGGCGGCGATAATCTTTCATGATATTTTTGTCCATATAGGTGCAAAGTAACATTATTTAGAGTTACTCCTAGTTTATGGGTTATAAAAAGATTTTGGTCAATTTTTAAACTTCCATCAACTAAATCACCCTCAAACCTGTTTTTGCGGCTTATATCCAAAGATTTAACCGGATATCGAAGCTCTAACACACTTGGGCCATTGCACTCTAGGCTTAACGTAAGCGGTTTTACTCTTTGGGTCATAGAGTCTGTCATTAAAGCCTCATACTCTTCTTTTGCAACCTCTACATCTTTGGCTAGTTGCGCCTTTTTGTCTAAAAGCTCTTCTAATACTTTCCCAAACTCTTCTGTCTCTTTTATCGCACTATCCATATCTATGCTTTTTAGGCTCATCCTTTCAAGCAATCTCTCTTTTGCTTCTTGAATGTAGAGTCTTTTTTTAGCCTCTTCTAGCTTTTTTTGTGCATCGTTAAGTTTTGTTAAATGGGGACTTTGGGCTTGAATTAAAGCGCCTAAACTTTTATGATTTATTTCACAAGCACTCTTTACATGTAAAGCATCCAAGGTTATAAATTCAGGCAGATTTACTTCAAATTTTCCACTCCCAACCTCAAATTTTTGAGTTAAAAAAGCCTTGTCTGTGTAAACTTCAAGAAGCTGCTCATTGGCCAATAGTGGAATTGTTAAAAGTCCGATTAAAACTAAACGCTTCATCTTATCCTCCATATAATTTTTCATATTGTAACATAACCGCGTAAACCCTTTATAACCTTACTTTAGCTATAATTTAGTCCAAAAACGAAGGACCTTTATGTCATCTAAACCGACTAAATACATCTTTGTTACAGGTGGAGTTTTAAGCTCCCTTGGCAAGGGAATTGCAGCTGCTAGTATTGCAACTCTTCTTAAAAATGTAGGTTTTAAAGCATCTATCCTCAAAGCAGATCCATACATCAATGTTGACCCTGGCACAATGAGCCCTCTTGAACATGGAGAGGTTTTTGTTACCGACGATGGGGCTGAAACTGATCTTGATTTAGGTCACTATGAGCGCTTTTTAGATGTGGATTTGAGTCAAAAAAACAATTTTACAACCGGTAGAGTCTACTCGACTGTTATTGAAAAAGAGCGTCGAGGAGACTATCTTGGAGAAACCATTCAAGTTATTCCCCACATCGTTGGAGAGATCGTCAGACGCATGAAAGAAGCTGGAGAAAATGAGGATATTCTCATTGTTGAAATTGGTGGCACAGTTGGAGATATTGAAGGCTTGCCATTTTTAGAAGCTATAAGAGAGTTGCGCTCAGAAGTTGGCAAAAAACATGCGATGAATATCCACCTTACCCTTGTTCCATACATAAGTGTTGCAGGCGAACTTAAAACAAAGCCAACCCAACACTCGGTTCAAGAGTTGCGACGTATTGGAATTACACCAGATATGCTCATTTGCCGCTCAGAGCATCCGCTACCTCGAGAGTTAAAAGATAAACTTGCAGCATCATGCGGAGTTGAACGAAACAGCGTTATTGAATCATCCGATGCTCCTACAATCTATG
>DDHL01000020.1:15775-20700 GCA_002352945.1 Campylobacteraceae bacterium UBA1877 | reverse complement strand
CCGATGCTCCTACAATCTATCAAGTTCCTCTTAATTTTTTAAAAGAAAATATTTTAACGCCAATCGCAGAGACATTAGATCTTGGCAAATTAAAGCCACGTATGGATGAGTGGGATTTGCTTGTAAAGCGTGTCATAGCGCCACGAAATGATATTACTATCGCTTTTGTAGGAAAATATCTAGGCTTAAAAGAGTCTTACAAATCATTAACAGAGTCTTTAATCCATGCCGGAGCGCACTTAGATACGAGAATAAACATTAAATGGGTTGATAGTGAAACTTTAGAAGAAGATGGTCCAGAGCTTTTAAAAGACTCTGATGGAATCCTTGTTCCAGGAGGCTTTGGCGAGCGAGGCGTTGAGGGAAAAATGGTAGCAATCAAATATGCTCGCGAAAATAATATTCCCTATCTTGGAATCTGCCTTGGAATGCAGTTAGCAATGATTGAATTTGCTCGAAATGTGCTTAAAATAAAAGATGCAAATTCGGTTGAATTTAATCCAGAATGTTCCAATCCAATCATCTATCTTATCGATTCATTTTTAGATACTGCCGGTCAAAAACAAGTGCGCACATTCCAAAGCCCTCTTGGAGGAACAATGCGTCTTGGAGCGTATGAGTGTCAAACAAAAAAAGGCTCACTACTACGAAAAGTTTATGATGATAAAACCAAAATAAAAGAGCGCCACCGCCATCGATATGAGGCAAATCCAAAATACCGAAAAGATTTTGAAAAAGCGGGCATGATTGTAAGTGGAGAGGCAGATGGACTTATTGAAGCTGTTGAGATAAAAAACCATCCGTGGTTCATAGGCGTTCAATTCCATCCTGAATTTACATCGCGCCTTACAAATCCAAACCGCGTTATTTTGGCTTTTGCCAATGCAGCACTAGCTAAAAAAAATGGCTAGGAAACTTACAAAAGCGGCAATAGCGGAGATTTTAGCATCGAGGTTTGAAACTGACAAATGCACTAAACTCTCCCTTATTCCGCCGCCTCATCATTTTAAAGACATTCAAAAGGCAACAAAACGTATCGGCGCAGTCATAGAGAGCAAAAAGCCTATTGGAATTGTTGGGGATTATGATGTTGACGGGGTTGTATCATCAGTAATTTTAAGTGAGTTTTTTGACTTTTTAAACATACCTTATGTGCTTAAAATTCCAAATCGTTTCCAAGATGGTTACGGATTAAACCCCTCTATTGTAAAAGATCTTAAAACGCCACTTATTATCACGGTCGATAATGGTATTTGCGCCCATGAAGCGGCAGAGTATTGCAACCAAAATGGAATAGATTTAATTATTACCGACCACCATACACCTCCAGAAACTCTTCCGCAAGCCTTTGCAATAATCAATCCAAAACAAGAAGACTGTTCATTTCCAAATAGTGAAATTTGCGGTGCTCAGGTTGCATGGTATCTTGTAGCAGCCTTAAAAGAGTATTTTGGGGTAGATTATGACCTATCTAAAAGTTTAGATCTTTTAGCTATTGCCATAATGGCAGATATGATGGAGTTAAGAGATATGAACCGCATTATGGTTCGAAGTGGAATACGTCTTTTAAATCGCTCCACAAGGCCTGCATTTAACGCAATTAAAACCGCTTATAAAAAAGAGGTTTTTGAGAGTGATGATATCTCTTTTTTAATTGCTCCACTTATTAATAGTGCTGGCAGAATGCAAGATGCTCACCTTTCATATGAATTTTTAAAATCACAAAACCTCAAAGATGCTACAAATTTACTTGAATCCATCATTGCTTTAAATAATTCTCGAAAAGAAGAAGAGCAAGCCCTTTTTGATGAATCTTTAAAAGAGGTTGGGCCTGAAGATGATGTCATTGTCGTATGGCGAGATGGCTGGCATGAGGGCGTTGTGGGAATTGTCGCTTCAAGATTGGCAAAAAGGTTTGAAAAACCAGCTATTGTATTCTCAGTTGATAAAGATAAAGCAAAAGGGAGTGCACGCAGTGTTGGCCAAATTGATATTCTATCTTTAATTGCCCAAAATGAAGATCTCCTTATAGGATACGGTGGGCACAAAGGGGCTGCTGGGATTACTATTGCATTAGAAAACCTTCCTCACTTCAAAAAAGCTTTAAACCTTACATGTAAAACTCTTAATAAGAGTGAAATGGAAATTAAAGATGATATTTTAGGAGAGATTGATCCAGAAATTATCGATTTTGAACTTTTGGAAATTTTAGAGTGTTTTGAGCCATATGGACAAAAAAATCCACGTCCCTATTTTCTAATTCGGGATGCAGAGGTTAAAATAACTAAACCTCTTGGACGTGAAAAGACGCACTTAAAAATTATCTTACAAACTCAAACTAAAACGCTAGAATGCCTCTTTTTTAATTTTGACAAAAAAGTTAAAAATGGAGATAAAATTGACATAATTTTTACCGTTCAAAAGAACGCATATCGCGGTCTGGTAACACCTCAGCTCATTATAAAGAAAATTTTAAGCTATAAGTAAAATTAACTATGCTATGCTACTTCATGCTGCAAACTAATATAAGGAGAAGCTATGCAAGACAGAAGCATAGAAAACTTTAATGAAGCTTTTGAAGCTGAATTAAAACGACATGGGTTAACTCGCCGCGATGCTATAAAATTAGCCGGTCTTAGTAGTGCTGCATTTATGCTCAATCCTACTAAGTCTGCTGCGGCTACTCAAGCAAAGGCTAGTAGTGCCAAAGGAAAAGTCGTTATTGTAGGAGGAGGCGCTGCGGGATGCACTATGGCTAACTATTTGGTTAAGCACTTAGATGATCCAGATGTAACCGTTATTGAACCAGATCCAAAAAGTGTAAGTTACCAACCTGGTCAAACACTTATAGCCTCTGGTATTTATGAACTTGATGATATCTTGGCTGATACTAAAGATTATCTTCCATCCGAAGCCAAATGGATTCAAGATTATGTAGTAGAGTTTGATCCAGACAATAATAAGGTTATCACTTCTAAAAATGGCGAAGTTAGTTATGATTTTCTTGTAGTTGCCACAGGTCTTAAACTCAACTATGACCATATCAAAGGCTTGTCTCAAGATATGATCGGCAAAGACGGCATTGCATCAATCTACTTTAAAGATGGTGCTGTCAAAACATGGCAGCTTATGCAAGAGTTTGTCCAAAAAGCAAAATCGGGTCAAAAAGTAGATGGAGTCTTTACCCACCCTAACACCCCAATTAAATGCGGTGGTGCTCCTAAAAAGATTATGTATCTCACTCACGACCGATTAGTAGAAGCGGGCGCAAGAGAGAATGCAACACTTACTTTCTACCCTAATGGTGGAAGCATGTTTGGTGTACCTGAGTATCACGAGGCAATTTTAAACCAATATAAAGCCCGAAATATGAAATGGAACTACCACCACAATCTTGTTGCCGTTGATCCAAAGGCTAAAATTGCAACATTTGATCATCACTACCTTGTTCAAGGAGAGTGGGATGAGGATTTGGAAGAGTATGAAATGATTCCAAAAAATGAGTTGGTTGAAGTTCCTTATGACTTTTTACATGTAACTCCTCCTATGACTGCCCCTGATGCCGTAGCAAAATCTCCACTGGCTTGGCAGCGAGGATCTGCTGCTAAAGGAGGATGGGTGGAAGTTAAAAAAGAGACTTTACAACACACCCGTTATCCAAACGTATTTGCCCTAGGTGATGTAGCTGGTATCCCTATGGGTAAAACTGGCGGTTCTGTTCGCAAGCAGTACCCAGTATGTGGTGCAAACCTCGTTTCAGTTATGGAAGGTAAAGAGCCAACGGCTCAATATGGAGGCTATACTGTGTGCCCACTTATTACAAGCATTGGTACAGTTATGCTAGCTGAGTTTGATTGGAGTGCCAAACCAACACCATCTTTTCCACTTGATCCAACAAAAGAGCGCTGGATATGGTGGATATTGAAAGTATATATGTTAAAACCTATGTATTTTCATGGAATGTTAAAGGCTAGAGGATAAGATACCTAAGAAAGGGGAGAAGATGCGACAATTACTAATAGGCGCTTTAATGACACTAGCTTTAGGAGCTAATGTTGCGTGTGCGAAAGCGTATAGCATGGCTGAAATTTACAATGGAGCGTGTGCACTGTGCCATGGTAAAAATGCCGAAGGAAATCCTGAAAAGAAAGGTCCTGCACTTAATAATTTAAGCGAGAGTGAATTGGCTTATGAGCTTTTAATCTTAGTGTAAATGGATCTCAATCTTCAGGAAGTGACCATGAAATTATAGAACACAACCAAGATAAAATTGAGCAAAAAGGGATGAGTTACCACCCAGATGATATGGCTCGCTACATTTACACCACTTTTAACCCAGAAGCAGCAGGGACAAAACGTGTATATAGCACATCTGAAGTTTATAAATTTATGTGTGCTAAGTGCCATGGAATAAATGCTGAGGGAAATCCTGAAAAGAGAGGTCCTGCTCTTAACGACTATACGCTGCATGAATTAGAGATGGAGTTAATAAACTTAGATAACGAGGGTTTCCAATCATCTGGAGGACACTCTGAACTTATGCGTGAAAATCTCAACCGCATTAAGAAAAAAGGGATGACTTATCATCCAGAAGATATGGCAAGCTATATCTACTACAACTTCAATCCAGACGCAAAAAAATAGATTTTTAAGGGATCGTTTACCGATCCCTTACCCTTCTTAGTTAAAATAAAAAAAATATTCAAAGGGTATTGATGCGCAAAGTATTAAAAGAAGTGGCACTTTTCATTAGCATTTTTGTGATTTTAGCTCTTGGAATGCATATGGATGAATGGCTTACCGCGCCAATTGAACATATAAAGCACTTATCAAAACATACAATGCCGTGGCATCCACTCATCTATACAGGATTTTTTTACGCTTTTTTAGCTGTCATTCGAGTTGTATTTGTAGGAATTAAAAAT
>DDHL01000020.1:13464-15567 GCA_002352945.1 Campylobacteraceae bacterium UBA1877 | reverse complement strand
TGTATTTACAGGAATTAAAAATCTTTTTAAATCCTCTTAGTGGCTTACTCCATCTACCACGGGAACAAATAGGCAAGATTTTAACTGCTCCTGTTTTATTCCACCTTCTTCTTTGATAAAGCGGGTAATTATCTGCTCTTTGCCTTTTTGAATTGGAGCAACTAAAATACCTCCTAATGCCAATTGATCAAAGATTCTTTGGGGGATTTTAGGAGTTGATGCAGAAAATAAAATCCTATCAAATGGAGCAAAATCGCGCCAGCCTCTTTGGCCGTCATCAAATCGAGTATGGATATTTCTTAAACCCAGATGCTCAAAGCGTTTTTTTGCCTCCCTAACTAAACCTTCAATCCGTTCAATTGTAAAAACCCGCCTTGCAAGTTTGCTAAGAATTGCCGCTTGATAACCACTTCCGCAACCAATTTCTAAAATACTATCGCAGCCAACTGCATCTAAAGCTTGCGTCATACGTGCTACTGTAAGCGGAGAGCTAATCCATTGATTTCCCATAAGAGGAAGTGCATCTAGCTTATATGCATGGTGACGCATTCCTTGTGGCACAAAAAGCTCCCTTTCAGTAGTTGCAATTGCATCAAATACAGCAGGTTCTAAAAGAAGATGGTCTGCAATTTCACTTGCCATATTGTGGCACTTATGTAATCTAATTTTTTGTTGAAAATCACTCATTTATGACGCCTTTGATATATCGTCTCATCTTTTTTATCCTTCCTAAATCAGCCTTACATGTAAAGATTCTCTTTTTATCATCTTGATATATAACTCCAAATGGATCAGCAACTCCTCCACCCGCAGCCATATTTAAATCGGCGCTATTGGATGAGAGTACAAAACATTGATTTGCAATAGCTAATGCTTTATTTAAGGTTTCAAAATGGCTTTTTCGACTTTTTCCCCAAAGAGCTGGCACAAGAATCAAATCACAACCTCGAAGCTGTAACCACAATTCGACAAATCGCAATTCAAAGCAGATGAGTACTCCAACTTTTAGGCCATTCCAATTAAATGGACAGATTAGTTTTTCATCTCCTGCAATAAAATATTTTGGCTCATCTCCCAAAGCAAACAACTTAGCCTTATCTTGTGTATAGATAATCTTTTTATCACTAATAAAATAGAACCTATTTACAAACCCTTTATCCACTTTTACAATAGCTGTAAATCCAAAGGCCTTTTTATCTGTTGCATCGACAATCTTTTCTAAAGCAGCCTTGCTAAAATCTGCAGCTTCATCCATCTTTTCATAGGAGTAGCCAGTAAGAGCTAGTTCGGGTGCTAAAGTTAAAGAGAATTGTTTAGATGCTTTTAATCCATCTAAAATCGTAGTTAAGTTTGCCTCCCAAGGGGATTCTTGGTAGGCAAACTGCAAAGTACAAAGATTTAAATTAGAAGTCATCAAAAGAGAGGCTGCCTTTACTATAATTTGTCACATTTCCTTCAAAGAAGTTTGTTTTTTGATCATTAAATTTTGAAAAATCATCAACCCATTTTATTGGATGTTTAGCATTATAAAGTTTTTCAAACCCAACAGCACGCAACCTTTCATCAATGAGGTAGTGGATATACTCTTCAATAATATCATCTGTAAATCCCATGATTTGGTTTTGAGTAATATATTTTCCCCACTCAATCTCAAGCTCACCTGCCTTTTTAAACATTTCAATAACCTTTGCCTTAAGCTCAGGAGTAAAAAGATCAGGACGCTCTTTTTGGACAGAATTTATCATATTTTGGAAAAGCAAAAGGTGTGTAATCTCATCCCTTTGGATAAAGCGGATCATTTGAGCACTTCCTAACATTTTGCCAGCACGAGCCAGAGCGTAAATAGCAGTAAATCCTGAGTAGAAGTAAATCCCTTCTAAAATTTGATTTGCAAACATAGCTAAAACTAACTTCTCATCTGTAACATCACCCGCAAGCTCTTCATAAACACTAGAGATATAATCATTCTTTTTGCGTAAAATCTCATCATGCTTTTCCATCTCATAAATAAGGTCTGTATTATCACAAATTGCTTCAACCATAACAGCATATGATTTAGAGTGGTTAGCCTCTTCATAAGCTTGTCGGGCAAGGCAGGCGGTT
>DDHL01000020.1:7954-13208 GCA_002352945.1 Campylobacteraceae bacterium UBA1877 | reverse complement strand
GATTGATATTATCTGCTAGATTATTTGTTTGAAAGCTATCCATACTAATGAGCTGCGACCAAACTAAATCATACATCCGCTTTTCTGCATCGGTTAAGTTTCGGTTATAGTCTAAAACATCTTTTGTTGTATCTACCTCTTTTGGAAACCATGTGTTTCCCTCCATAATATCCCACAATTTTAAAGCCCAAGTGTATTTAGCTTTTGTAAAGTTCAAAATCCCATGGGGATTACCATTAAAAACCTTTCTATCGCCTAAGGTTTCATTTGAACTTGGGTTATAAATTCGTTTTCTCTCCATAAAAGTTCCCCTTATTTATTTTGGACTATTTTACTGCAAATTAACTTATCAAAACCCAAATATTTTTTACCCGCAAATCTTTAAAATCTACCCCAACTTTTTACATGTAAAGAATTTGCGTTACAATACTAATTTACTTTTACATGTAAGGGCTTAATGTGGGTTTTGAATGGATAGCAGCCTTTTTAATTTTAGGACTTGTTGTTGGTTTTATGGCTGGACTTTTAGGAATTGGTGGTGGTGGAATTATGGTTCCTGTACTTACTTCTATCTTTTTAGCTCAAGGATTGCAAGTAGAAAATGTAGTCCATCTCGCACTTGGAACTTCCATGGCTTCAATTGTCTTTACCTCCTTTGCTAGCATGCGAGCCCACCATAAAAAAGGCGCAGTTGAGTGGGGCATTGTAAAATTAATGGCTCCAGGAGTTGTTCTTGGGACATTTTTAGCAACCTTCATAGCTGCATGGATGCACTCATCTCATTTAGCTATCTTTTTTGCAATTTTTATGGGATATGTCTCTTTCCAAATGGCAAGGGATAAAAAGCCAAAACCTGGCCGGAAACTCTTAGGCGCTCCTGCTCTTTTTGGGGGTGGTAGCTTCATTGGCGCAATATCTGCACTGGTTTCAATCGGCGGAGGCTCACTTACAGTACCATTTTTAGTTTGGCAAAATGTGGATTTAAAAAGAGCTATTGCCACCTCAGCAGCCATTGGTTTTCCACTCTCAATTGCTGGAACTTTGGGCTATATTATAAATGGCTTTATGCATCCAAACTCTATGGAGTTTGCTACTGGTTTTGTCTATCTTCCTGCCGTTTTTCTCATCTCAATTGTAAGCTATTTTACTGCCCCGCTTGGAGCTAGCCTTGCTCATAAATTGCCAGTTAAGAAGTTAAAAAAGATTTTTGCTTTACTGCTTTTAATCTTAAGCCTTAAGATGCTCTTTTCGGTAGTGTAGCTATATACTCTTGCATTGCTTGGGCAACTCGCTTGGAAAATGCAACTGCTTCTACAACTGTTCTTGCTCCAGTAACCACATCTCCTGAAGCAAAAACTCCACGCTGTGTAGTCCTTCCACAATCATCGGTTAATAAAAGGCCTTTATTGTTTACTTTGATGCCTTTATTGTTATTTACAATTACATCCATTGGATTTTGACTAATAGCAATGAGCACGCTGCTAGCACTTTCAAAAACATCTTCTTCTTTACATGTAAAACGTACTCCATCCCTTGTTATTTCAACTGGAGTTTTATAAAAATCAAATTTCACACCATCTAATTTTGCACATTGGATTTCGTGTTTGGATGCGGGCATATCTTCTAATCCTCTTCGATAAACTATCCGGACCTCTTTAGCGCCGCTTCTAACTGCAGTTCTTGCAACATCCATAGCCACATTTCCAGCCCCAAGCACTATAACCTTTTCTCCCAAATCATATACACTTGGGTTTTTTAGATAATCAATAGCAAAGTGAACGTGTCCTAAACTTTCTCCTTTGATTCCAAGCTTCTTTGGCGACCAAACTCCAGTTGCAATAAAAAGAGCATCAAAACCGTCTCGAAACATATCCTCAATAGTGATATTTTTACCAACGGTTGTATTAGGACGGATTGTGACTCCAAGGTCTTTTAAATGTAAAACAAGTTTATCTAAAACCGTTTTTTTCAACCGAAATTCAGGGATGCCATAGCGTAAAACACCACCCATTTTATCGTGCTGGTCATAAATAGTTACATTAAAACCCTTTTGAGCCATCAAAAATGCCACACCAAGTCCGGCAGGCCCGCTTCCAATGATTGCAATATTTCGTCCATTTAAGGCAGGTTTTTTAAAAGTTGTATGATTCATATAGTGAGTTGAAATGTAATTTTCAATACTTCCAATGCTAACTGGAGCTCTTTTTTTGTTTAAAATACAGTGCCCTTCGCAATGTTTCTCATGGGGACAAACTAAAGAGCAAACCACAGATAAAGGATTGTTTTCAAAAAGTGTTTGACCCGCTTTTTGGATATCTCCATCTAAAAAGAGACGGATCATCTGGGGAATTGGGGTATTAATTGGACAGCCTGTACGGCATTTTGGCTTTTTGCACTCAAGACATGCTGAGGCTAATTGGATAATAGGCTGATTCAAATAAAGCTCCTAATTGAAGGTAGCAAAAATCCTAGCAGAATTTTAGTTAAAGTTACGTAATTGGATAGGAATTAGATGGTGTAGTTTTGCCACGTCAAAATTTCGTTTTGGCTCTGGCATATTTCCAAGAGTAGGGCTTACATGTAAATATTTTTGCAAATAGTAGGTTTGATTGTAGCCCATTTGGTGCAAAAACTCGCTCATAGCGTTTATGTCATCTTCATTTAAAAGGTCTGCATGGACTGTAGTTCGCACCTCAAATCCAATATCTGCGCCTATTAAATACTCTAAACTTTGAGCAAAAAGATCAAATCCCTTTGTGGAGGTAACGGTTTCAAACTTCTCTTTTCTAGCTTTAAAATCAAGTGCCACAAAATCGATTAAATCCTTTTCAATCAAAGATTGCAAAACTTGCGGACGCAATCCATTGGTATCAACTTTTATCTCAAAACCCATAGTTTTGATAATTTCACACATTTCTAATAGATAAGGATATAAGGTGCACTCGCCTCCGCTTAAGACAACACCATCGAGCTTGCCTTGGCGCAACCGTAAAAAATCGTATAAATCAGAAGGACTCAAACTCCCCTTTCCTAGCGCCATTTGCGGATTGTAGCAGTAAGGGCAGCGCATTTGACACCCGCTAAACCACACAATGCAGGCAATCCTATCTGGAAAGTCTAGTGTGGTAAAGCGGGTAATGTCACAAATTGGTTTATCGCATTGGTTCAACAAATTTCACTCTCTGGCGATGCTCGCCCTTTTTACCAATGTTAAAACTCTCAACGGGTCTGTGGTAGCCCATAACTCGTGTATAAACCATACATTTTGTACGACGACTCTCATACTCTTTAGGCAGTAACGTGTTCATTCTCCCTCCTTAAATTTGATTTATACTCTTCTAAAAGCTCTGCGTCACATTTTGGACAATACTCATGCTCTCCACTAATATATCCATGCTTTTCACAAACTGAAAAGACAGGCGTTATAGTAATGTATGGCATTCTATAATTGGTTATGATATTTTTAACTAATCTCCTGCAAGCCTCAGCCGAGCTGATACGCTCTTTCATATAAAGGTGCAAAACGGTTCCTCCCGTATAAGCACACTGAAGCTCATCTTGCATATCAAGTGCTTCAAATGGATCATCAGTATAATCAGCTGGAAGCTGAGAAGAGTTTGTATAGTAGATATTTTTACCGCTTCCTGCTTGAATGATATCTGGATAGCGTTTTTTATCCTCTTTGGCAAAACGGTAAGTTGTGCCTTCGGCTGGAGTAGCTTCAAGATTGTATAAATTTCCAGTCTCTTCTTGGAATGAACGTATCTTTTCTCTTAAATACTCTAACATCTCCAAGGCAAAATCGTGACCAAAACGATCGGTTATATCGTGCTCATCATTTGTGAAGTTACGGATCATCTCATTCATTCCATTTACGCCAATGGTAGAAAAATGGTTATTAAAGCCTGGCAAATAACGAGCTGTATAAGGATAAAGTCCTCTATCATACATCTTTTGCACAAAGGCTCGTTTCTTTTCAAGTGTTGATTTTGCCATCTCTAAAAGCTCATCAAGCCGCTTATAAAGTGCCTCTTTATCCCCTTTGAAAAGATATCCAAGTCGAGCTAAATTGAGTGTTACAACACCAATACTACCTGTCATTTCAGCGCTTCCAAAAAGACCGCCGCCTCTTTTTAAAAGTTCGCGCAAATCAAGCTGCAACCTGCAGCACATACTTCGTACATGCCCTGGTTTATAAGCATCTGGATTTGGTTTTAGTTCTCCTGTAATTGGATCTTTTAAATATTGGCTTCCTATGAAATTTTGAAAGTAAGATGAACCAATTTTGGCTGTATTTTCAAATAATAAATCTGTATTCTCACCATACCAATCAAAATCTTCTGTAATATTTACCGTTGGAATTGGAAAGGTAAACGGCTGGCCCGTTTTATCGCCCTCAGTCATCACTTCGTAAAAAGCTCTATTGATGAGATTCATCTCTTTTTGAAAATGGCCATATGTGAGATTTTCAAGTTTTTCAACTCCCCGCTCTTTTGCTGCTGCGATGAGTTTTTTATCTTCAATCCCTTTAAATAGATGGATATTATTAGCTGTTGGTGTTTGATCTCGCAAATCCTCTGGAACCGTCCAGTCAATTGTTACATTTGTAAATGGACTCTGCCCCCATCTTGCTGGCACATTAAGGTTATAAATGAAACTTCGAATCGCCTTTTTTATCTCTTTATAGCTAAGCTGATCTTTAAAAACGTAAGGTGCCAAATAGGTATCAAAGGAGCTAAAAGCTTGAGCACCTGCCCATTCACTTTGTAAAATTCCTAAAAAGTTTGCCATTTGGCCCAAGGCTTCGCGAAAATGTTTTGGAGGACGGCTCTCAACCCTGCCTCTTACTCCATTAAAACCTTCATTGAGCAGATTGCGCAAACTCCAGCCTGCACAATAGCCTGTTAGACAATCAAGGTCATGAATATGATAATCCCCATTTCTGTGGGCAATTCCTTCCTCTTTGGAGTAAATTTTATCAAGCCAGTAGTTAGCAATAATTTTTCCAGCTGTATTGTTAATAAGCCCAGCATTTGAATAGCCTGTATTTGAGTTGGCTTTAATACGCCAATCATTTCCATTTATATACTCTTCAACGGTCTGGGTTGAGTTAACAAAGGTAGTATCTTCAGTTAAACCTAAAACATGCTCACGCTGCATTTTATGAGTGTGCCTGTAAATCATAAAAGAGCGCATTACTTCAAAATAACGTGCACGATAGAGCTCTTGCTCAATCATATCTTGAATATCTTCA
>DDHL01000020.1:6250-7738 GCA_002352945.1 Campylobacteraceae bacterium UBA1877 | reverse complement strand
CCCGCCGCAACTCGCTTTGATTTTAGCCGTTCCATAATATTTAAAAAGACAGACCGATCATATGTCGTATTTTCGCTTTTGAAAGCCTTTTTGATCGCATCTTCAATTTTATAAGCTTGGAACTCCTGCATTGTGCCGTCGCGTTTAAGAAGTTTAGTTATCATGGTACCCCTAATTGAACTGAAGTTAGAGAGTATTATAGTACATCGCATGCAGTTTCAAACTTAAACATTAAGTGACAAAAATGTGATATTTACATGGAAAATTTTTTAATTATCACAACATTGAAAATGACTTACATGTAAAGGAATTTATTGTGACTTTTGCTCCATTATTTGCTTGTAACAAAGTCGGCAATAGCCTTTACATGTAAAAGTGTTGTATCAAATAAGGGCAGCTTGCTATCGTGCTCTTTAAGAAGCATCCCAATCTCAGTACAGCCTAGAATAACGCCACCAATATTTGGATGCAGCCTTTGAGCCTCACAAATTGCATCAATATAAAAACTCTTTGAATCAGGTTTTATAACTCCAAGACATAACTCGTTAAAGATAATCGAGTCGATTTTGGAAGGATTGCTAGGGATGTGGACTTTAATATTATATGAGTTTAAAATCTCTGTATAAAAGGGCTCATTCATTGTAAAACGAGTTCCTAAAAGCAAAACCTCATCAATACCTTTTTCTAAAAGTGCTTTAGCGCAAATATGTGCAATATGTAAAAATGGAACTGAAATTTTTTCACAAATTTTGGGTGCAACTTTGTGCATTGTATTGGTGCAAAGTGCGATTGCTTGGGCTCCTGAGTTTTCTAATTTTAAAGCAATTTGAGCTAAAAATTCGCCAGCCTCATCCCATTTTCCCTCACTTTGTAATTTTTCAATTGGTTCAAAATCAACTGAATGAAGCCATATAGGAGCAGAGTGCAAACCTTGCATTCTTGAGCGAATCTCTTGGTTAAGAAGAGAGTAGTATTGTGCTGTTGATTCCCAGCTCATTCCCCCAATAAGTCCAATAGATTTCATTGCTATACCTTTGTCACTTAAGATTTTTTACATGTAAATTAATCAATTTTAATCACTGTTTCAATTAACATGCCATTGTAGATCAAATAAAGAGCCAAAAGTCCAAACCCTTCAAATCTATTTATAACCCCTTTGCGACCTTTCCAGCCATAAGCCACAATAAACAAAAGAATACTCAAGCCAAACATTATAGGCCAATCTCTGTGTATTACATCGGGGCTAATATGTTTCATTGGGGCAACAATTCCTGCTATTCCAACTACGCCTAAAGTATTAAAAAGATTTGAGCCAACAACATTTCCAAGGGCTAAATCATGCTCACCCTTTTTGACTGCAGCTATAGAGGCTGCAAGTTCGGGCAATGAAGTTCCTAATGCAACAATCGTAAGACCGATAATTAAATCACTCACTCCAAAAGTTTGCGCAACGCCCACAGCTCCCCATACCAATATTCGAGAACTTAA
>DDHL01000020.1:0-6046 GCA_002352945.1 Campylobacteraceae bacterium UBA1877 | reverse complement strand
AAAATCAATAATCCCAAGCCAACTCCAAGCCAAATAAGTGCTTGAACTAAACTGAGTTTACTTGCTTGGGCAATTTCATCCGTCTCTTCTTCTAATGTATCGCCATTAGTGCGTTTTGCTACTATAACTGACCAAGCCATAATCAAAATAAGAGTGCCAAAAAGGATAAAACTCTCAACTCTACTTAATATATCGTCCCACAAAAATATTCCAAGTCCAATGCTAACAATTAGTAAAATCGGCAACTCTTTGCGAACAATGCTAGAGTGCACTCCAATGGGTGCTAAAAGGGCGGTTGTGCCTAAAATAAGTCCAATATTGGCAATATTTGAACCTAGCGCATTTCCTAATGCAATGCCAGGGTTGCCCTCAAAAGCAGCTATTACAGAAACGAGCATTTCAGGAGCACTTGTTCCAAAACCAACAATTACCATTCCAATGAGCAAAGTTGGCATACCCAAATGTTTAGCAGTAGCAACAGCGCCAAGAATGAACCTATCTGCACTCCAAACTAAAAGAGTAAGTCCAACAATAATCGCAACACTAAATCCAATCATGCACAACCTTTTTGAACAAGAAACTCCTCAATCTCAGCTGCTGCAGCCTTTCCTGCTCCCATAGCTTCAATCACTGTGGCAGCTCCTGTAACAATATCGCCTCCAGCAAAAATTCTCTCATGAGATGTTCTTGTAAGATCTTTTTTAATAGCTATTGTCCCATTTTTATTAACCTCAAGCCCCTTCGTGCTTGCAGTAACCACATCATTTGGAACCGTTCCAATAGACATAATAACCGTATCACAATCAATTATAAAATCGCTTCCTTTTATAGGTTCACTTCTTTGTCTGCCATCTTCATCTTTACTGCCTAGTTGCATCTTTACACATTTAATGCTACATACCTGCCCGCTCTCATCAGATAAAATCTCCACTGGATTTGTTAATAGATGAAAATGAACACCCTCCTCTTTTGCATGTTCTACCTCTTCTGCTCGCGCTGGGATTTGATCCTTATCTCGCCGATAAAGAATATGCACGTCTGCTCCAAGACGCCGTGCAACTCTAGCTGCATCCATAGAAACATTTCCAGCTCCTACAACAGCCACGGTTTTGCCAATAGTTGTTGGAGTATGATACCCTTTTAAGTGACCCTTCATAAGGTTTACTCTTGTTAAAAATTCATTGGCTGATAAAACTCCATTGGCATGCTCACCCTTAATTCCCATAAATCTTGGATATCCCGCTCCACTTGCAATAAAAATCGCATCAAATCCACTCTCTAAAAGCTCATCAGTATAGACTGTTTTGCCAACTACCACATTTGTATGAAATCTCACACCCAATTTTTCAATACGTCCAATCTCATCGCGAACGATAGATTTTGGAAGTCTAAATTCAGGAATTCCATAAGTTAAAACTCCCCCAACTTCATGCAAAGATTCAAAAACTTCAGCCCCTATGCCACGACTTGCAAGCTCAGCTGCTGCTGCAAGGCCAGCAGGACCGCTACCTACAATTGCAACTTTGAAGTTGGCTTTATCCATTGGAACAATTGGTCTATTTTTTAATGCCCAATCCCCTACGGTCCTCTCTAAAAGACCAATTGCAACGCTTTGCTGTTTTTTGCCCAGCACACACGCTCCCTCGCACTGCTTCTCTTGAGGGCAGACACGTCCGCATACAGATGGCAAGCTTGTATCTTTACAAAGTGCATCAGCAGCGCTTTGTAAATCACCTCTTTTAAGTGGAGCAATAAATTGGGGAATATTTACTCCAACTGGACAGGCTGTAACGCATTTTGGTTTTTTACACTCAATACAACGATTGGCCTCATGGATTGCAGCTTCTAAGCTATAACCTAAGTTAACCTCTTCAAAACCAAAAATTCTACTATCTTTTTCACGCATGCGTGGTTGAGTTCTTGATTTTTCACCAGGGATTTTTGGTTCATGAATTGGACAGTCTGGATTATCATGCTCATGCACATAGCCACTTTCTTGACGCATGCGCAAACGCCTGCTTGCTTCATCAAAATTGACATCTGCCCCATTAAATTCCGGTCCATCAACACAAGCAAATTTAATCTTTCCATCTATTTCAACCCGGCACGCTCCGCACATTCCTGTACCATCTACCATCAATGGGTTCATGCTCACTGTTATATCAATTCCAAGCTCTTTGGCTTTAAGGGTTGAGAATTTCATCATTACCATTGGACCAATTGCAACTGCATGGGTAAAATGAAACTTTTTCTCTTTTACTAAATGCTCTAATACATTTGTCACATTTCCATGCATTCCATATGAGCCATCATCTGTACAAACATATACATCAACACCTAGGGCGCGAAACTGATCTTCTAAAATTAAAAGATCCTTTGAGCGAGCCCCAATAATAACTGTTGCTTTAAGTTTATTTTGTACACACCATTTAACTTGTGGATAAACTGGTGCAGTTCCTACGCCTCCAGCTATAAAAATATAGTGCTCATTTTGCAACTTAGTTTTGTCTAAATAGATAAACTCACTTGGCTTTCCAAGAGGTCCTACCACATCACTAAAAGATTGTCCAACTTCTAAATTTGCCATCTCTTGTGTGCTTGTGCCAACCACTTGAAAAACAATTGTAACCAATCCCTCTTTTTTATCATAATCACAAATTGTAAGTGGAATTCTTTCTGATTTTTCTCCTGTTTTTACGATGAGAAATTGACCTGGATTTGCATTGGCAACAAGAAGAGGAGCGTAAATATCCATTAGAACAATATTGGCTGCTAAATACTTTTTTTTATGAACTTCAAACACAAAATATCCCTTTTATAAATTTACTTACATTGGCATATTGTAATCCAAAGAATGTCAAAAAGGGATTAAGCCCATTTTTGATACAATCTGCAAAAAGATTTCGAGGTTAGTATGGAACTTACCCATTTAGACAAAAATGATCATCCAACAATGGTAGATGTTTCCCAAAAAGCAGCTACAACCCGCGTTGCAGTTGCTAGTGGTACAATTTCAATGAGCCAAGAAGCCTTTGATGTTGTTGTTCAAGAAAGAGCCAAAAAAGGTCCAGTACTACAAACTGCAATAATTGCTGCAATTCAGGGCACAAAACGTACTCCCGAGCTCATTCCAATGTGCCACCCTTTGCTTTTAAGCTCAATCCATTGTGATGTGGAGGAACTGCCCTCACTTCCGGGATTTAAACTTATAGTTACGGCTAAACTTACCGGTCAAACGGGAGTTGAAATGGAAGCTCTTACTGGAACGACTATTGGATTACTGACCATTTACGATATGGTTAAAGCCATAGATAAGGGAATGGTAATTTCTAATGTTCAACTTGAATCTAAAAGTGGAGGAAAAAGTGGCAACTATATGCGATCTCAATCTTAGTAAAAAAAAGCTTCAAATTGACTACCCTTGCCACTGGGAGTATAAAGTTATTATCCAAGTCGGTATGGATGTTTACTTACCACTAAAAGAGGTTTTAAAAGATAGAGAATTTGGTGTAAAATCATCAAATAAAAGTAAAAAAGGCTCTTACGAGAGTTATAACGTTACTGTTTTAGTTACTAGTAATGAAGAACGAGAAAACCTTTTTAATGCTCTAAAAAGTCATGAAAATATAAAATTTGTCCTCTGAAAGGAAGTGTCATGGAGTCTACTCAAACACTATTTATTCAAACTATTAAAGAAAATAGCGATAACCCCAGATTATCAACCCTCGTTTCAGAGGTTGCTAACACTTTGGCCACAAAGCGGATCCAAAGGCTTAAAGATCCAAATCATATCCAAAAGCGAATCAAGGAGCTTTTTAGCCTCTTTAGCCACGCCTTAAAAGAGGAAGATTTGGCAAATGAAGAAAATTTAAGTGCTCTTATTGATGGACTTATTCGGGCAACAAGTGCAAATGATGAAGCCTTGCTTTTTGCAAAAATATATGAAAAGGAGCAGCTTGAAAAGTGGATCAATAACCAAAGGAACTATATAAAAAAAGTTATTAGTTCCACTTACGATGCTATTGAAGAGAGTATTGATTCAGAAGATATTGCATTGCAAAAAGCTTTACAAGACTCTAAACTCCGTGGTATTGAAATGTTAGGAATCCTCAAAGAGACAGCCCAAGAAGCACTTCTTACTACAATTGAGAAGGGAGATGATATTGAAGATACAGCAGCTGAAATTACTAAAAACATCTCTTTTCAAGCAATTAATGAGGGAGACTTTACAAAAAAGCGGTTTTTAGATGTTGCTAAAGGAATCATAGATGCAGCTATTGAAATTACCGATACCGACCAAGCCTTTGCTAAAGAGTTGCTTTATGGAACTGTGCATGGGACAAAAGAGGGAATTGCAAAGGCAGTTGAAAAGTTTAAAAATGATTTGAAATTCGCTCCAGAAGAGGTTGAGGCTATCTTAGGAAGGGATTTGGCTGAAACTAAAAAAGAGTTGCTTAAAATTGATGAAGAGTATGTTCAAATGCTTCGAGAGTGTGCAAATGAAAGTGATGGAGCTGCAAAAAATATTATAAAAGAGATTATTGATGAAGAGTTAGACTCTTCCTTTGCAAAAATACAACGCATCAGCTTTGAGGCAAGAGAAGCAATTACTGACCGTCTTGAAGAGTTACGCAAAAACGCTTCATTTATTGAAAAAGAGTTCAAACAAAAAGCTTCAAAACGTTTAGAAGAGCTCAAAAAAGAGATGAGTGAGTTGGAGAAAAAAGCAGAAGAAAAAGTTGAGAATTTACGCAAAAATCCCCGCGCTCAAGAGGCTCGCAAACTTGGAATACGCGCTTGGGAAGTTGCCAAAGGCATGGCAGATGGCGCAATCAAAGGCGCCAAAGATGCCATGAAAAAGAAAAAATAGCCCTACGACTTAGTAACTACTAAAAGAGCGTGAATCATTCCTGGAATGAAAAAGAAGATTGTCAAAAGGAGATTAAGCCAAAATGTTGGCATAATCCCCTTTTTTAAAAATACTGCTAACGGTGGCAAAAAAACTGCCAAAATAATCATTACTAACCGATTCATTCAAGTCCTTGTGATGAGATTACAACGGCTCGATTATTGACAAAACGAACCTTTATATTTTTGGAGATGCTTCCCCAAACACAACTTGTACTATTTGCAACGCTATCGCATGAATTTGGCTTGCCTAAAATATTCACAACAGCATCATAGTTCATGCCAGGAGTAATTTTTTTGTAATTTTCCTGTGTTACTTTTGAACAGCCTAGCATTAAAAATAGTGCAAAGAGGATGAATATATAACGCATATAGTATCCCTGAAAGATTATTTTATCACATGCAAACTAAGTTGTATGTAAAAAGTAAGATAGTAGTTATTTTTAAAACTCTTTATGCTTACTATTTTCCAAAAACAAAGATGAAATTAATATAAAATATTTTTATATTAATCTTTTACATGTAAGCTTTATAATGATATACTTTTATACTATAAAAAGGTATAAAATAGAGGTTTAAACGCACTTTTATTTTTATAAAAAAAATTCTATTTTTCTTTTTATTTATAAGGAATCATTATGACTTTAGAAGATGTTCAAGAGATTTTAAAAACTATAAAACATCCTACAATGAATCAAGATATAGTTTCACTTCATCTTATACGAACAATTCAAATTTATAGCAATATCCTTGAAATATCTCTTGCTATTGAAAAAAATAGTCTCTACGCTCCAGTTGCTAATGCAATATCAAAAGCTTTAAAACCCCATTTTTTAGAAGTGAGGGTTATGAAAGCACACGTAAAAAAACCGATCCCATCTGCAAAACGTCGATTTAGCTGCAGTTATGCAAAAAAAATTTTAGCAATAACAGGAAGTAAAGGCGGAGTTGGAAAGAGTACAATTGCAGCAAATTTAGCTATAAGCTTTTCAAAACAGGGTTTTAGTGTAGGAATAGTAGATGCAGATATTTGCAACCCTAGTATTCCACATCTTTTACATGTAAACGATGGTCTTTTACAATGGAATAGTAAAAATCAAATAATTCCAAAAAGAGGGTAGTGTAAAATAATTTCTGT
>DDHL01000010.1:53328-59168 GCA_002352945.1 Campylobacteraceae bacterium UBA1877 | reverse complement strand
CTCCTACTAATAAATTTTGTACAATAACATACAAAGAGATAAGCAAGATGATCACATTTTATATAGATCAATGATAGAACTATTAGAAGTTTTATTAAATCTCCAAGGAGTCTATCACTTGCTTCAAATCCCAATAGGTTGATTGGACTTCGAGTCCCTGTCATTATGGAGATAGGATAAAAGCAAGGTTGCTTATCTGTTTGTATGTAAAATAACATTTGCGTAAAGGTATTTGTGATGATTAAACAATTCATAGGAATAGATATTTCTAAAGACAGCTTTGATGTAACACTACTACAAAGTAGCGGTGAGATTAAACTAGAGGTAAAGCTTACAATGAATAAAGAGGGGTTTGATACTTTAATCAAGTATCTATCCTCTTATTCCAAAGAAGAGCTATTGATCGCAATGGAAGCAACTGGTATTTATCATTTACCACTACTATCTTTTTTACTAGAAAATAGTTTTAAGTGCGTAGTGATTAATCCGATACTCATAAAGAGTTTTATTGGTTCAACCACACTTAGAAAAACTAAGAATGATAAAAAAGATGCAGCTTCAATTGCTTTGTTTAGTTTAAAATCACATCAGTCTTTGCATCTAGCTTCAACTGATACTATTGAAAACATCAGACCACTTATCCGTGAAAGGGAAAACCTTTCAAAAGATGTAGCAAGGCTAAAAACTGAAATAAAAGCTAATCTAAGTCAACTGTTTCCTGAATTGTTA
The DNA here is from genome assembly GCA_002352945.1 of Campylobacteraceae bacterium UBA1877. GTDB lineage: Bacteria > Campylobacterota > Campylobacteria > Campylobacterales > Campylobacteraceae > UBA1877. The sequence continues at coordinate 58,439 of DDHL01000010.1, read as the reverse complement.
AAGAACACAAATATATTTACAAAGAGCATATTAAATCTGCTCCTTAAAGCTCCTAGCCGTAAAGCGATTAGAAACTTTAAGGAAAAGAAAATTCAAGCGATACTAGATGATACAAGCGGCAACAAAGTAAAAATCACTGCCAAAGAGATATTAGCAATGGCTAAAACTTCTATTGCCGTATCCGATAAATATCTTGAAAAGGTACTCACTTCCAAAATTAGAAGATTACTAGCAGTTCAAGAAGAGTTATCCATCCTAGATACAGAGCTTGAAAACTCTTTAGAAGATACCGATATCAATAGTGATATTGAAATATTGCAATCAATACCGGGTATCGGTGCAGTGACTTCTAAAAACTTCATGGTTGAACTACCCTCGGTTAATAAGTTTAACTCCGTAAAGCAACTATGTGCTTTTATAGGAATCGACCCATCTGTTAAACAAAGCGGCAGCTCAATCAACTATAGAGGCAAAATCTCAAAAAGAGGTAATGCCAACCTTAGAAGAACTATTTGGCAGATGGCAATAGGTACAATAAGATCTTGTGAGAAATTTAAACTCTATTTCTCCAAGAAAAGAGAAGAGGGTAAAAAATTCAAACAAGCCGTTATTGCCGTTGCAAATAAACTTCTTAAAACAATATTTGTTATGTTAAAGAACAAAACCAAATTTGATGAAAATTTAGCTTTAGGTGTTTCTAAATGAAACTTTAAAATCTTTGTCTTTTAGTTAGGTTTCTTTATAGTTGACTCCTTTGAAAATGTTATGTGCTGTATTGTAATAAATTCTACATTTTGTTTAGCTTCAAAAATTTGGGCATAGTCACTTTTAACCCCTTTTTTTCTTTATGTAACACTTTAATGTAAATTAAGCTATTTTATTTAAGTCTAATTTTAAGGCTTCATTATCCATTACTCCAATGCCTTGCTCTAAAACCTTCTTTGCAATAGCTTTTGCATCTTCAAGTGAATGCATAGTATATGTTCCGCATTGGTATTTATTTAACTCTGGAATATCATCTTGGCTTTTTACATGTAAAACATCTTTCATAGACGCTTCCCATGCCCGAACAACTTCCTCCTCTTTTGGAGAGCCAATAAGACTCATATAAAATCCCGTGCGGCAGCCCATGGGTGAAATATCAATGATTTCAACTCCATCTCGATTGAGATGATTTCGCATAAAACCTGCAAAGAGGTGCTCAAGCGTATGGGTTCCTTTTTCACTCATAATGTCATGGTTGGGTTTACAAAAACGAAGATCAAAAACATAAATATCATCCCCTTTTGGGGTTCGCATCTTTTTTGCTAGGCGCACAGCGGGAGCTGGCATCTTTACATGGTCAACTCTAAAGCTATCTAAAAGCGGCATTTTATCTCCTTTGTTTTAGGCAATTGTATCACAAATTAACTCTTTACACACAAAGCTACTAAAACAAAGGAGCTAGATTAAAAGCAAGCTAAAACCTGTTTTAACTCCCTTTGCAACCCATTTTTTCAGCTAAGCCAAAGACTTTACAATACTCATTATAGACGCAACTAACACTGCGCTTTGCGCAAACTAAAGGGATTCCTCGTTTTTTTGCATCAGTTTTTATCTTTTTCATTGTATTGTGGTTTAAAAATGAAGTAAGCAAAACAACGCAGCCTGTGTCATTTGGAATGGATTTACGATTAACACGGTTTTCATTGCGAGCATCCCAATGGGTTACGCCGCTTGCACCTAAATCTTTCAGGACCGATTTTATAGGGCGAATTTCATCTGCCCCTACAACTAAAACATGCATCACCACTCCTTTTTATATTGATAATCGTTATTATATTCAATTAAACTAAAAAGTAGCTTGAAATGGCATCCTTACATGTAAAGCATGGAAAAATTATTACAATAGCATTGATACAGCTCAATAGTTTTTATAGACAACTTCGCTACACTTTGTAAACTCAATTTTTAAACCAAAAGGATAAAAAATGCAAATAGATCAAGTTTTTGTATGCAACGTTTGTGGACGCCCAAGCGATCAAGACAAAAGTGCAGTCTTCATTCAAGCCCATAAAGGCGGAGAAGAGGTACACATTTGTACCGCTTGCATACCCCATGTAATCCATGGAAGCGGTGATGTTGTTAAATCAAACCAAGTCTTAAAAAGCGAGCTTGAAAGCTAAGCTAAAAAGATGCTCTTTTTGAGCATCTTTTCTTATCTTTTTTATTTGTAAAATTAATGTAATTTAGTAACAAAAATATTTAAATATATCCTAAAGATAGACACTTTATGCCTTTTTAAACCAGCGGTTGATATGCTTTACATGTAAAGAAATTTTATTAATGAGCAATCGATGCAAGAGACCCATCAAATTTACGTATGGTCTAAGGTAACTAGACTATTTCACTGGGGCTTGGCAGCCTCTTTTGTAACAACCATTATTTCTGCAGAGTTTGAAAATGCCCTTTTGATTCATATTAGCGCTGGTGCTACAATGGGTATTTTGCTCTTTTTGCGAATCATTTGGGGTTTTACCGGACCAAAATATTCTCAATTTGCTAACTTCGATTTTAACTTAAAAGACCTCTTTTGGTACTTTGCAAACTTTTTTAAAGATAGAAGACTCTTTGTTGGGCACAATCCAGCAGCAAGCTGGGCAACTTTTTTGCTTATTGTTTTAGGAATTGGAACCACTTTTACCGGATGGCTTCTTTTAGGAGCCAATGAGGTACGGGGGCTTTGGGCCTTTTTAGCCCAATATGACAATCTAGCTTCTAAGCTTTTAAACTACCATATTTGGGGCAAAAATGCTATGTGTATTGTAGCAGCTATCCATGTTCTTGGAGCTACGTTTGAGCACTTTTGGCATAAAACTTTTATCATCAATTCCATGCTTACTGGATTTAAAAAAGCACCCTTACATGTAAAAGGCATAGAGCCTACTAAGGCACAAAATATTTTAGGCATGGGCTTTTTAATTCTTGCTTTTATCACTGGAGTTGGGGTTTGGAAATGGAGCGAGAGCCCGCTTATTGGAGCCCATCCAAATCTTGTATACTACCATGAAGAGTTTCCAGAGTATGCTAAAGAGTGCTCTTCTTGTCATGTGCTTATGCCACCCTTTGTTCTAACAAAAAAGAGTTGGGAAGTTGTTTTAAGCGATCCTAAAAATCACTTTTTTGAAGATATTACAAAAAAGGTTCCAAACCTTGAGAAGATAAAAGAGTACATTTTTAAAAACAGCGCTCAAACCTCTTATAGTGAATTATCAAGAGGGGTTGTAAAATCAAGTAAAAACCGCAATGTTTACAGAGTTACAAGAACACGCTACTGGAAAGATGTGCACAGTGCAATTCCAAGGAGCGTTTTTGAGCATCCACTTATTAAAAGCAAATCAAACTGCGATGCATGTCACAACAATTTTGGAGTTGATAATTATATAAAAGATGAGGATATCAGCCTAAAAGCTTTAGGAGTACTTGAGAGCATTAAAATCTATTTAAAAATCAAATAGATTTTAATGCCACACAAATCTTTTTACATGTAAAGGGTGGATAGAATCCACCCAAAAAATTACTCTGCAACTTCGTCAGAATAATCCATGCTAGCCATTCGCTTCAACTGTCTCCAACGGCGCATTGAATCAGCCTTGTTTTTAGCATAGAGTTTAGCAGCTGCCTCTGGATTAGACTTTTTCAAAGATGCGTAACGAACCTCATTCATCAAGAAAGATTCATAAAGATCCCAATCTGGCTCTTTCCCAGTGATTTTTATAGGATTTTTACCCTCATATTGCAATCTTGGATCGTAAGTATAAATTGGCCAGTAACCGCACTTAGTTGCAAGCTCGCCTTGGTTTCCAGATTTTGACAATCCCCCCTTGATTCCATGAGCAATACATGGAGAGTAAGCAATTATCAAAGATGGTCCATCATAGGCTTCAGCCTCTTGCATGGCCTTGAGAGCTTGGGCTTGCGAAGCATTGGAGTTGATTTGTGCTACATAGATATTTCCATATGTCATTGCGATGTAGCCTAAATCTTTCTTTTGAGTCGGCTTACCTGATGCTGTAAATTGAGCGATTGAACCAGCCCTTGCAGATTTTGAACTCTGGCCTCCTGTATTTGAGTAAACCTCAGTATCAAGAACGAGTACATTTACATCCTCACCACTTGCAAGAACATGATCTAATCCGCCATATCCAATATCATATGCCCAGCCATCACCGCCGATAATCCACTGGCTGCGCCTAACGAGATATCCTTTAAGAGAAAGGAGATCTTTAACGCCTTTTACATTTTGATTTGCCTCCAAAAGCGGAACTAGACGGTCACGAATCTCTTGAGTTGCTTCACCATTATCGCGATTTTCAATCCAGTCTTTATAAAGAGCTGTAAGGGCATTTGGAGCCTCATCCATACTATCAAGCATGATATTTTGAATTCGGTGTCTGATGGTCTCAACCGCAACTCGCATACCCATACCAAATTCAGCATTGTCTTCAAAAAGTGAGTTTGCCCAAGCCGGACCCTCTCCTTTTTCATTCTTTCTATATGGAGTTGTTGGGGCTGATCCTCCATAAATTGAAGAACATCCCGTAGCATTGGCTATCATCATGCGATCACCAAAAAGTCGGGTTGCTAACGTTATGTATGGAGTTTCACCACAACCAGGACAAGCTGCATGGAATTCAAATAGAGGTTTTGCAAATTGGGCATTTTTAACATTCTTTTTACCAGTTATGTCATCTTTATAAGTTACTTCATTAAAAAGATAATCAGCATTTTCTTGCTCACCTTTATCAAGCTCCTCGCCAAGAGGTACCATAACAAGAGATTTCTCTTTTGATGGGCAAACCTCAGCACACAATTCACATCCGGTGCAGTCTAATGTTGATACTTGGATTTTATATTTAAAGCCCTTAACCTCTTTACCTTTTGCATCAAGAACATGGTTTTTAACACCAGCTGGAGCTTTTTGTAACTCTTCATCACTAATCAAAAATGGTCTAATTACTGCATGTGGGCAGACAAAGGCACACTGATTACATTGGATACAGTTTTCTTCAATCCATTTTGGAACCATAACTCCAATTCCCCGTTTTTCATACTGGCTGGGTGCATGCTCG
>DDHL01000010.1:45457-53100 GCA_002352945.1 Campylobacteraceae bacterium UBA1877 | reverse complement strand
GTTTTTCATACTGGCTGGTTCCATGCTCGAAGGTACCGTCTTCATACCCTTTAAAAACAGAAACAGGAAGGGTATCGCCTTTTGCTGCATTCATAGGTTTAGCAATCTTTTCTACAAACTCAGTGCCGACATAGGTATCTTTTTTGTCTGAATCGTCTGGCAAGTTAGCCCATGCAGGATCAACTTTTACCTCTATTAAGCCCTCGGCTCCCTTGTCAATGGCTTGATAGTTAAGCTCAACAATCTTTTCACCCTTTTTGATGTAAGATTTGTAAGCAAACTCTTTCATATATTTTTGAGCTTCTTCGTATGGAATAATATCAGCTAATTTAAAAAAGGCTGATTGCATAATGGTGTTTGTGCGATTTCCAAGCCCAATCTCTCGAGCAAGCTTTGTAGCATTGAGGATATAAAATTTTGCTTTGCGTTCAGCTAAAACTTTTTTAACATGGTTTGGCATACGCTTAATTGTCTCTTCTTCACTCCAAATTGAGTTCAGTAAAAACGTTCCGCCCTCTCTTAATCCTCCAACCATATCGTACAAATCCATATAAGCAGCCACTGAACAGGCTACAAAATGCGGTGTTGAAACAAGGTAAGTTGAGCGGATTGGATATTTACTAAATCGTAAATGCGAACGTGTATAGCCACCTGATTTTTTTGAATCATACGCAAAGTATGCTTGGGCGTATAGGTCGGTTTTATCACCAATAATTTTTACAGAATTTTTATTTGCACCCACCGTACCATCTGCACCAAGACCATAAAATAAGCACTCCCTTACATCATCTCCTGCAAGACTTATTTTCTCGCCAAGGGGAAGTGATTTGAAGGTAACATCATCGTTAATTCCAACGGTAAAGTCATTCTTTGGTTCACTTGATTCAAGATTTTTAAATACTGCTAACATTTGAGCTGGGTCTACATCTTTTGAAGAAAGACCGTATCGTCCGCCTACAATGATAGGAGCATTTTTACGGCCATAAAACGCTGAGCGAACATCTAAATAGAGTGGTTCTCCTGCTGAACCTGGCTCTTTTGTACGATCAAGCACAGCAATTTTTTCAACCGTATCTGGCAATACATCAAAAAGGTATTTTACGCTAAATGGACGATACAAGTGGCATACAACCAAACCAACTTTTTCACCTTTTGAGCGTAAATAATCCACTGTTTCGCGCAAACATTCAGTAACAGATCCCATTGCCACAACAACCCGTGTAGCATCTTCAGAACCGTAGAATGTAAAAGGTTTATAATCTCGTCCAGTAATCTTTGAAATCTCTTTCATATACTCAGCTACAATATCTGGGATCGCTTCATAAAATGGGTTTTGCGCCTCACGGCCTTGGAAATAGATATCATCATTTTGTGCAGTTCCGCGAGTTTTTGGCGAGCTAGGGTTGAGTGATTCATCACGAAATCTCTGCACTGCATCCCAATCAAGCAAACGCTCAAAGTGGGCATAATCCATCACTTCAATTTTTTGGATTTCATGGGAAGTTCTAAAGCCATCAAAAAAGTGTAAAAATGGAACTCGTCCCTTGATGGCAGCTAAATGCGCTACTCCTGCCAAATCCATAACTTCTTGAACAGATCCGGTAGAAAGCATAGCAAAACCCGTTTGTCTAGCAGCATAAATATCTTGATGATCTCCAAAAATCGACAAAGCGTGAGTTGCTAGTGAACGAGCACTTACATGTATAACGCCTGGTAGCAATTGTCCAGCAATTTTATACATATTAGGTATTTTTAGTAGTAATCCTTGGGAAGCAGTATAAGTTGTAGTAAGGGCTCCTGCTTGCAAAGAGCCGTGAACTGTACCAGCCGCACCACCCTCAGATTGCATTTCAACTACTTTAACAGGCATTCCAAAAAGATTTTTTTTACCTTGAGATGCCCACAAATCCGTATAATCGGCCATTGGAGAAGAAGGTGTGATGGGATAGATTCCCGCAACTTCAGTAAAAGCGTATGAAGCGTAAGCTGCTGCTTCGTTGCCATCCATGGTTTGCATGACTTTAGCCATAAGTTCCCCTTGCATTTAGTTTATAGTTGATCTTCATCGTGTAGAAAAATAGTACCTATTCTACAAACGCATCTCTTAAGACTAGGTTAAGAATATGCAAAACAAAGAATCATGAAATAAAGCTTAAGGTGATGTTCCCATACGTATCATGTTTTATTTCAAAATTCTTTCTACAGCCATAAGCGGACTCTTTGCAACAAAGGATGCGCAACTTTGCAAACTTTTTTCATCCCCATACCCACAAGTTACTCCAACTCCCTTAATGCCAGCTTTCGTAGCTGCAATCATATCCATGCAAGTATCTCCAACCATCCATGAATGGGCCTTATTAGCATTTAAACATAGTAGTGCTTTTTCAATGGGTTCGGGATGGGGTTTTGGGTTGAGCACATCTTCTCTTCCAATTAATAATTCAAAAGCATCTAAAATCTCAAGTTTTTCTAGCAGCTCTTTAGAGTATTGGCTCGTCTTTGTTGTCACAACTGCTAGTTTTGCATAAGAAGCAGCAAGTTTTACAGCCTCTTTTGCAGTTGGCAAAAGGGTTGTTTTTTGACCTGAAATTTTCCTATAATGGTTCTTGTATGCACTCACATAATCCCACACTTTTTCTTCTTTTACTCCAAGCTCTAAAAACATCTTATCTAGCGGGTGTCCAATTAAGGCAGTTATTGCCTTTGGATCCTTGCTTTTATCGCCCATTGCACTAAATGCAACATCAAAACTCTCTAAAATTGCATCGGTTGAATCAATAAGTGTTCCATCTAAATCAAATAAAATAAAAGACATCATCTTCCTTTACATGTAAGCGTATTGTACTTTGGGAGTATAAAAAACGTATGATAGACCGCTCCAAAGTGGAGCGGTAAAAAGTTATTTTTGGTGAATATCCATTTGTGGATAAGGAATTGAAATACCTTTGGAATCAAAGGTTAATTTTACATTTTCAATGGTATCAAAATAGACACCCCAGTAATCTTCACTCTTAACCCACACGCGCACTACAAAATTGACACTACTATCGGCCAATTCCGAAACACCCACGAAAGGCTCAGGGTCAGATAAAACTCTAGAATCATTTGAGATAATCTCTTTTAAAGTAGATTTAACCAATTTTAAATCATCTTCATAACCAACCCCAAAGACAAAATCGACACGTCTTGTCGCCTTTGCAGAGTAGTTTATGATAGTGGTTCCAACTGTACTTCCATTGGGCATTATAATAAGTTTATTATCGGGAGTTTTAAGTTGCACGCTAAAGAGATTGATCTCCTCAACTGTTCCAGATTCGCCCCCAACTGTTATATAATCACCAACTTTAAAAGGCCTGAAAACTATAAGCAAAACACCAGCGCCAACATTTGCAAAGGCATCTTTAAATGCCAAACCGACAGCCAAGCCGACGGCACCAAACATAGCCACAAACGAACTGGTTTCTACTCCTAGATTTGAAAGGGCTGCTAATATAACAACTGCTATTAAAACGCCATAAATTACATTTGTAAGAAATTTACATAAAGTTTCATCAACACCTGATTTTTGCAAACCCTTAACTGCAATATTGCTAATCCATTTAGCAACTTTTTTTCCAATATAAAAAATAAGGATTGCGCCAATGATGCGCAATCCATATGTGGTTAAAAGAGCTACTATTGTATCAATTGAAAAATCCATCATTTAACCCTTAGTCGCGAAATTTTGCTTCAACACGACGATTAAGGCTTCTTCCCTCTTCTGTATCGTTTGTTGCAACTGGCTGCATTTCGCCAAAACCTTCAGCACTGATGCGGCTTTTGTCAATTCCAAGATCTTCTAAAGCCTTTGCAACAGCTTGTGCACGAGCAAGTGATAGCTTCTCATTGTATGCTGCACTGCCTTTGCTATCAGTGTGTCCTTCAAGTTTAACATTATACTGCTCATATTTTTTCAAAAAGTCTGCAACCTCTCTAATTTTATTCATATACTCAGATTTGATTGTAGCTTTATCAAAATCAAACATAACTCGAAGAGTAACTGTTGGAACACATCCAACCTCATTTACTTTAACACCCATTGGAGTATCTGGACACTCATCTTTACTGTCAACTACCCCATCTTTATCACTATCCATTTCACATCCATAGGCATCAACTTTTACACCTCTTGGAGTGTTAGGGCACTTATCGTATCCATTAGCTACGCCGTCACCATCAAAGTCAGGTGCTGGCATTGGAGCCGGCTCTGGTTTAGGCTCTACATACTTAGCTGGCTCTGGCTTAGCCTCTTTACCAAAAGGAAAGCTAAGTCCAATACTATAGAGTAAATTGTCGCTTCCTTGAAATGAGATTGCATGGCGAACATCTGCTTTTAAATTTAGTGCATCAGTAAGGGCATATTTAATACCAACACCATAGTTTCCAAATCCATCACTATCATTGTCGGCCAATTCTTGGCTAAAGCGCTCATAGCCTACACCAACTAAACCGTAAAGGCTTGTTTTAGAGGCAATTTCATACTCTTTTACAAGGTTTACAAAAAATCTTGTAACATCGGTGTCTAGATTTGTATTTTCTACATCAACCTCTGGAGCATGTTCAATTCCTGCTTCAATCTGATTGAAAAAATAGTCTTCTATATTAACACCAAATCGCAATCCATAACTTAGAGCATCATCCAAGTCTAAGTTTCCCTCTGGTACAACACCTCCAATAGTAGGTGTTATCTCATATTTATAGGCTTGTCCGGAAACAGCCAAAACTCCTACCAATCCAAGAGCTACGACAGCTTTTTTCATGTTTTATCCTTAAGAATTTGTTTAGATAAGATTCATTATAACATAATTTATTTATTTTTGAATCATTTTATTCCACTTAATTAGATTATGTGTAATACCAATTATAGATGGTTCTATTGGAAAAATCGTACGATTTACAACACTAAGGCTATTTGGAATATATAAAAAGAGATAGGGTACATCGTTAGCAATGAGGGCAAAAATCTCTTGATAAATTCGACCAAACTCGTCTGGATCGACAATCTGCTCTGCTTTTTTAATTAATTTATCGACTTTTTCGTTTTTGTATCCGACAAAATTAAATCCTCCTTTACGAATTGACTCGCTATGCCAAATACTGTATGCATCACTTTTGAGCCCCAAACTCCAAGCAAGCAGCACCGCCTCAAACCGTTTTGGTAAAATCACCGTATTTAAAAAAGCCTGCCACTCTAAAACCCGTATCTTCATAACAACACCAATTTTTGATAACTGATGCTGTAAAATTTCAGCCACATTTGCACGCCCACCTGCTGATGTTGTAAGAGTAAATGTCAGGGGGTTTGACTCACCATATCCAGCTTCAGCCAAAAGTTTCTTCGCTTTTTCTAAATCTTGCTTAGGCGGTTTTACATGAGGATTAAAAGCATTAGTTCCTGGCATAAAAGGACCTGTGCAAACCCTTCCATGTCCAAATAGCAAAATATCAACCAAGGCTTGGCGATCGATTGCATAACTTAAAGCTTTGCGCACCCTGATATCATTAAAGGGTTTAGTTTGTAAATTAAAACCCACATAAGTATATGAGTGGGAGATATTTTCAATCACCCTATAAGTTTCATGAAAACTCTCATCAAGCTGGCGCTCATACTGCAAAGGACTAATACTGCTTAAATCGAGCTTTTTTGATCGAATCATCATAAATTCAGTGGCAGGATCTGGAAGAAAATGGAAAATGAGTCGATCAATATTTGGCTTGCCTTCATAATAGTTTGGATTGGCTCCCAAAACAATATTCTTTGATAATTCAAAGGTTTCAAGAATGTATGGACCTGTGCCAACGGGATTTTGATTAAATGAATCTGTCATAATGTCTTTGCTATCATGAAGCAGATGGTATGGAACAATTCCCATCATCCAAATTTCTAAAGCCTTAAAATAAGGAGCTTTGTAATTAACAATAACCCTATACTCTCCAACAGCTTGAACCGACTCAACCATATCAAATCCACTTGAATAGGGAGTAAATACCTTTGGAGAGGTGATGGTTTTGTATGTAAAAATTACATCTTTGGCACTAAAAGGCTCTCCATCGCTCCAATAGACATCATCTCTTAAAGTAAATTCTAATTGCGTAGGTGTAATAAAGCGGTAGGATTTTGCAAGATCGGGTTCAACCTCTCCATTTTTATCATAGCGCACAAGGCCGTTAAAAATCCATTGATGGATTGTGCTGCTTGCATTATCGGTAGCGATTAATGGATTTAGCCTGCTTGGATTTGAACTAATTGAAAGATGCAGGGTTTGACCAAAAACAAAGATGGGAAAAAGGATTGCTAAAAATAGTGTTTTCATGAGTATCATTGTACCAAAAACGGCATCCAAGGCGGGTAACTTGGATGCTTTTTGGTAAAAATCTTAGTGCTACAAAAAGGAGTTAGTCGTTGGACTATGAAATTGTAACTCTAATGAGTAAATATCATCTAAACCTTTAGTAAATAAAGAGTTAATCTCGCTTCAAATTGCTCAAAAAAGTGTAAATAAAAACAGAAAATGCAGCCGAACATAAAACCATAACCATAACAACTATCTGATATCTTACTGCAATCAATGGAGAAACTCCAGAAAGAATTTGGCCCGTCATGACTCCAGGAAGTGAAACGAGTCCAACGGCCAAAAAGGAGTTAAACTGAGGAATTAATGAAGCATTAAAAGCCTTATTTCTAGCTACTTCAAAGGGGTGTTGTTGAAGCTCGCTTTTTAAGCGCTCTGCAAAAAGACTGAGTGCATTCATGCTTGAAGCGACTATCATGCCTGCTAGTGGAATAAAGTATTGGGGATTGTACCAAGGATCTGCATCAATCACATACATCACAAAACTCAACATGCAAAAAGAGACAATAGCAATACTTATTAGCAACATTTTTAATGCTCTAAAACCCCCTTTTTTCATATGCCTTCTTGCAATAAAAGAGGAGGCTAAAAGCATCACTCCAAAAACGGCTCCGCTAATCCATGGACTTGGAGTTTTAAATAAAAAAACGAGCATATATCCAATAGTTAGAAGCTGCAAGACCATGCGCAAGGATGCAACTCCTAAAAACTTTGGAGAAAAACCCCATTTGTGCATAACAAAAGCCAATAGAATCAAAGGCAAAGCCATTAAAGAGAGGGAACTTAGGGGGATAATCATGCAAAAAACCCTTGGGTCCTATTGGCTAAATCCACAAAACAAAGTTGCATCCTAATCCTTTGAAAATAGTTTGTAAAATTATAGTCAAATAAATTTTAAGATGCTTTACATGTAAAAGATCAATTAGCCAAATTTACCAGTAATATACTGCTCGGTTTTCTCCTCTTTTGGGTTGACAAAAATCTGTTCGGTTTCGCCATACTCAATCAAATCTCCAAGATGAAAAAATGCAGTATAATCAGCAACTCTGGCAGCTTGCTGCATATTGTGGGTTACTACAATAATTGTAAATTTTTCTTTAAGCTCAACCATCAAATTTTCAATTGTCTGTGTTGAGATTGGATCTAGTGCCGATGTAGGCTCATCCATTAAAATCACATCAGGTTTTACTGCAATTGCTCTTGCAATGCACAAACGCTGCTGCTGGCCACCTGAGAGTGCAGTTCCTGGTA
>DDHL01000010.1:43914-45238 GCA_002352945.1 Campylobacteraceae bacterium UBA1877 | reverse complement strand
ACCTGAGAGTGCAGTTCCTGGCTCTTTGAGTTTATCTTTTACCTCATCCCAAAGTCCGGCACCAACTAAGGCTTTTTGAACAAGCTCATCACACTCTGGGCCCTTTTTAACAATATCATGCATCAAAGGCGCATAAGAGACATTTTCATAAATACTTTTAGGAAAAGGATTTGGCTGTTGAAAAACCATTCCTATGCGCTTGCGAACAGCTACCACATCAACGCTTGGGTCATAAATATCGTGTCCGTCAATCTCCACTTTGCCCTCAATCTTAACTGAACTTATTAAGTCATTCATCCGATTAAGGCATCTTAAATAGGTTGATTTTCCACAACCAGAAGGGCCGATAAAAGCTGTTATCTTATTTTTATAAATATCTAAATCAATCCCATTTAAAGCCTGTTTATTTCCATACCACAATCGCAATTGTCTGGATCTTACCTTGACATGCAAATCTGAGGTTTTCATTCTATTCCTTTACCATTTCTTTGTAAATTTGCGACGCAAAAAGATTGCAATCCCATTTAAAGAGAGCAAAATTGTTAGCAGCACTAAAATTCCAGCGGCTGTCTTTTCTATGTAAATTTTCTCTGGCATTCCAGACCATGTATAAATTTGAGCCGGCATTACAGTTGCTGCTTCAAAAATACTTGTTGGAGCATCTGGAACAAAGGCTATCATTCCAACCATAATAAGCGGAGCAGTTTCACCAATAGCTTGAGCTAAAGCAATGATTGAGCCGGTTAACATTCCTGGCATAGATAGGGGCAAGACGTGATCTTTTACAATCTGCCACCTTGTTAAACCAAGCCCAAAACCCGCTTGACGAATAGAGTCTGGAACCGCTTTAAGAGCTGCTTTTGAGCTTACGATAATAATTGGCAAACTCATAAGAGCCAAAGTCATTCCGCCAACCAAAGGGGAGCTTCGAGGAACTCCAAAAAAGTTTATAAAAATTGCTAAACCTAAAAGACCAAATAAGATGGAAGGAATTGCTGCAAGGTTGTTGATATTTATCTCAATAATTTGGGTTAAACGGTTATCTGAAGCAAACTCTTCAAGATAGATTGCTGTCATTATTCCAATGGGAACTGCTATAACCATCGTTACAATCATAGTTAAAATTGAGCCTATGACTGCTGAGTAAAAACCTGCATTTTCTGGGATTTTTGAATCACCCGTAAGAAAAAAGATTGTATTAAAGCGCAACTTAATAAGACCCTCTTTTTTGAGTTTCTCAACTATTTGAATCTGCTTATTGCTCAAACGATTTTTACGATTTTTTAAATATTGATCTGTTTGAGCAGCCGCTAGAACCCAAAAG
>DDHL01000010.1:28645-43700 GCA_002352945.1 Campylobacteraceae bacterium UBA1877 | reverse complement strand
TTTGACCAGCCGCTAGAACCCAAAAAGTTTGAACTGTCCCAATCCACTCTGGATTTTTTTCAACCTTCTTGGGTAAATCTCGAAGCCATGCTCGCGAGACGATTGAAAGCATATCTCTATCAAAACCTGCATAGGGATTTTTGAGCGTTTTTTCAGTAATTGGAATATCAAGTTTTACATAGGCTTGCTTTAGTGCTGGAAATCCTTGACGGAGCATATCAAGCAAAAAAATTGCTAAGAATGCAACCGAAGTAGCAAGAGCAGCCCCTGCAATAATTTTAAAAATTTTTGCCTTTTGGTTTCGTTTTTTTATCTGGGGTATGTAAAAATAGTTATTTTTTTCCACCACTTCTCCTAGAGATTTGAAACTTTATATTTGCGATGAAATGAGCGAATCATATAAACTGAAATAATGTTAATAATCAAAGTAACTATAAAAAGCACCAATCCAAGCGCAAATGCCGCAAGTGTTAATGAGCTATCAAACTCTTGATCACCCACCAAAGCTTGAACAATTTTGACTGTAACTGTTGTCATATCTTCAAGTGGATTCCAAGATAGATTTGGTCGCAAGCCAGCAGCCATCACAACAATCATCGTTTCACCAAGCGCTCTTGAGACACCTAGCAAAACTGAAGCAATAATTCCTGGCATTGCAGAAGGCAGCACTACAAATTTAATAGTTTCAGCTTGATTCATTCCAAGCGCAAAGGAGCCATTTCGTACATTTTGCGGAACAGAGCTAATAACATCATCGGATAAGGATGCAATAATTGGAATAATCATAATACCCATAACAAGCCCTGCGCCCAAAGCGCTCTCAAAAGGTGCCTTTATTCCAAAAGATTCAAAAAATGAGACTAAAAGCGGCGCTACTGTAATGGCTGCAAAAAAACCGTAAACAACAGTTGGGATTCCAGCTAGTATTTCAAGAGCGGGCTTAATGTAACTTCGCACCCTTTGGCTCGCATACTCAGAAAGATATATTGCTGAGAGCAGTCCAATTGGAATGGCAACTGCCATTGCAATAGCAGTGATATAAAATGTACCTGCAAAAATTGGAACAGCCCCAAATTTGGCATTTGAAACCTCTTCATGGGCTCGCCCAGCTCCTTCTAAAAAAGCACTATCTGGATTCCATTCAAGCCCGAATAAGAACCCAAAAAGACTCTCTTTTTGAAAGAAGATTACAGCTTCAAATACAATAGAAAGCAAAATTCCAAAAGTTGTAATAATCGAGATTAGGCTAGCTAGCATCAAAAGCCCTTTGATAAAGCTTTCTACTAAATCTCGAGCCTTTGTATTTTCATTCATATAACTACAAAGAAGTATCAAACTTAACGCCCCAATGCCAAGAGCAGAGGCGATAATCATTGGCATGGGCAATCCATCCCATCCAAAAAAAGTTAAAAAAAGTCCCGCAATTGCAACCATTAAGACAGGAAGTCCTGTATAAAGAGTTACAAACCAGCCGTACTGTCCAGGCTGCGAGTGCATCTTTATACCTTTTGCACGAATGCGAATAGCCCGGTTTTTCCCAAGAATGTATGCGATAAAAAGCAGTGGCAAAAGTCCACCAAAAAAGATCAAAAAGAGTGTTTGTTGCGTCACGATTTGCCCTTTAATCTTTACATGTAAGAAAACTCTTACATGTAAAGAAGATTTGTTTATTGAACTACTCCATTTTTAACCATATCAAGAGTTAAAAGAGTGCGTGCTTTTACAGAAGCTTGAACTTTTCTAAGCTCGCTTTCTGGCATTGGAATAAGGCCAATTGTTCGCAAAACACCATCGTTTCCAATCATCATATCATCAATAAATAGATCCAAATACTCTTCCATTCCTTTTACATCTTTGAAGTGATCCTTTTTAGCATAGAAGAAAAGACTTCTTGAAACTGGATATTTTCCTGAAGCGATATTATCAAATGTAGGCTCGATTCCATTTAATTTAACTCCGCTTACTTTGTCGCTATTTTCTTCTAAAAAGCTGTATCCAAAGTAGCCTAAAGCATCCTTATCTTGCACAAGACGCTGAACAATTAAATTATCATTTTCACCCCCTGGAATAAATGCGCCATCAGTTCTAATTTTTTTATACTTGCCACCATAAACAGGGAACTTTTTAGAGGCTTTTTCCATAACCATCTCATCAAACGCGTCGCGGGTTCCTGAGGTTGTAGGAGCACCAACTACTTTGATTTCACGATCTGGCAAACTTGGGTCAATATCGCTCCATTTTTTATATGGATTTTTGATAAGACTTTTTCCATCTTTGCTTGGAACTTCTTGTGCAAGAGCTAAAAAAACTTGCTCTAATGTTAAATCTAATTTAGGATTATCTTTGTTTTGAGCTATACTAATTCCATCAAATCCAATAACAACGCCTACAATATTTTTAACTCCATTTTTTTGACAAAGTTCCCACTCTGAAACCTTCATAGGTCGGCTTGCATTGGTAAAATCTGGAGTATTTAATCCATTTCCTGCACAAAATAGTTTCATTCCTCCGCCTGAACCTGTTGATTCTACAACTGGGGTAGGATTACCTGTTGTTGCACCAAATTCCTCAGCAACATAGCTTGAAAAAGGATAAACTGTAGAAGACCCAACAATGCGGATTTGATCACGTGCTTGGGCTGCTGCTACCATAACTGTGGCAACACTAGCAGCTAGAAGCGCTCTTTTAATAAGTGTCATTGACAACTCCTTGGATAAATTAATTACGCCAAGGATTCTAACGGGAATTGATTACAAAATGGATACAAAAAGCTTTACATGTAAAGAGAAAAAAAAGAAGGCCCCTCTTGGGGCCAAGGGGTTAACGTTTAGAGAATTGTGGGCTACGGCGAGCTTTACGCTTACCATATTTTTTACGTTCAACAACGCGAGCATCTCTAGTTAAGAGTCCACGAGGTTTCAATTGTGCTCTAAAGTCTGGATCCATTGCTGCTAGGGCTTTTGAAATACCGTGTCGCAATGCTTCGGCTTGAGCTGAATAGCCGCCGCCAAGTGTTTGAGCTACAATATCCATAGTGCTCTCTTGTTTAGTAACCAAAAGTGGCTGCACTACTTTTAATTTAATAGCTTCATGTCCACCAAGCCAAGTATTTAAATCCATGCCATTAACGATAATTTTACCGCTGCCTGGGCTTACCCATACTTTAGCGACTGCAGATTTTCGTTTTCCTGTTGCATATATTTTTGCCATTGTTATTTTCCTTCTGACT
The DNA here is from genome assembly GCA_002352945.1 of Campylobacteraceae bacterium UBA1877. Classification (GTDB taxonomy): domain Bacteria; phylum Campylobacterota; class Campylobacteria; order Campylobacterales; family Campylobacteraceae; genus UBA1877. The sequence continues at coordinate 40,471 of DDHL01000010.1, read as the reverse complement.
TGCTAACTTGAGCCGTATGAGGATGTTCGCTACCTGCATACACTTTGAGTTTTTTAAGCATCTCTTTACCTAAAGTTGTCTTTGGCAACATACCTCGAACCGCAAGTTTATAGAGTTTTACAGGATTGTTTACAAGCAAATCTCCAAGTTTCTCACTCTTAGTGCTTCCAAAGTAGCCTGAATGGCGGTGGTAAAGTTTTGAATCCGTTTTATTGCCACTAAAAACTGCTTTACTTGCATTGATAATGACCACATAATCACCACAGTCAACATTAGGGGTATAGTATGGTTTGTGTTTTCCGCGTAAAAGAGTAGCAACTTCAGTCAAAATACGACCAAAACGTTTACCTTCAGCATCAATCACAATCCAGTCTCGCCGTATTTCGTTCGGCTTAATAACTTTTGTCATCGTCGTGCCTTTGCCAATATGTTTTAAGAAGGGTGATTGTATTGAATATATACTTTAACTTAGCTTAATTTCAGCATTTTATAAGCTAATGGCCTCAATTGCATCTCTCTTTAAGTAAAAGAGCCAACCCTCGGTTGGTTTAGATGTGATAGCTCTGATTGCCTCTTGATAACCTCTTACTTGCTCTTGATGCTCCTCTTTTTTTATCCCGCTTTTATAATCAATTATTACAAACTTATCTTCTTTTACTAAAAGCGTATCGATCTGCTTTCTCTCCTCTTTGTAAAAAAGAGGCTGCTCATGAAAAATTTGTGCTCTATCAATAAGCTTTTGAAAGGTTGTATCTTTGCTTAGATTAAGCAGACGATTTTGAATATCCTGCCATTGGTCATCTTCTAGTAAAAAGTAGTTAAGCGCTCTTACCTTTTCAAAGGCTTTTATAACACTTTTTTCATCCCATGCCTGGCAATTTTCTATGCAAGCATGCAGCATTTTTCCAAAACGCTTTGCCATCCACTGCTGGCTTGAATCCTCATCATCAACCCTTTTTACCTCCTGTTTTCCTAGGGCAAAAAACTCAGTTGGTTTTATGAGTGGATTTGTTTCTTTAGCAAGAGCCTTCTTGCTTGGCGTGATTTTGCCAATTGTCTGGCACTCAAGGTTTAATGGTTCAAAAACACTCTTTTGAGATTTTTGAGCAATTATTAATCCGCTTTTTGCTCTTGTAAATGCAACATAAAGAGCATTTAATCTATCTTGGTACCTGCTTTGCTGCTCTTTTGTTTTTGCTTCATTGTATCTTGCATCTACATATTCGCGCTGCTTTTGCACATAAAAGATACTCTTTAATCTTGCTCCATCATACTCAAACAAAAGTGGATTTGAGCCATAATGTTCTCCGCCTAACTTATCGGCTACTATCACATACTCAAATTCAAGACCTTTGGATTTATGGATAGTTAACAAACTCACTCCATCGTGGGATTGTTGTGGAGAGAGGGCATCAAATCTATCTATATTAAACAAAAATGATTCAATATCCTCATAATCACTAATAGCCTCCATAAATGCAACCAACTCTATATCGGAGCCATCAAGACCAAAAATCTCAATTCCCTCTAAAACAATTTCTTCTAAGGGCTTATTTAAAATCTCTTTATCTCTTAGGGGTGCAACACCTTGAAGATGCTCAATGCAAGCCCTATCAAGAGGCGTATTAAAGTAAAGGTAGCGTAAATATGAAATTAAAACTTGAACCGATAAAGCATCGATTAACTTCTTACTGCTTTGTGTGCTTACACTAAGCAAAGGAAATTTCTCATTAATTGCCTCTTGCAATGAACTAGCATCATCGTTTGTGTGGGTTAAAATGGCAATATCATCTGCATTTACCCCATTTTCTAAAAGAGTTTTTAAGCTCTCTAAAACCCCATCTTTTGCATCCTCATTGATTTTTACTTCCACATATCCCATCTCTTTACTGTGTGGAGTTTGGGGTTGGTAGCGCTTAAGAGCTTTTTTGAATACCTCATTTACAAATAAAACCGGAGCCTTTGCGCTTCTGTAATTGACTTTAAGCGCATCCACACTAACCCTAAATCTCTCTACCGTCTCATAAAAAAGAGCTTCTTGGCCCCCTCGAAACCTATAAATTGACTGTTTCACATCTCCAACATAAAAAAAGCTCCGTCCACTTTGGACTCCAACTCCAGAAATAATCTCCTCAATAAGCGGTGCTAAAATCTCAAGCTGGGCTACACTTGTATCTTGAAATTCATCTATAAGCAAATGTTCTACTTGACCATCAAGACGAAAATAGAGAAATTCTTTATCAATACCTTTTTGCATAAGATTGTAAACAAGATGGGTCACATCAGCAAAGGTCAAAGACCCGCTTCTTGCTATCCACTCATGTCTTGCTTGCACATACCTTTCAAATGCACTTTTTAATTCACCTAGTAAGAATGCCTCTTTTTGTTTCGTATAGTGCGCATATGCATCTTTTAGCTTGGCAAAAAGATCATCAAGTAAAGGGGTATAGATTTTTTTGTAATCCCAATAATTTAAACTCTCTTTTTGCCAAAAAGTTTTACCTGCCAACTCTTTAATATCATCTGTCTCAAAGGGCTTTTTAGCTCTTTTTGAAACCGCTGTTTTTTCCAAAAAATCCAAAATATCCTTGGAGGCTTTTAAAACCAAGCTAGCATTTGGATGTGGTTTTGGTTTTGGAAAAACCCCATCCAATTCACCCGCTTTTTCATAAAGCTGTTCAAAAAGTTCAAAAAGGTTTGTTAGTCGCCACCGCATAGCATTTGAAAGCTCAATGAGACTCTCCATCTGGCCTGCTTGTTTTGTTTTTTCTAAAAAGAGTTGCTGGATTGAAAATCTATCAGGAATCGACTGGATTGTAAAATCTGGCATTACCCCTACATGTAAAGAGAATTTTCGCAAAATTCTTCCAATAAAAGCATCAATAGTTTCAATATGCAGTGAAGCTTGATAAAATGAGTCTAATATAGCATCTCTTTTTTCGAGCACTTCACTTTTGCTCCATCCTAAAACTGAAGCAATCTCTTTGCACTCTGCATCCATTTCATGCAAAGACTCAAGAGTGTTTAAAACCCTTGTTTTCATCTCATTAGCTGCTTTTTTAGTAAAGGTTAGAGCTACAATATTATTTGGATTTGCCCCTTTTAAAACAAGAGCACAGTACCTTACACTAAGAGCAAAAGTCTTTCCACTTCCCGCGCTTGCTTCTAAGGCTAAAGCTAACTCCATTGACTCTTCCTTTGACACAACCTTGCAAATGGGCACCTATTGCAGTGCGATTGTTTGGATGTTTTTTCAAAATCAAAAATAATCCTATTTTCCTCTAAAGCCTCTAAAAGTCTATCTTTTAAAGACTCCATATTGTTTTCATGTACGATTCTGCCTTGGTTTAAATCATAATAGCCCACATTATAAACACTTCCTAAGGTTGAAGCCAATATATGGTAAAAAACAAGTTGAAAATCGATTCTATTTTGTAATGTTTTTGGGCCCGATTGTAAGATTGTGCCCGTTTTATAATCAAGCACTTCAAGGCGTCCATCCTCATGGCGGTCAATCCTATCAATTCGACCATGGAGGGTAAATTGGTGGAATTTACAAGTAATAGACTCTTCTAATTTCCATGGCCGCCAGCCCTCTTTGAAACGAGAGATTTCAATATCGCAAATTTTATTAAACCTATTTTCCCAAATTCCAGACTCTAACTCCCAATGCAAACTTGGCTCTAGAGTGGTTTTTAGGTAGGATTTTATCCTGTTTTTCCACACTCTTTTATTTGTGAGAACATCTTCATCTAATGTAGTGTAAAGTTTTTCAAAAGCGCTGTGTATTGCAGTTCCAATATCAAGTGAATCCAAACCATCATGGGGTAGTTTTACATCTTCTAATTTTTGAATGTATTGGTAATAGTACCTCCTTTTACATGTAAGGAGTGTTTTGAGCCTACTTGCTGAGATTGGATAACTTAAAAGATCGTGCTTTTGTGAAAAATCTAGATTTGTTTTAGAAATCTCTACCCTTTTTGGCATAAAACTTGCTGCAAGCAAGGAGGGGTTATACTCTAGGCGTATTTGTTCAAAAGAGTGCAAAAAACTTGATGGCATTGATTGTTCATTTTGTACGTATGAGAGCGCTTTATGCGAAGCTTGCATTAAAAGTCGGTAGTAGTAATGGCGCTGTAAATTTTCCCTTGCTTGAGAGTCAGGCAATCCTGCATGGGCTCGCAAAGAGGATGATAAAAACCAATCTTTTTGGCTCTTTTTTGGAATAAGAGAGTCATTAAAATCTACAATAATTACACCATCAAAATGCACCCCTCTGGTTTCTAGCAATCCAAGTACGGTTACTGGTCCCCCATTTACATCATCCAAGCTCTGTTTTGCAAGTTCATGTAAAAATAGCTCAACTCCATCTTTAAAAAGCAGACTCTTTTGCCAATCAAAAAGTCGTTTAAATCTAGAAAACTCCTTTTCTAAAAGCTCTTTTAAAGGTTTTGATGCCAACTCATAATCATCAAATAGTTTTAAAAACTGCTTAAAATCAACCCTTTTATTCCACCAATCCTGCCAACTTGGCATCGAGCCATATCTATCTTGCCTGTGTCTGTTTTCTTGGTTTTGCTGCTTTGAAAAGGTGTAATTTGCATGCCACTTTTTATATAAAAATGTTGTTGTTACGCTTATACCCATAGCAAAATTTAAAACACGGTTTTTATCATACATTCTTAGCGTAGTTGCAAAACTCTCATCGGGAAGCACAACAACAATATTTTCTGGATCAAGCCCATCATTGACAAACCTAGCAATTTGGTCAAAGACAAAACCAACCTGCAAATTGCGCTGATTAAAAGGGGCAACTTTTACTTTTAAATCAACATCTAAATCTCTTTTTTTAAACTCTTTTGCAAAAAGCAAGCCACTGATGGCTTTTGGTTTTGAGCAGGTTAAATTAAAAAGTCTTTTTGTTTCGGTGCTATTAAACTGGGTTGCAACCATCTTTACATGTAAAGGTACAATTTTAGAAATTTCACTAAAAACTCGCAATTCAAAATTACTTAAATAGCCCTCATGATGTAATGTAATCTCTTTTGTGGCGACAATAAATTCATTATCTAGCGTATAATTTTTTCGAAGAGTTATTAGATCATAATAGCCCCTAGCCTCAAGGGCTTTAACGTATCTTTCATAAACTGTTTTTAAAATTGTTAAGTGTTCATCATATAAAGCGTAAGTATCGGCATTTTTTAGCGCATCAAAATTAACCTCTTCAGCACTTAACTCTTCAAAGAAGCGAAAAAGGTAATCTTCATGTTTGACAAAGGCCATAAAGTTTCTAGGAATATGCAACTCTTCAAAGGCATCAAAGTCGATCGCTTCTTGCATGCAAAGGGTTCTTATGAGGTTATCGGCTCTGATTTTATCCTTTACACGTAAAGCGTATTCAAAAAAACTTTGAATTGAGTAAGCCTTAGGAAGAAGCTGATTCTTTTTAGATTGTGCAAGATAAAATGAGCGTACTGCTCTATTGGTTGGAAATATATGAACCATTGAGCCCCCAAAATATTTTGGGAATCATTGTATCAAAATCTTACGGAGTTGCATAGATTTCGCGCTTAATAAAACCCTCTTTATCTTCAATGCCTATTTTAGCAAGCAGCTGCCATCGTCCGGGAAGTTCAACAGTAATTGGACCAAAAAGGTAGTATCCATCTTTAATAGAAGTTGGTGATAGTTCAATATTGTACGCATTAGTATCTGGTCTTGTTACAAGTAGGCGAATTGAAGCTAAATCTACCGGTTGATTGCTTGTTTTATCAATAATAGCAATTGGAATCGTTGTTGGTTTTTTCATAACAATCTTTTTAATGCCAAAATCAACTTGATATGCTGCATCAAAAATTTTCTGTTTTGATAAGAGCTCATTGATTTTATAATCTACATCCTGGTATTTACTCAAGTAAAATCCGCTATCTAGTTCAACTGGATTATCAAGAGCTATCTTTATCGTATAGGCACAAGCGATGATGATAAGAATTATCCCGGCTACAATTGCATATGGCCAAGCATTTAGTGAGTCTTTTTTATTAAGCTTTGCTTCCACGGCTTTTTATCCTCCGGTATATTAATTTTAATCCAACATATGCAATAATGCCATAAAAAATGAGCCTTATGATGCCAATTGTAGACTTATTTGCATTGCCAATTGCCTGCTCTAAGGTAACATGATGATAGTTTGCAATCTGTTCCGCAATATCAGCATAACCATTGAGCATTGCAGCAGTATACTTATCTGCATTATCTTTTTTAATTGCCAATAACGGCAATATAGTCCCAGACCATGGGTATGGACTTAGGGTTTTATCTTTGTCAAACATCGAATCTACATTATCACTTGTGATGATATTTACCTGATGGTCATTTTTTGCAAGAAAAAGGATGGCGTATGGATTTTGAATCTCAAATTTATTCTCTTTGATAAATTGATCCATCGTTTTACCATCCAAATCTTCAACAGCCATCAAATAGAGATTTACTCCTGTTTTATCGCGAAGTTCTCTACCAAGAAGTGAAATCTTTTGGATTGCCAATTTGCCAACAATATCTTCATTAATTAAAACAGTATTAGCAAGGGCAGAAGATAGGGTTAAAAAAAATAGAGCAACCGCCAAAAGGCGATTACTCCAATATTTTAAATTACTCATCCAATAAATAGATTATTTGATGTTAAAACAGCCCATGCACAAATGACTGCAGTTATAATTAGACCAACGGTGATGATTTTATCCATATGATCAGCCATGACTCACTCCTTAACCGTTTTAAGAGCTGCATTGCCCTTGCTAATTTTTTGAATTTGCTCAGGGTTTTCAATTTTATACGGCTTATCGGCTACCGATTGCTGTGCGATAATTCCCCACCATGTCAATCCAACTAAGATGCTAATGAGCAATAAAGTTGCAATAAGCATACCTGTAATGCCATGCAGTGAGAAGATATGTCTATTTGTATTTTCCATCATAACTCCTTATTTTGACAGGGAAAGAATATATGTGCCAACAGCCTCTTTTTGCACGGTGGTCAAACGTCCATCGTTAAAAGCAGGCATATTGCCTATATGACCCAATTTACCACGATTTAAAACATCTACAACAAATGCAGGTTTTCCATAAGATGATAAATCAGGGGATTGCCCCATCATGCCTTTGCCATCTTCACCGTGGCATGCTGCACATGTTGCCCAAAGCGCTTCACCCATCGCAACTAAAGATGGATCAGATGCTTTTTGAGTTTTTGAAACCTCTTGAACCATGTAAGCAGCTACCGCTTTAGCACTATCTTCATCAAGCAATCCAGCAGGCATCTCTCCTAATGGGTAACCCAATCCTTTTGAACCATTTAAGATAACATCTACAATTGCCTTCTCATTTCCCCAAGCAGAAAGATCGGCTGCTTTGCCCGCCATGCCATCACCTAAAATACCGTGACACTGGGCACATTGAACCAAAAATACACCCTCGCCCATACCCATTAAAGTAGCGTGGTCAGGGTTGGCCCATTTATTTTCAAATTTAGCATTATAGCTTGCAACCTCTTCATTGTACTCTCCAATTTGAGAATACGCATTGAGAGGATATCCCCATAAATAATACCATATTGCCCAAATAATTGTAAGTAAAAACATAACAGCCCAGCCCATTGGGAGTGGATTTTTATACTCGCCAATTCCATCCCAATTGTGCTCTAGCAACTCCCCTTCGCTCTTATCATCACGCATCTGCTTAAAATATTTTCCAGCAGTAAATAACGTGATTAGAATAATTGCTGCTGCTCCGATCAACGCCAAGAGATTAACGTTGTCGCTTAAATTAAACCATTCCATTTTTATTGCTCCTCTTTGTTATTGGCACTTTGTGTAGTCGTAGAAATGGACTCTACAGGAGTATCTGTAATCTCATCATTTAGGGCAATATCTGCATACTTTTCATAATTTCTTCGTCCAATCTTTTCTGAACGATACAGGTGAAAAATATAGCCATAAAGCACAATTGCTAAAAAGGCTGTAAAAAAGAAATATCCATATGCTTGCAACTGCCTAATTGTTTCCATTTCCACGTCAAACACCTTATTTTAAGCTATTCATGTACGCAATAATTGCGACAATCTCTCGCACTTCGCCCCTAGCAAATGCGTCTTTGACATCTTGGTTTTTCATATTGTCAACAATAACTTTAGCCTCAGCCATAATAGATTTTTTGGCCTCTTCCCATGTACCAAGTGAAGGCATGCCCTCAGTGTCATAAGGAACATTAAAAACTTTTTTAACTGTATATGCTTCAGCATAAGCTGTCTCTAAGTCTGCATTCTTTTCAAACATATGCTTATACGCAGGCATGATTGATTTTGGAACAACAGATTTTGGGTCCCACATATGGTTTTCATGCCAGTCAGTTGTACGGTAGTTTCCAACCCGCATCAAATCTGGACCTGTTCTTTTTGATCCCCATAAAAATGGACGATCATATGCGTACTCTCCACTTAGTGAGTACATACCATAGCGGTCTGTTTCAGACTTAAATGGTCGGATAAGTTGTGAATGGCAGGCATTACAGCTCTCTTTGATATAAACATGACGACCGGCCAATTGTAAAACTGTATAAGGTTTTCTTCCCTCAACAGGACGTGCTTGCTCAGCAAAGTGAGGAAGAATCTCTACCACACCAGCATAGGCAATAACAATAAATACTGCAACGGCGAAAAAGAAAGGGTTTTTCTCTAACCAGCTAAACATTATCCATCCTCCTTTTACGCTGCCATTGGCGAAGCATTTTGAGGTTCTTTCTCAAGTGCTTTGCTAGCAGTCACGGTTTTATAAATATTGTACACAAACATAAAGAAACCAATAAGGTACAACAATCCACCAGTAGCTCTAATGATGTAGTATGGAATCAATACTGTAACTGTATCGATAAAAGAGTATGCTAGGTTACCAAATTGGTCAGTTGCACGCCACATCATACCTTGTGTAATACCCGCAATCCACATACTTGAGAAGTAAAGCACAATACCTGTGGTTTGAATCCAAAATTGCATCTCCATCAACTTTTTGCTATACAACTCTTTTTTGAAGATTCGTGGTGTCATGTGGAACATTGCAGCCATAGTCATAAAGCCTACCCATCCTAATGTACCATCATGGACGTGGCCAGGAACCCAATCGGTAAAGTGAGCAAGCGCGTTTACAGATTTTATCGATTGAATTGGCCCCTCAATTGTACTAAACATATAAAATGTTGAAGCTAGAACCATAAATTTAACCAAAGGATTAGATTTTAACTGTCCCCACTCACCCTTCATAGTTAAAAGCATATTAATTGCACTACCCCATGAAGGCAAAATGAGCACTATTGAGAAAACCGAACCCATTGTTTGCATCCAGTCTGGAACTGTTGAGTAGATTAAGTGGTGTCCACCTGCCCAAAGGTATACAAACATCAATCCCCAAAACGACAATAAAGATAATTTATAAGAATAGATTGGCTGTCCTGACTCTTTTGGAAGGAAGTAGTAAATTTGAGCAATAATACCAACAGTAAATACAAAAGCAACAGCATTGTGGCCATACCACCACTGAACTAATGCATCATTAGTTCCTGCATACATTGAAACAGAATGGAAAAAATTTCCCATACCTGAGATGAAGTATGTTGGAACTGACATATTGTTAAACAGATAAAGCATTGCAATTCCTAAAAATGTTGCAATGTAGTACCAAAGTGAAATATAAAGAGTCTTTTCTCGACGAATTCCAATAAGCCCAAAGATGCTAACACCCCACAAAACCCAAACTAGCACAACACCAATATCGATTGGCCATTCAAGCTCTGCATACTCTTTTGATGTAGAATATCCCATAAAGAGCGAAACAACTGCAGCTAACATTACAAGCATGTATAGCCAAAATTGCAACTTCCCAACAAACATTAAAAAGGGAGATTCTGCCATGGAGACTTTAAGAACCCGCTGTCCAACATAGTACCATGTGGCAAAAATACCACTTAACATGAACCCAAAAATAGTTCCATTGGTATGGAGGGGTCGGAGTCTGCTAAACGTACCATACTCACCCGCAAGATAGTTTAGCTCGGGAAATGCCATTTGATAGGCAATTACCACACCGATTGCCATCCCGATGATTCCAAATAGAATGGAAGCATACATGAACCATTTTGCAACCGTATAGTCGTAGTTCAATGCATTACTTGGCTGCATTAAATTCCTCCTGCTAAGATTTTTATGTCACAAAAATATCACATAATTGCGAGATTATAAAATAAGTTAGGTACGAGCAAGCTTAATAAGATTAAATTTGTGTTAAATAGATTTAGTGGTTTTTGGATTAAGTATCGGTATCTATCTTATATCCTAGCCCAGGAACATTTTTAATGAAATTTTTGCTAGTCTTTTCGCGAATACGCTTAATGAAGGTACGTATAGCAGCATCTGATACATTTTTATTTGTCCAAACAGAGCGCTTGATATCTTCATGGAGCACATAGGTTCCAAGATATTTTACAAGTAAAGAGATGAATAAAAGCTCCTTTTTTGTTAAAGGGATGATGCTGTTATTGTGTATTAAAACCCGTTTGTTCTTATCAAACTGGTATCCATTTCCAATTTCTACAATATCTCCAATTGAAAACTTCTCTTGCGCAACATGGCGCAAGGTATCCATAAGCTCATCTGGATCAATTGGTTTAATAAGATATTTATCAACACCAACATCAATAGCTTTTAAAAGGCGCTCTTTTTCACTAAATGCGCTTAAAATAATCACTGGAGTCTCTTTTGAAATCTCCTTAATTGCTTTTGTCATCTCAAGCCCATCCATAATTGGCATAGAAATATCAGTTATAACTATGTCTGGCTTAAACTTTTTAAACTTTTTTACACCATCTTCACCATCTCTAGCTAAAATCAGTTTTGCAAATTCATCCTCAATAGCGCTTGAGAGTGCTTCACGGATATCAGTTTCATCTTCCACAAACATAACAACAAGGTTTTTTAAATCGCCAAACTCCATTTTTATTCCCTTTTTTCTTCTTTCAATTCTATCGGAACTTTTATATCAAAACAAGCCCCGCTACCTGCATTAAAAACTTCAATTGATCCATGCATGCTATTTTCAATAATCATCTTACTCATATATAGCCCCAAACCAGTTCCAAGACTTGGCTGCTTAGTGGTAAAATAGGGTTCAAATATCTTTTCTAAAATCTCTTCATCAATTCCGCCTGCATTATCTCGAACAGTAATAGATATAGTTTGTCCGTCAAATTTTGCAGCATTAATATCAATATATCGATCTTTGCACCCCTTTTCCACAAAGGCATCTTTTGCATTAGTTATTAGATTGATTAAAACTTGTGTAAGCTCACTTTTGTATCCATAAATTGAAACCTTCTCTTCTGCAGTAACTCTAACAGTTATTTGCTCATTTTTGAGGGTTCCTTTTAACATGGTTAAAGTATCATCAATAACATCACTAACCAAAAAGGTCTCTTTAGGTTTTTGGGCATTGAAAAAATTTCTAAAATCATCTATGGTTTGAGACATCTTTTTAATAACGCGCTTAGCATCCTCATAAGTTTCATCAAAAGACTCTTTTTGTCGAATCTTATAAAACTTTTTTAGCTTATACAGATGAATTCCAAGCTCTGAAAGAGGCTGGCGCCACTGGTGGGCAATATTGCCAATCATCTCACCCATAGAAGCAAGTCGTGCCTGCTGGTAAAGCAAACGCTCTTTTTCTCGATTTTTAGCCAGCTCCTCTTGCACACGCCGCTCAAGATTCCGATTTAAATCCCGGAG
>DDHL01000010.1:19270-28394 GCA_002352945.1 Campylobacteraceae bacterium UBA1877 | reverse complement strand
CAAGGTTGCATTGAGCTGTTTTAACTCCTCTTCTTTTCTTTTTAATGCTTCGGTAAGATTGACTGTATCTGTAACATCGTATCTAATTGCAATAAACTCTTCAATCTCCCCATTTGCATCAAGCATGGGAATAACGGTTGTATTTACATAAAATGTACTTCCATCTTTTGCAAGATTTTTAACTGTAGATTTATAAACTTGTTTATTAAGTATAGTATCCCACAGCTTTTTAAAAGTCTCTTTTGGCACATCAGGATGGCGAACTATATTGTGATTAGCCCCTATTAGCTCCTCTCTTGAGTAACCACTAATCCTACAAAACTCATCATTTACAAAAGTAATGATGCCATTAATATCTGTTTTTGAAACAATATTGCTATTTTCAATCGCCTCTTGATATGTTGTAAAATTCATAGCGCACCTTGAGTTGCCATAAAACCTAAATAGCTCATATATATTCCATAGCCGATGATTAAAATAGATGCAATTTTAATCATCACCTCTCTAAAGTTACCCCCTTTTAAAAAGCCAACTAAATATCCAAATCCCAAAAGTGCTGGGATAGTTGATAATCCAAAAATAAGCATTACCACACCGCCCCAAAACCAAGATGCAGTTGCAACAGCCGATGCGGCAAAAAAGTATACCAAGCCACAGGGCAAAAATCCATTTAACATTCCCAAACCATAAAAGCTCATCAAAGATGGCGAGCGAATAAGGGAACTAAAAAGATATTTTACAACAGGTAAAGAAGATAAAGTGCACTCAATGGATGTTAAAAACTTCAATTTCCCCATAAGTGACAGTCCCATTAAAACCATTAAAAGGCCAATTACAAAATAAAGATACCCCATTGCAACGGGCGTGAATGCAATCACTTCGCCAAGCGCTCCAAAAATGATGCCCAAAATAACATAAGAGCTTACCCGCCCTAAGTTATAAAAGATATGAGCTACTAATTGGGAAGGCGCTGAGGCGTTAGGATCGATTTTAGCACTAGTATATGCAACAACAAAACCACCACACATACCAATACAGTGACCCAGACTGCCAAAAAAGGCTACGCTAATAATTGTTGCAATATTTATAGCATCTATGGCTTGTCCTTATATACGTGATGCAAAGCTTTTAAATATGTATTTACTCTCATGAGGGCCAGGGCTTGCCTCAGGGTGGTGCTGTACTGAAAATATTGGTGAATCATGATACTCTAAACCCTCAATCGTATCATCAAAAAGATTGTAATGAGTCGGCGTAGCAACCTTACAAACTTCAGTAGGAACATTATAGTTGTGGTTTTGAGCTGTGATTTCAACAATATTTGTTGCCATATTTTTTACAGGATGGTTTCCTCCATGTTGTCCAAACTTAAGTTTATATGTAGGATAGCCGTGAGCAATGCTAAGCAGCTGATGGCCTAGGCAAATTCCAAACATAGGAACCTTAGCGTCAATTAAAACCTGTATCTCTTTTACAATATCTTTTAAGATTAAAGGATCTCCAGGACCGTTAGAGAGGAAAACTCCTGCAATTTCATTATCTTTAAAGCGTTTAACCAAATCTTTTGCAGGAGTAGAAGCTGGAACAACCTCAACTTCTAAACCAGTTTCGCATAGTTCATTTAATATATTTCTTTTAACGCCAAAATCGTAAGCTACAATCTTTTTGCCCAAACTCTTAGATGCTTTTTTATAACTAAGCTTTACATCATCCCAAGCTGCCCACTCGTGAATATATGCCTTTGGAGTAGTAACTTTTTGAATGTAATCGACTTGCTCAATTCGCGGTGAGCTTTCAAGTTTTTTTTGTAAAGCTTTTTTATCGGATATTTCAGTAGAGGCTATCATCATCATAGGCCCATTATCACGAATAACTTTAGTTAGCACCCTCGTATCAATATCACAAATCCCAAGAGCATCAGATTGACTTAAAAATTGGGGCAAATCCATTTTGGAGCGAAAATTAGACGGCTTAGTATTAACTTTTCGGACAATCATTCCAGAAGCATGAACCTTTTGGCTCTCCATATCATCAGGGTTGGTGCCAACTATCCCGATTTCAGGCATTGTAAAAACTATAAATTGCCCTGCATAGCTAGGATCAGTTACAATCTCTTGATAACCTGTCATTGATGTATTAAAGACAATTTCGCCAACTTTAGTTCCAGACTTTCCAAAGGCTTTAGCCTCAAAAAAAAGCCCATTTTCAATATAGATCCAAGCTTTCATTAAACTCATTTTAGCATTCCCTTGCGACGTAACTCTTCTTCATATAGGCGTTCAAATACTAATTCATACTCTTCAGATCCAGGAATCAATTTACGCTTATAGTGACTAATTTTTTCAATAACAATATCTTCAATTCCTTCAAAACTCTTAAGATAACTGTCAATTCCATTGTAAATAACATTCTTAACACGGTTTTCTGACACATTGTATTCTAAAAGATCTTCTTTCCATGCGGCTTCTAGAATTCGGTGTGCAATGTCATTGTACCGATCTTCATATGAGAGTGTCACATCAAAATCTTTGGCTAATCTTTTTTTAATAAGCCAAAACATATTTCGACGATCAACTTGCATAAACTCAATATCATCATTATTGTCTTCTAAAACTTCATTCACCCTATTTTCAAGAGCTAACTCTTTTTCTACATCTTCGGCCAAAATTTCTTGAGCAATTTTTGCTACTGGCTCTAAACCTTGAGTGAGTGTTACGAAGCCGCAGTTAAGTAAATCAATAGCAATTTTATTGGCAATATAAGGAGTGTGTGGCATGCGGACTTTCATAGATGCACCTTCTTTAAGTTTTAGGCAATTTTATCTAAAAAAAGGTAAATATATGTTGAGGATAGTTTATACTCTTTAAAAATAGAATCTTCTTTTTAGTAATTTTTATGGCTTTTTAAAATTTTTGCCTTTGCTTCATTATACTCCTCTTCACTCAATCCTCCACTTTGACGCAAACGATTTAAGGTGTCTAACTGTGAGAGTTCATCTTCAGTATCTGATGCCTGTTTAGAGCTTTTTTCCACACTTAATATCCGCCCTATTACACTAAAAAGTTTTTTTATGCCCTTCCAAATTTTTGGCAGTAACCATATGAGTAAAAATATAAATAAAACTAAGGCAATTAAGAAAAACAGAGGATGATTTAGCGCAGCCCATAATCCTGCAAAAACGAGTAAATCTTCTCCAATTGAAGCACCCCAGTTGCTAAAGGGTTCAGGAGATGAATTGATTAAAATTCTCGTTCCTGATTTTGCAGAATGTGTTGCAGCACTCATTCCGCCTCCTGCTATTGCTGCAGCCACAGCTAAAGCGGGACTTACTTCGCCAACTGCCCCAGCGGCAAGCAGGGCGCCTGCTGGAATGCGGATAAATGAGTGGATTCCATCCCAGGCAGTATCAACTCCTGGAGTTTTATCAGCAAAAAACTCTACCATATACATAAGTCCAGCCGCACCAATAATAGCTGGATTTGTAAGAATTTCAAGTTCAGGAGGTAGCGCAACTACTCCATAAATTCCACCAAGCCCCAATACCAAAAGAGTTGCGTATAAATTAATTCCACTTGCCCATGCAGCACCCATTGATAAACCTAGTGTCTGGATTAGGCTCTCATACGCTTCCATTGCACCCTCCTATTTAAACGGTGGTCCTTCGTTTAACAAAGATGTAATCTCCGAAGCAGCAACAGGATCCATCTTTGCCATGATTTTTGAAACTTTTTTTGGCGGAAGAGCAAAAAATATCCCAGCAGCCTCTTTTCTATCCATCGATTCAAGAATTTGAGCTGCCGCATTATCGCGCATCTTTGCATAGGTTTCAACCAAACGATTCTCTTTTGCTTCTTTTATAAGTGCTAAAATTTTTCTATTCTCTTCTAGCCGCTTTTGAATAGCCTCTTCTTTCTCTTTTAACTGCTGCTCATAAGCTTCTAATTCGGCACGCTTTTGTTCAATTGCCTTCTCTTGCCGTTCAAAAAGCGCAGTGCTTGCAGCCTTAAGTGCTTCAAAAGACTGCCTTGCTTCATCCACTTGCTCAGCTTCGCGCCGCAACTCCTCTTTGCGCTCTTCAAATATTTTTGTGCAGTCAGTCACTTGAGCTTGAACAAAGGAGATTGATAAGATTACAATTAAAATAAAAGCCCTCATAACTCACCTTTCTTGAAGTACGTGCAGTTGGAATGCAACCTCATCAAGAGCGTTTTGCTCCTCTCTTTTTCGTTGATTTAAGACCTTTGTGTAAGCACTCTCTTGTAAATATTTAATTTTTTCAAACTCACGCTTTGCTTCATTAAAATGGTGCAAACACATCTGCTCTTTTTTTTGAACTCTAAGTAGCTCATCTTTTAAATAGTTTTTTTGGCGCATTAACTGCTCATGTAAAGCCTTTACATGTAAAAACTCTTGATACGCCCCCTTTGTTGGAGCCGATAAGCTATTAATCTCTTTTGAAATCAATTCAAGAGAATTTTGGCACTTTTTTACTTCTGCTCTTGCTTTCATCAAAGCTGCCTCTTTTTGTTCCAAAATTTGGCGCTTGACTTTAGCAATTGCCTTGTATTGTTTTAACATTTCTCCTCCTTTTAGAGGATGATTGTATCCTTTCGATCAGGAGAGGTTGAGATAATCCCTACCTTTGTTTTCGTTAAGCTCTCAATACGTTTTATATAAACCTTGGCCTCTTGTGGTAAATCTTCATACTTTCTAATACCAGCTACACTTTTCCAGCCAGGCAAAGTTTCATAAATTGGTTTTGCCGATTCTAAATTTGTTGGAACGTAATCTACCTCTTTTCCATCAACTTCATAAGCATAGCATATTTTAACACTTTTGTATCCATCAAGCACATCTAGCTTCATAAGTGCGAATTTATCGCACCCATTTAATCTTGCAGCATGGCGAACAGCTACCGCATCAAACCATCCACAGCGTCTGCGTCTACCAGTTGTTGTTCCAACCTCTTTGCCCACATCAGCCATCTTTTTGCCAATTTCACCACTCTCTTCTGTTGGAAATGGGCCATGACCCACTCTTGTTGTATAAGCTTTTATAATTCCCAAAACAGAGCCAATATCTTTTGGACTCAATCCAAGCCCAGTGCAAGCTCCAGCACTTACAGTGTTTGAACTTGTCACATACGGATATGTTCCATGGTCAATATCCAAAAGTGTGCCTTGTGCTCCTTCTAAGAGCATGCTTTTACCCTCTTCAAGCGCATTCCAAACCATTTGAGTTGTGTCCGCAATAAACGGCTCTAAAGCCTCTTTGTAGCTTTGGAGCGTTTTTAAAAGTTCATCCTCTTTTGGCAAAGCAATGCCCAAAGCCTTTACAACAGGCTCCATTGTCGCAAAATTATCTAAAATAGAATCACAAAGTTTTTTTGGATTAAGCAGTTCACAAACACGATGTCCAGTTCTACTTATCTTATCAGCATATGCAGGCCCAATTCCCTTTCCTGTTGTTCCAATGGCATTTTTGCCCTTTAAGCGTTCCCTTGCTTGATCGATTTGGGCGTGGTAGGATAGATTTAAATGGGCTTTATCGCTAATAAAAAGACGGCCTTGAAGATTATCAAACTGAGCCATCTCTTCTATAAGTGATTTTGGACTTACCACAACTCCATTTCCAATGATATTGCACGCTTTTGGGTTTAGCACTCCAGAGGGAATAAGATGCAGCGCATATCGCACTCCATCTACCCAAATTGTATGTCCAGCATTATGCCCGCCTTGGGAACGGCAAACTACATCATATTTTTGTGCAAGGTGATCGACAATTTTACCCTTGCCCTCATCTCCCCATTGTATTCCAACTACTACATCTGCTTTATTCATCTTTTTCCCTATTGCATTAAAGTTTCAATGAGTGCGTCTGTATAAACTCCAAATCCGCTAGAGCACTCCTTTTTAAAAGCATACTGCCCGCCGCTTGCGATGGTCTTATTTCCCGCAACAAAACGAAAAAAGAGTCTATCGTAATAACGCATTTTTGCATAATAGAGCGGAGCAACTATCACTTTAGCATATTTACATGTACTTGCTAGCCTTTTCATCTCTAATAAAGGCACTCTTAATTCATCTGGAATAGAATCTAAGATTGTATCGATTTTATCAGGATCTTGCAAAGTAGCTAAAGTATTTAACCATGGTTCATTGTGAGCTAGTAAAGTTTCAAGCTGACCAGATTTTAAAACCTCAAGCGGAATATCAAGCATTTTAGAGATAATTTTTGGAATTTGAATATGGCTAACTTGTAAATAGGCTTTACATGTAAAGTGTTCTAACAATCCCTCAACCATGTCAACACTTAAAGATAGATCATCTTGATTGATAAGCTCTCCGCCGATTTGATAAAATTCCAAACTTGGATAGCGAAATACAGGCTGAATATAAAACCACTTTTTATGGTGCGTTGTACGCCCTAGCCGTCTTATAATAAGCCGCACTACATCCAAAGTGCTATCTGCTCTTAAAGATACCAAACGGTTTGCCTCATTAGAAAACCGCAATAGCTCACTCTCATCAATTTCTCGATGCTGATGGTAGGAAAAAAAGGGAGTTACAATCTCTTCAAAACCAGCCTCGCAAAGCCTGCGGGCAGCTTCTGTTTCAATCTTTCGCTTTAAAGCCGCGCTTTTTCCAAAATAGAGTCGACTCCCTTCAGGGATTTCGTGTTCGTATATCATGACCTTCTTTCACCGTAATTTAAGAGAATGATTGTACCTAAACTTCACTTTTGATTTAATTTTGAGTTAAAATGTACTCTTTTAAAGCTTTTGGGTTTTGAAAAACTTCCAATGCTCCGTGAGCAAAAAGCTCCTTTTCATCTCTAAAACCCCAAGCTACACCCAAAGCTTTGATATTAGCATTTTTTGCAGTTTGCATATCTGTTTTTGTATCGCCCACAAAACAAGCTTCACTAGCCTTTACATGTAAAGCCTCTAGGGCTTTAAAAGCTCCTGCTGGATCAGGCTTTCTTTTAATACCCTCTTTTTGTCCAGCAATGTATGAAAAAGAGATGTTTGGAAAATAGTACTTTACACACTCTTGAACAAAATCATCTGGCTTATTAGATAAGATACCAAGACGCACATTAGAATCTTCTAAATCTTTTAGCATTGACTCAATTCCATCATACGCCTTTGTTGTTGCATGCCACCTTGTAGCATAAAACTTTTTAAAGAGCAAAAGGGCTTCATTGGCTTTTGATATATCTTTGCCAAGAGCACGCTCAATGAGCTTTTTTGCCCCCTCGCCCACTAAGTAGCGATATTCATCTAAAGCAATAGGAGGTTTGCCAAGGTGTATTAAAACCATATTCACACTTTGGGCAATATCTTTTAGGGTATCTAAAAGGGTTCCATCCAAATCAAATATTGCAGCTTTAAATCCCATTATAACTGACGCACTTTTTCACAAATTGATTCTTGAGTAAAGCCAAAATGCTTAAACAGATCATCTGCCTTGGCACTTGCTCCAAAACTCTGCATTCCAATTACAACATCAGCATATCGATACCACTCAACTCCGCTACTTGCTTCAATTGCTACTCTTTTAGTAGATGGATTAATAACTTTTTGTTTATATGCATCATCTTGAGCATTAAAAATCTCCATGCAAGGCATACTTACCACATTTACCATAATGCCCTCTTTTTCCAAAGCGCAAGCACTCTTTAGAGCAAGTATTACTTCGCTACCGCTAGCTATAAATGTAAATTTTGCATCTTTTCGCTCTTTTAAAAGGTATCCACCCTTAGTTGGATCACCAAAAGCTACATCTGGTTTTAAAACTTCAAGCTTCTGGCGCGAGCAGACAAAAGCTGCTGGACCGTCGCTTTTTAATGCCACTTGCCAACAAGCTACATTTTCATTTGCATCTGCTGGCCTAAAGACTTTAAAATTTGGCAATGCTCTAAATTGACTTAACTGTTCAATTGGTTGGTGGGTTGGACCATCTTCTCCAACACCAATACTATCATGAGTCCAGATAAAATAGGTCTTTAAATTCATAAGAGCAGCCAATCTTGCAGCTGGTTTTAAATAATCACTAAAGATAAAAAATGTAGCGCTGTATGGGATAAATAGCCCATAAAGAGAAAAGGCGTTACAAATTGCAGCCATGGCATGCTCTCTAATCCCAAAGTGCATATTGCGTCCAAAAGGAAAATCGCCCATACCTTTTAATTCACTCTTGTTAGATGGACCCAAATCTGCACTTCCACCCATAAAACCAGGCAGAGCTTTTGCAATAGCATTTAAAATCTTTCCATTGCTCTCTCTTGTTGCAATACTTTGGTTTGATTCAAATTTTGGCCACTCAATTTTGTCAAAATCTGGATTTTCCAATTGGTCTAATAAGCGCTGCTGCTCTTCACTTATTTTTTTGCGTATATTTGCACTCCACTCAGCTTCAGCCAAGTCGCCTTTTTCAACTGCTATTTCAAATCTAGCCTTAACATCTTCATCAACTTGAAAACTCTTTTTATCATCAAATCCACACTTTTGCTTTGCAGCAGCAATCTCTTCTTCACCTAGCGGTGCTCCATGGGAGTGGTGGCTTCCTTCAAGCTCACATGCTCCTTTGGCAATTACTGTATCAGCAATAATTAAAGTAGGTTTGCAGCGATTTTTAGCCTCTTCTAAAGCTATATCAATCTCATCAAAATTGTGGCCATCAATGCGCGAAACTGCCCATCCTTGAGCCTCAAATCGAGCTTTAACATCCTCATTCCAAGCAATTGAAGTATCCCCTTCAATGGTTATATTATTTGAATCATAAATTAAGATTAAATTATCCAAACCAAGGGTTCCAGCAAGGGAACATGCTTCATAACTAATACCTTCTTGCAAATCACCATCGCCGCAAAGGCAGTAAACTTTATGGTCAATGATTTTACATTCATCTGAATTGAGAATGTTGCTTGCATATTTTGCAGCCATTGCAAAACCAACTGCATTGGCAACCCCTTGCCCCAAAGGACCCGTTGTTACTTCAACACCAGGAACCTCTCCATACTCTGGGTGGCCTGGAGTTTTACTACCTAGCTGCCTAAATGACTTTAAATCATCTAAACTAATATCATACCCACATAGATGATAAAAGCTATAAATCAGCGC
>DDHL01000010.1:17719-19099 GCA_002352945.1 Campylobacteraceae bacterium UBA1877 | reverse complement strand
CTATAAATCAGCGCCGATGCGTGACCGCCGCTAAAAACAAGGCGGTCTCGATTGAGCCACTTTGGATTTTTTGGGTTGTGCACCAAGTGTTCAGCAAGAACTGTAACAACATCAGCTAAACCCATAGGTGCACCAGGGTGGCCACTATTTGCTTTTTGGACCATATCGGCCGCTAGAAATCGAATTGTATCAGCCTGTTTTTGACGTATTTCATTATCCATAATTATCCTTTTAAAAAATAACTTTTAACACTTTGGGTCAACTCTTCACCCAAAGCTCCACCAATTTTTTTAGCATCCTCTTCAAGTTCAGCCACTAGCTCATTGCGTCTTTTAATAGTCTCTTCTACCCCCAAAAGATTTGTAAAAGAGTTTTTAGCACCATCATTATTTGTTGGTTTTCCAACCTCTTGAGTACTTTTTGTCGCATCGATTAAGTCATCTTGAATTTGAAATGCAAGTCCAAGCTTTAATCCATAAGCTTCCAATAAAGACTCTCGCTCAGATGAAGCATTAGCTATTATCATACCCATTTTCAAACTAGCTGCAATGAGTTTTGCAGTCTTATTTAAATGCAAAAACTCCAAATCCTTAATATCCAAGGGCTTTTGCTCAAAATAGCAATCGATTGCTTGACCCAAAACCATGCCCGAAACTCCGCCCGATTCTGCAAGAGTTTCAACCAATCTAATCCGAACTTGAGCGCTTAAAGGTGCTTGGGAGAGCATATAAAAAGCGTGGGTATTTAACGCATCACCCACAAGAACTGCGGTAACTTCATCAAACCTTACATGTAAAGTTGGCTCACCCCTTCTTAAAGGCGCATTATCCATTGCAGGCAAATCATCATGAATGAGCGAATAGGTGTGTAAAAGCTCAATTGCACTCGCAACCGGTAGAGCATTTTCAAAAAGCAATGGAGCCTCATGCTCAACAACTTTTAAAAGCAGCATTGGGCGAAAACGTTTTCCGCCGGCTTGTAGCATTGCTTGCAAAGCCTCTTCATAGTGCGGATGAAAACTTGTAACTTTTGGAAGATGCTTTAAAAAATAGGACTCAAATCGCTCAAGATTTTTTTCAAAAAGATCCATCTTTACTCCTAATTTTTTGGCAGCTCAAGCGTAATAAAAAATTGAAAATTGTTACGCTCAAAGAGCATATGGTGCTGTTTTGTCCTATCAAGGGTTGATAATAGTGTGCGCAACTGAGCGGGGGATTTTAAAGCAACATTTCCAATTTGAAGTAATTTGTCGCCCACTTCCAAACCTTGCAAGGAGGCTTTTGAATTCAAATCCACCCTTCTTAGCACCAGCTTTGAGTCAAAATGCATTCCAAGGGGCTCTAAGTATGTGCGATTTGAGAGTGGCTTTTGCGGGAGAGG
>DDHL01000010.1:11104-17478 GCA_002352945.1 Campylobacteraceae bacterium UBA1877 | reverse complement strand
CAATATCCAAACTTTTGCCAGCACGTTTAATTTTTAATTTAAGCTCTTTTTTTTCTGGGGCAAACAATATAGCTTCATTCAATTCTCGCAAAGAGTTTACAGCTCTACTTTGAACATGTGTTATCTCATCTGAAATTTTTAAATTACTCCCAAAAAAAGGATCAACACTCTTTACTACTATAGCTTTGTTTTTTGAGGCAAAGTCTGCGCCGATATACCCATAATAAGTTGTATCATAAGCCACAATATGTTCTAAATAGCGATTGCCAACAAATCGACCTCCAATGCCAATCCCATACATATCGCAGCATCCACCTGTAATAATCGCACCCTTAGGGGCACTAACACTTAGTTTATCAAAATCTCCAAGCCCGCTGCCTAAACTAACAAGCTGGCCGATTTTCATTTTTTTATCAGCAGATATAGGAGTAAGCCATGCGCCTTTTTTAAGAGCTCTCTCTTCATTTTGAGGAACCGGTTTTAAAGGTGTTGGTGATCTTAGAATGTAAGCGTTTATAAAGGGGTCATATTTGACATATGATTTTGGAGCCTTTCCAATATTAGGCGCAATGGCCAATTTGGAAGTTAGGGCAATGGCTGGGTATCCATCTATCTTTACATAAGCCTCTTTGTTACGCTCATAACAAGCTTGCATATCTTTTAATGTTGGAGAATCTTGAGCGCAAAGCAGGCTAATCCATAAAAGTTGCAACAAGACAGAGAGTTTAGTTTTGATAGCTAGCTCCTAAACTTGAAAGCATCTGTGCAGCAGCATGTTTTTTGTTCTCCTCCACCATATTTATCGCATCATTAATTGCACTTATTAATAAAATTTGCAACGACTCTTTGTCTTCAAGCAAGCTATCGTCAATATCAATATCAATCACCTCACCCTTGCCATTCATGGTAACTTTTACCATTCCACCGCCGCTTTTGGCTGTGAAAATTTTAGATTCTGCATCCTCTTGCATCTTCTTAGCTTGCTCTTGGGCAGCTTCAAACATTGCACCCATTTTAGAAAAATCAAATTGATCAAACATTAGATAAAATCCCTTATCTCTGTTATGGCGTTATTCTCATCGACTAACACTGCAATTGGTTTGTGTTCATCTGCCTCAGATTCACTCATGCTCGCATAGGCAATAATAATGATTTTGTCTCCAATTTGCGCCTTTCTAGCCGCTGCTCCGTTAAGACAAATATCTCCTGCTCCAGCAGCTCCTTTTATAACATAAGTTGAAAAACGCTCTCCATTATTAATATTTACAATATCTACTTTTTGTCCCACACGCAATTTTGCTGCGTCTAGTAAATTTGAATCGATTGTAATTGAGCCCACATAGTTTAAATTTGCATCAGTAACCCGTGCGCGATGAATTTTGCTATAGAGCATTTCAAAGGTCACATTCCATCCTTCATGATATATTTATGCTCTATTTTACCATATTTTTTTCTTATCTATTTGCTTCAAGCCAATCTCGCACAATCTTACGATCATCAAATGGGTGCTTGATTCCATTAATCTCTTGATAATCTTCATCCCCTTTTCCCAAAATTACCAAAGTCTCTTTTGGGCTCATATTGCTAAGAGCATAAGTGATTGCATCTTTTCGATCTACAATTACTGTAGGCTTTTTTAACACTCCCGCACAAATTTGTTCAATAATTTTTTCAGGCTCTTCAAAGCGTGGATTATCGCTTGTTACTATAATCTTTTTGGCATAACGGCTAGCAATTTTACCCATCAATGGACGCTTAGTAGCATCTCTATTTCCACCAGCTCCAAAAACAACAACAAGCTCATGGGATTTTAATGATTTTAATACCTGCTCCATCCCGTCTGGAGTATGGGCAAAATCCACAATAACTCTTGGCTCTTGGCTTACAACTTCCATCCGTCCACTAACACCGCCAAAACCTTCAACTGCTTTTTCTAAAGCAGGAATTTGGGGTGATTCAAGCAGGTAAACTGCCGCAGTTGCTGCTAAAAGATTATACACATTAAAATTACCATATAAAGGCGAATCGACCCAGCAATTATCCTTTCTGAGCTTAAAAAGAGCATCAATTCCATCGCTAAGCGAGTAGGTTTTAACGCTAAAATCTGCTGGACTTTCAATGCCGTAAGTAAAAGCATTTGTGCGATTATAATCAATGTTTTTTTGGTCAATATTAATCAGCTTCATTGTAGAATCAGCGAAGAATTTACTCTTTGTTTTACGATACTCTTCCATGCTCTTATGAAAATCTAAATGATCTTGGCTTAAATTTGTAAAAATTTTTAGCGCAAAATCTAATGATTCAATTCTATCTTGCGCAATAGCATGAGAGCTAACTTCCATGATAAAATATTTACACCCACTTTTACTTGCTTGGGACATGTGTGCTAAGGTTTGTAAAATTGGAGGTGTAGTTAATGAGCGAGATTCAATTAGAGCATCATTGATAAAACAGCCTCTTGTTCCTTGCAAAGCAGCCTTTACATGTAAATCAAGCAAAATTGAGTAAATTGCCGCTGCTGTAGTGGTTTTTCCATTTGTGCCAGTTATTCCAACAATTTGCAAATTGGGATCTATTTTTAAAAGCTCATAGCACTCTTTAACGCTTAAAACTGCAGCTGCGCCTTTAGCTTTTGCATCTTCTTCATAGGCTCTGTTTTGAGCAGTTAAAACAAAGGCACTTTGGTTGTCACACTGGGATGAATCATCGCAAATATATTGAAACTTTGGATGGTTTATAGCTATTTTCAAGAGCGGTTGTATCCTTGTGCTTTTTTGATAAGAGAGTGTAGTTTTAAGTCATTTGGAAAGAGTGAAACCGCACTCTCAAGGTAATGAAAAGACATTTCAATATAACCATGTTCAATGAGCTGATCTAAAAAACTGATAAAATCATCTTTATTGGAAATTAAAACCTTTGTAGAAAACATTATATCTTCAAAAGCTTCTTTGAACCCGCCTTTTTGATCAACTAGTTCAATAAAATCTTCATAAGTGATTCCATCTTCTTCTAAAAGGTGCTCTTCTAAAGCTTGCTGTTCAAAAAAGGAAAAGAGTTTTTCTGGTCCCATCTCAAGCGAGTCGATAATCTCTTCAAGAATCAAATCACTCTCTTCTTGGCTATCTTGACTCATTAAAAAATACTCAAACAAGGATAGAGCTTCCTCTTCACGCTCAAGCCCTAAATCGGCTAAAATAGCGCATATTCTAGCCTCTTTATCTTTTGGGTTTTCTTGCAATGCTAGAGAAAAATAAAAAAGCGCTCTTGTAAATTCACGGTTGCGAAACGCTTCTATTCCTTGATCTTTGTATTGGCTCATTGATAACTTTCAATTGTATCTTCCATCCCCGGAGCAATATTGATTACCTCAATTTGAGGGTGGATATCGATTCGTAACTGGCGTTCTATGCCATACTTGAGTGTTTGACCACTTGATGCACATCCATTGCATGCACCTTGCAGTTGAACAAAAACACGACCATTTTTTACCGCTAAAAGCTGCATTCCACCGCCATCAAGGGCCAACATAGGTCTTATCTTTTCTAAAGACTTTTCAACAACAGGCAATAACTCTTCATCAGTAAAGGGTAACATCATATACTCCAACACTTAAATTATATGAGCTATTGTACCAAGATAAATGATAGATTTGGATTAAAAGAAGATAAATCAGGAGCAAGAATAGCTCCTGATATTGTTAGACTAGAGAGATAAAAGCCATTGGCGCTGCATCGCCACGGCGAACTCTTGTTTTAATAATGCGGGTATATCCCCCATTGCGCTCTGCATATCGAGGCGCAATCTCTTCTACAAGTTTCTTTGTAGCTTCCTTGTCTTGCAATGCGGCAAAAACTGCTCTATGAGCATTAAAGTCACCCTTTTTAGCTTTTGTGATGAGCTTTTCAATATATCCTCTAAGCTCTTTTGCTTTTGGAAGGGTGGTTTCAATTTTTTCAGCCATAATAATTGCAATAGCCAAATTCTTTAGTAGCGCTCCACGATGAGATGAGGTGCGCCCAAGTTTTCGATATCCGTGCTTATGTCTCATGGATTATTCCTCTGTTGATTCTGTTTTCATTTCTTCTATGCGTTTTTTAACGCTCTCAACAACTTCTGGCGGGAAAGTACTTCCAACTGGAAAGCCGATCTCATCCATTGCTGTTTTGATCTCTTCTAAAGATTTTTTTCCAAGATTTTTTAAATCTTTAAGCTCAGCTTCACTCATGAAAGCTAATTCGCCAACAACTTTAATTCCTGCTCTGCTTAAGCAGTTAAAGCTACGGGCACTAAGACCGAGCTCTTCAACACTTTGAAGCAGTTTAGTAACTTCACTATTTGCAGCTGCTGGCTCATCATTTGAAGCTACATTGATATCTAAAACGCCATTAAATACTGACATTTGCTCATACATCGCTTCAAGGGCATTTTTAAATGCTTCAATTGGAGTTACCTGTCCATCAGTTTCAACTGTAAAAACAACTTTTTCAAAGTTAGGGTTGTCTTCTACCAAGATATTTTCGATATCATAAACAGCTTTTTTTACTGGTGTGAAGAAGGCATCAAGTGCAATGAATCCTGGTTCTACACTATCGCGCAATACTTCACTAGGAACGTAACCGATTCCACGCTCGATAATAAGTGTGAAATTTAATTCAGCATCCTCATTGATAGTTGCTAAATATGCATCTGGATTAACGATTTCAACTTCACTGCTGTTTAAATCTTCTCCAGTTATCTCTTTAGGTCCTGTAAAAGAGTATTCAACAACGGCTCGTTTTGAATCGTCTTTAATCTTAAAACGTATGTTTTTTAAGTTAATAATAAAGAGTGCCACATCCTCAAGCATGCCGCGCATACTATCAAATTCGTGAGAAACACCCTCAATTTTAATTGCAATTGGAGCAAAACCAACAGTGGAACTGTAAAGAAGTCGGCGCAATGGGTGCGCCAACGTAACTGCAAAACCTGATTCAAATGGGTATGCAGATATTTTCACACTGTTTTGAGCAATGCTCTCCACTTCAATCTCAGTGGGCATGTACGCAGACGTTTTAATCTTTTTCATCGTACCGCCTTTATTACTTAGAGTATAGCTCAACAATGAGTCGTTCCTCTACAGGAATAACCACCTCTTCTCTTTCTGGAATACGAGTAAAAATACCAAAAAGTTTTTCTTTTTCAACATCAACCCAAGGTACAATACCAGTTTGATTCGTTAACTCTACTGCGCGTAGAATTTGTGGGTTTTGTTTAGATTTTTCTCTAATTTCTACTTTTTGGCCAGGACGCACTCTATAAGATGGAATATCTACTTTTTTACCATCTACTAAGATGTGTCCATGTGTTACAAGTTGGCGTGCAAATCGTCTTGTAGATGCAAAACCCATGCGATAAACAACATTATCTAAACGTTGCTCAATAAGCTGGATTAAGATTGCACCTGTATTGCCCTCTTTTCTTGCAGCATCTTGGAATAGTCGTCGAAACTGCTTTTCAGATAATCCATACATAAATTTTGCTTTTTGCTTCTCACGCAATTGCAAACCATATTCACTAATTTTTGATCGTCGCTGTCCATGTTGTCCTGGTGCATAAGGGCGCTTATCAAGTGCACTCTTTCCTGCAAGGCGGCGCTCACCCTTAAGGGCAAGGCTAACTCCAAGACGTCTTTCTAATTTTTCAACTGGTCCTCTGTATCGTGCCATATTATAATTCTCCTAATCTCTTAAAGCATATGCCGCGTTTACACACGTCGTCGTTTTGGAGGTCGGCATCCATTATGGGGAAGGGGTGTAATATCTTTTAAAAATAGAACTTTAATTCCTTCTGATGCACCGATACTCTTCACTGCAGTTTCACGTCCGCTACCTGGGCCTTGAACTTTAATGCCCACTTCTTTAATGCCATGCTCTTTTGCTTTGCTTAAAGCATCTTCAACTGCTTGTTGAGCTGCATAAGGAGTGGATTTTTTACTTCCTTTAAACCCTAGGCTACCTGCACTGCTCCAAGAAATAACATTTCCCATTTCATCTGTAACAGTTACTACTGTATTGTTAAACGTAGCAGACACATATACAACGCCACGAGCAATATTTTTCTTAACTACTTTTTTTCTAACTATTCTACGTTTTGCCATTGATTGCTCCTTGCCTTACTTCGCTTTTGCGCCGACAGTCTTCTTTTTACCCTTGCGAGTACGTGCATTAGTCTTTGTTTTTTGACCGCGCACTGGAAGACCTCTTCTATGTCGTAGGCCTCGGTAGCTTCCAAGGTCCATTAGCGATTTAATATCCATCGCAACATTTTTTCGCAAATCACCTTCAACAACATATTTGTTTTGAATTTCATTACGAATTGCAGCTACATCGTCTTCA
>DDHL01000010.1:8035-10884 GCA_002352945.1 Campylobacteraceae bacterium UBA1877 | reverse complement strand
GTTGCATTTAAAATTGAGCGGGAAGTATGAAGACCAATACCATAAATATATGTTAAAGCATACTCAATTCGCTTCTTTTTTGGTAAATCAACACCTGCGATACGTGCCATAAGCTATCCTTGTCTCTGTTTGTGTTTAGGGTTTTCGCAAATCACGCGTACAATTCCTCGACGCTTGATGATTTTGCACTTTTCACACATCTTCTTTACAGATGGGCGTACTTTCATCTGAGTCTCCTAAAAGGGATTTCCACTAATCAGTCAACTGCAGTAGGCGTAACGATTTAAGTTAAGCCAATTATCGAAAAAATAGTGGTCACTTTCTCGATAATTCTTCACACAGTTTTGCAAAAAGGGGCATATTATATTCAATATAAGCTTTTGACTTACTTATATCGATATGTTATGCGTCCTTTATCTAAGCTATAAGGGGTTAATTCAACTTTTACCCTATCGCCTGGCATAATTTTTATGTAATGCATACGCATTTTTCCAGCTATGTGGCATAGCACAACATGCTTATTGTCCAATTCAACTTTAAAAGTGGCATTTGGCAGCGCCTCTACCACATTGCCATCAATTTCAATGACATCATCTTTAGCCATGATTTCTCCTAATGGTCTATGGTTTAACAGAAGAGAGTATTTTAGCTCTTCCATCAATAATTGCTACCGTATGTTCATAGTGGCTTGTTCTCATACCATCTTTTGAAACTACGGACCATTTATCCTCTTTTATTATTGGTGTACCATCTTTATGGCAAACCATTGGTTCTATACAAAAAACCATCCCGTTTCTAATTTTAGGACCCTGCTTTGGATTAGGCGATTCTACGTAATTTGGAATTTCAGGTTCCTCATGAGGTTTTCTTCCAATGCCATGCCCGCAAAATCCTCTAAGCGGTACATATCCGCGATCTAAAATAAACTGCTCAAGATAGTAGCTCAACTCTTTAAAACGCATTCCTTCTTTGATTTCATCAATGGCGGAATACAAGGCATCTTTTGAGCATGCAATTAAAGCTTCATCTTCTGGAGAAATTTTGCCTATTGGCATTGTAATTGCCGCATCTCCATACCAGCCTTTATACTCGCTGCCAATATCAAGTCCTAAAATATCGCCCTCTTGAACCACCGTATCATCGGGAATTCCATGGATTACAACCTCATTTAATGAAGTACAAACACCGCCTGGAAATCCATACAAACCTTTAAAAGCGGGCCTTACATGTAAAGAGTCTAAAAAATCCTCGCCCATTTTATTAATTTGGGCCAAAGTCATTCCGGGTTTTACATTTTCATAAAGATAGTTTAAAGTCTTAGCCACACACTCATTTGCCCTAGCGAGAGCTTGAATCTCGCTAGGTTTTTTAATACCAATTGCCACTTTAAAGTCCTACTGCACTAAGGGTTTGGTATTTATTCATGTACATTTGTGCTTCTATTTTTCTCATTGTATCAAGCGCAACTTGAACAACGATCAAGACAGCTGTCCCTCCGAAGTAAAATGGAACTCCCATCATTTTTACCAAAACCCATGGTAATGTTGAGATTAAACCAAGGTATATTGCACCTGTAAAAGTCAATCTGCTAGCTACTTCATTTAAAAAGTTTGCAGTGCTCGCTCCTGGTCTTACACCTGGAATGAATCCACCTTGTTTTTTAAGATTTTCAGATATATCCTTTGCATTAAAAACAATGGATGCATAAAAATATGAAAAGAAAATTACAAAAATAAATGTTAGTATATTAAACATATATCCATTTGGATTTAAAAAATCGTTAATTGCTAAGATATATTTATTTGTACTTGCTTGCATGATTGTAGAGGGAAACATTAAAATCGCAGAGGCAAAAATTGGCGGGATTACACCTGAGAGATTAACCTTAATTGGCACGTAATTCATAATCCGCTTATCTTGGTTTTGCATCATTACTTTACGAGAGTAGGAGATTGGAATACGTCTTTCACCCATCTCTACATAAATAATAGTTCCTACTGTAATTAAAATAACCGCTAAAATTCCAATAACTACAAGGAAGTTAAGTTCGCCTGTATTTACTAGATTTATCGTTCCTCCAATTGCAGATGGAATACCAGATACAATACCAGCAAAGATTATAAGACTAATACCGTTTCCAATTCCGCGCTGGGTAATTTGTTCACCAATCCACATAAGAAGCATTGTTCCTGCTAGCATTGATACTGTCGCGACCGCTACAAAGGTTCCAGTATCAAGCATAATAGCACTCTCGCCGGTGCGTCCTGTCATGCTTTGCAAACCAATAGATACACCAATAGCTTGAACAATAGTAATTCCGATTGTCGCATAACGGATAATTTGCATATATTTAACCATTCCGTCACGCTCTTTTTTCATTTTGCCAAGATTTGGGAAAGTTGCTGCAAGAAGCTCCATAACGATGGATGCGGTAATGTAAGGCATAATGCCTAGTGAGATAATACTCAATCGCTCAGCGGCCTTACCGCTAAACATATTAAAAAAACCTAGTGCATTGGAACTATTTGAGTCAAAGAATTCCTTAATAACGTCAATATTTACACCAGGAACTGGCACGTACGCCAGTATCCTGTATGCAAAAATAAATGCCAACGTAATAAGGATCTTGTTGGTCAGTTCTTTGCCCATATCAATTTCCAGTTACGATAATATTTTCGTCTTTCACTTTTGCTGCCAAATCTTTGGCGCCTGTTCCAATGAGTTTTACTTTTGTAATTGTTTTAGGCATTTTGTGAACGCCTCGGAGAGTTTGCATTGTAATTTCATCAAGCTCAGCTACACTTTTAATGCGATTTACATTAATTGCGTATGGCTTGGTTACTCTTGAT
>DDHL01000010.1:7494-7804 GCA_002352945.1 Campylobacteraceae bacterium UBA1877 | reverse complement strand
TGATACAAAACCCACCTTTGGTAATCGGCGTTGCAATGGCTGCTGACCGCCTTCAAAACCGCGTTTAATTTTATAGCCACTTCTTGCTCGCTGCCCCTTGTGACCTTTGGTAGCAGTTTTTCCCATACCACTTCCTTGTCCTCGACCAACGCGCTTTTTAGAGTGAGTTGAGCCCGCTGCTGGGGATAAATTCTCTAGTGCCATATCGATTCCTTCTTTTTAGCTTTTGAGCATACTAAGGGCTTTAATTGTTGCACGAACAACGTTTGAGGCGTTGTTTGAGCCCAAAGATTTTGTCAAAATATCTTTA
>DDHL01000010.1:5063-7249 GCA_002352945.1 Campylobacteraceae bacterium UBA1877 | reverse complement strand
CGAGTTGCTCCACCAGCAATTACACCAGTACCCTCACTTGCAGGTTTAAGTAAAATACGACTTGCATTGTACTTCACTTCAATATCGTGAGAGATTGTAGTGCCTTTGATGTTTACATGTATAATGTTTTTGAAAGCATCGTCAACTGCTTTTTTAATTGCATCTGGAACTTCCTTGGCTTTACCAAAACCAAACCCAACTAATCCATTGCGATTGCCAACAACAACCAAAGCTGTAAATCGAAAGCGGCGTCCGCCTTTAACAACTTTTGTAACCCGGCCGATGTTAACAATAACCTCTTCAAATTCTTCTCTGTTATACTTTTCCATACATCTATCCTTATCGACTTTTCAGGTTACAGCGTAATGCCGTTTTCACGCAAGGCATCTGCAAATGTTGCAACGACACCATGGTACAAATAGCCATTTCGGTCAAACTTAGCTCTCTCAATCCCCTTGGCCTTAAGCGCATCTGCTAATACTTTAGCCAATGCTTTAGCGCCCTCTTTGTTGGCTTTTAATCCAAGCTTGTGTCCATCAGCTGCAGCCAATGTTGTACATGTAACATCCTCAATCGCTTGAGCATACACTGTACGGTTTGACTTAAAAATAGAGATACGAGGACATTCTGATGTTCCAGAAATCTTACCACGCACGCGAAGTTTTCGCTTTTTGCGTAGGGCCAATTTACGTTTTAAAACTGATTCTGTCATTTATATCCCCTTACTTCTTAGCTGTTTTACCGGCTTTGCGGATAATGCGCTCTTCTAAATATTTCACACCCTTACCTTTGTATGGCTCAGGTGGTCTGAAACCTCTTATTTCAGCTGCAATCTGACCAATTACTTGCTTATCATCACCCTTAATGGTTATTACATTTTTTTCAACAGATATATTTACATCTTTTGGAAATTCATAATTAATTGGGTGTGAAAAGCCAAGTTGCAATTCAAGCACATTGCCCTTTACTGCAGCGCGATAACCAACGCCATTAATTTCAAGTTTCTTTTCAAAACCTTCAGTCAAGCCGACAATAATATTATTTGCCAATGATCTGTATGTGCCCCAAAAAGCACGATCTTGACGCGAATCACTTCGAGGTGAGAAAATTAATTTTCCATCCTCTATTTTCATATAAGTATGACCTCGTGTATCGAGCACTTTTTCTACTTTGCCCTTTTTGAATATAACGTGATCACCATCAACTTTTACGTCTATTCCGCTAGGAATGACAACGGGTAATTTTCCTATACGTGACATTATAATCCTTTTTACTTGTCTACGATATGTCTACTTTTGCGAATGGATATCGAATACCATAAAAAGTGACAGCAGCATTACCAAATGCTGCAAAGCAATTCGCCACCAACACCGTTTTTGTGCGCTTCGTCATTACTCAAAACGCCTTTAGATGTGCTCACAACGATTGTTCCATAGCCATTTTTAAAACGCTTAATCTCATCCTTGCCTTTATAAACTCGACGGCCAGGCTTTGAAATACGTTTTACCTCATTAATTACACCATTGCCACGCTCATCATACTTAAGCACTACATTGATGAATTTCTTATTTCCCTCTTCAACTACATTAAAGCTCTCAATGTAGCCTTTAGACTGAAATATTCCCAAAATAGCTTCAACTGCATTAGTATGAATGAGCTTGGCAACTTCAAGTTTACGCATAGATGCGTTTCGGATGCGGGTAAGTGCATCTGAAATCATGTCATTTATCATCAATCAATCCTTACCAACTAGCTTTTTTAAGGCCAGGAATTAGTCCCTCATTTGCCATCTTGCGTAAGCATACTCGACAAATACCAAAATCTCTATATACCGAGTGAGGTCGCCCGCAGATTTGGCACCTTGTATATGCTCTAACTTTAAACTTAGGCTTGCGCGCAGCCTTTGCAATCATCGATTTTTTAGCCATTGTTTCTTCCCTTCGCAAACGGCATTCCAGCAAGCTCAAGGAGCTTGAAAGCTTCTTTGTCACTATTTGTTGTTGTAACTATAGTGATGTTCATACCGTGAGTTTTCATAATTTGATCATATACAACCTCAGGGAACATCAACTGCTCGTTTAATCCAAAGTTGTAATTTCCACGACCATCAAAACCATTTTTTGGAACACCACGAAAATCTTTCACACGAGGTAGTGCAATAGCGATAAGTTTGTCTAAAAAGTCAT
>DDHL01000010.1:1661-4850 GCA_002352945.1 Campylobacteraceae bacterium UBA1877 | reverse complement strand
ATAAGTTTGTCTAAAAAGTCATACATCCTTTTTCCGCGCAGTGTTACTTTAATACCTACAGGAAATCCCTCGCGCACTTTAAAACCTGCAACAGATTTTCGTGCAGTTGTAATAATCGCTTTTTGGCCAGCAATTAGTGAAATTGTATCTGCCATATTTTGGATTACTTTTGTATCTTTAGCTGAATCGCCTGCTCCAACACTAATAACAACTTTTTCAAAGCCAGGAATAAGCATAGGGTTTTTAATACCAAACTCTTCGGCTAAAGCTGGCTTGATCTCTTTTACATATTTTTCTTGCAAACCCATTTGGTTATCCTTCTACTTTCGCGACATTTGAAATATCCATTGGCATCTCTACATTTACAAAACCGCCATCTGGATTCTTCTCGCTAGGCTTAACGGCTTTCTTAGCCACTTTACAACCTTTAACAATGACTTGGGCACTCTTTGGAAGCACTTGCAATACTTCACCAGTTTTGCCTTTATCATCCCCTGCAATAACCTTTACAGTATCGCCTTTTTTAATTTTAAATTTTACAGCCATGGTTATAGTACCTCCGGAGCAAGAGAGACGATCTTCATAAAGTTTGCATATCGAACTTCACGACTCACTGGACCAAAAATACGTGTTCCAATTGGCTCACGCTTGTTATCTAAAATAACAGCTGCATTTTCATCGAAACGAATAAGGGATCCATTCTCTCGTTGTATCTCTTTTTTTGTACGGACAATTACAGCTTTTACAACTTGTCCTTTTTTAACCTTGCCATTTGGCAATGCTTTTTTTACAGATGCAACAATTACATCACCTACACTTGCATATCGGCGCTTGCTACCACCAAGCACCTTAATACACATAATCTCTTTAGCACCGCTATTATCTGCAACAGCTAAACGGGTAAAACTCTGTACCATTACTCAACTCCTGTTGCTACAACAGCTTTAAGTCTAAAAGACTTTCGCTTAGATAGTGGGCGGCATTCTACAGCAATTACTGTATCACCGGGTGTAGCTTGGTTATTTTCATCATGCACTAAATATTTTTTGAAACGTTTTACAAATTTATGATACCTTGGGTGCATAACTCGACGCTCAACCAATACGGTTGCAGTTTTATTACCAGTTTTTTGGACAACTACGCCCTGAATTTCTCGTTTTAATGACATTATTTCACCCCTTTTGCTGTAACGCGCTAATCGCAGTTTTGATGCGTGCAATATCTTTACGCACTTCGCGAATTTCGTTAGGGTTTGTTAGCTGCATAGTTTTAAGCTTTTGCTTAAGTGTAAATAGCAGCACCTTTTTTTCTTTTAACAACTGTGCTAATTCTTTAGCACTCTTATCCGCTAATTCAGTATATTTCATTTTCGCTCTCTCGCGTGATGATTTTCGTCTTAAACGGCAATTTATGCATCGCTAAGGTAAGGGCTTCGCGGGCAAGTTCCTCATCAACACCAGACATTTCATAAATAATTCGGCCTGGTTTTACATTCATAACCCACTTCTCTACGCCACCTTTACCTTTACCCATACGAGTTTCAAGAGGTTTTTTCGTAAGAGGCTTGTCTGGAAATACTCGAATCCAGGTTTTTGCTTGACGTTTTACGTGACGAGTCATCGCAATACGAGCCGCTTCTATTTGGCGAGAGTCAATGCGACCAGCTTCAATTGCCTTAAGTGCAATATCGCCAAATGCAATACTAGCACCCCGTGAAGCTTTGCCTCGATTTCGGCCTTTCATTACCTTGCGGTATTTTGTTCTTTTTGGCATCAACATGATTACTTACCTCTTTTTGTTCTTGGGCTTCGTGGACGCTTTGGTTCATCTTGCTTATCAGCTTGAATTCCCTTAGCTAAAACTTCACCTTTGAAAATCCATACTTTAATACCTATAATTCCATAAGTTGTATGGGCTTCTGCAAAACCATAGTCAATTTTTGCACGAAGTGTATGCAAAGGTACACGGCCTTCTAAGTACCATTCAGTACGAGCCATTTCAGCTCCGCCCAAACGACCAGCAACAGAAATTTTAATTCCTTTTGCTCCAGCCTTTTGCGCAGCTTGGATAACTTTTTTCATAGCACGTCTGAAAGCAACGCGTCGTTCAAGCTGCATAGCAACATTTTCAGCTGCAAGCTGAGCTGATGCTTGTGGACGGCGCTCCTCTTTAATATTTACATTTACATCTTTTTTGATTAATTGCTGCAGCTTAACTTTTAGTTTTTCAATATCAGAACCTTTTTTTCCGATAATAATTCCAGGACGCGCAGCTACAACAGTTACACGCAATTTTTTTGCAGTTCTTTCAATCAAGATTTGACTCACGCCTGCATAATACAACTCTTTTTTCAAAAATGTTCGAATTGCGTGATCTTCGCCAATATTAGCACTCAATGCCTGCTTACTTGGAAACCAGCGTGATTCCCAGTTGCGATTAATACCAAGTCTTAAACCAATAGGATTTACTTTTTGACCCATCTTAGTCTTCCTTCTTTGCTTGCTTGCTTACTTCTACCAACACATGTGATGTCGGCTTACGGATGCCACTGGCACTTCCTCGCGCTCTTGGACGGAATCGTTTTAAAACTGGTCCCGCATCAACACGGCATGAAGAGATTACAACTTCATCAGGCTCATATCCGCCATTTGCAACAGCAGAGGCAATAACTTTTGAAATCACACGTGCTGCTTTGTTAGGAGTAAATTCCAAACTAGCAAGAGCAAGCTCTGCATTCATACCTTGAACTTGGCGAGCAATTAAACGCGCTTTAGTTGGAGAGAGTCGAATAAATTTTAATACTGCTTTACTCATACACCAGCCCCTTACTTACCAATCTTTTTTTGCACTGAGCCTTTATGACCCTTAAATGTGCGTGTTGGAGCAAATTCACCCAATTTATAACCTACATGATTTTCAGTTACATAAAGAGGAATAAAACTTTTGCCATTGTGAATATGGAACGTAAGACCAATCATATCAGGAAGAATCGTACTTCGTCTTGACCATGTTTTGATTGGCTTTGTATCGTTGGTTTGTTTTGCTTTAAGGACTTTTTTCATGACGTGATCGTCAACAAAAGGTCCTTTTTTCAATGATCGCGCCATCGTTATTTTCCTTTCCTTCGAGAAATGATGAGCTTATCACTCGCTTTTTTACGGCGTGTTTTTGCACCCTTAGTTGGTTTAT
>DDHL01000010.1:0-1411 GCA_002352945.1 Campylobacteraceae bacterium UBA1877 | reverse complement strand
TTACCTTCACCACCACCGTGTGGGTGGTCGATTGGGTTCATGGCAGAACCGCGAGTTTGAGGTCTAATTCCTCTGTGGCGATTACGTCCTGCTTTACCAATTACGGTATTAATCCAATCCTCATTTCCAATAACGCCAACTGTTGCCATACATTCGGCTAAAACATGGCGCATTTCACCACTTGGTAATCTTAAGATAACATACTTATCTTCTTTACCCATTAGCTGAGCATATCCACCTGCACTTCTTGCAATTTGTCCACCCTTGCCAGGTTTTAACTCAATATTGTGCAAGATTGTACCAACAGGTATGCTTTTAAGTTTCATAGCATTTCCAGGCTTAATATCAAGTCCAGCCTCTGCTGCTTGAACTGTATCACCTACACTTAAACCTTGTGGCTGAAGGATATATCGTTTTTCACCATCTTTATAAGTTATAAGTGCAATTCGGCAGTTGCGATATGGGTCATATTCAATCGCGCTTACTCGACCCTCGATTCCAAATTTTCTTCGTTTAAAATCGATAATTCGGTAAAGTTTTTTCGCACCCGCTTCTCTATGGCGAGAAGTGATTCGTCCATTATTATTGCGACCCGCTGTTGCTGGAAGCTTTTTTAAAAGCGCTGGCACACTTGGCTTTGCTGTGATATCATCGGAGCTAAGTCCGGTCATGTATCGGCGGCTTGGTGTATAAGGTCTATCCGTTTTAATTGCCATGATTATGCCTCCAAATTCTCAAGTTGCGCGCCTTCTGGCAACTTCACGTAAAACTTTTTAAAATCAGGTCTGCTGCCAACGCGTCCGCGGAAACGTTTTATTTTTCCTTTCATGCGCAAAGAGTTAACGCGCAAAGGTGTAAAACCAAAATACTCTTTTAGTACCGCTTTAAGACTATTTTTTGTCATCTTGGGGGATGTTTGAATAACAACCATTCCATCTTCTTGAAGGCCCAAGGTTTTTTCCGTATATAAAATTGCTTTGATATCTGTAATATCTGCCATGGGTTAGCCCTCTCTTACTAGTGATTCAAAAACTGCTTTTTCGACCACTACTGAACGGAATGCAGCCACTAGGTATGCATTAAGCTCATTAGGCTCGATTAAATAGCAATTGTTTAAGTTGCGGAATGCTAAAAATGTTTTTTCATCAAGCAACTCTTTTACAACTAAAACATCACGCGCACCAAGCTTATTTAAAAGACTTGCTGCATCTTTTGTTTTACCTGATTCAACTGCAACACTATCTACAACAAATAGGTTACCATTGCTTGCTTTTTCATATAAAGCATATTCAAGAGCAAGGCGTTTTTGTTTTTTGTTAACTTTTTGAGTGTAGTTTCGGTTTGCTTTAGGGCCAAATACAACCCCCCCGCCAACCCACACAGGGCTTCTTCTACTACCAGCACGTGCACC
>DDHL01000082.1:395-3598 GCA_002352945.1 Campylobacteraceae bacterium UBA1877 | reverse complement strand
TGGTCTTGCTCCAGTTTTGGTAAAGGTTATTTTTCAAGCCATTAAAGAGATTGCTCAAAGCGGCGTTACTGTTCTTATTGTAGAGCAGAATGCTCGAGCTGCACTTAAACTTGCCAATCGCGGATATGTTTTGGAGCTGGGCAAAATTACCCATGAGGGAACAAGTCAAGAGTTGTTAAATTCTAAAGCTATTCAAGAAGCTTATTTAGGCAAAAAAGGTTAATTTTTCCCCGCTTTACGTATGTAAGCGGGTTTTTTTGGCTCAATTTTTATAAATTAAAAAAGGTATTACAAAAGTAGTACTAAAAGTAATACAAAAGGAGATACTATGCAATCCCAAACCCCTTTGGCCGAACGTGCAATTGCTCTAGCGCAAAAGTGGCAAAACCGTGCTGCAGAATTGGTAAGTGAACACGACAATAAGTTTCATGTTCAAATGAATAAGATGCTAAGTAATCCCATGGATAAGGTGCTGCTTATTGAGCTTATGGATCAATCTTTTCGTAGTTCCAATCCAAAGCGGGTTGCTGATCAAATCCAGTTTCTTTTTGATAAGTATGGAATGGCGAGCTTTTTTACTACAAGTGAGCGTTTTTTAATGTTTTTATTTAGCAATATTGGTATCTACTTGCCAAATATATCTATACCACTTTTTATCAAAAAGATTCGAAACGATACAAAAACTGTAGTTTTGCAAGGCGAGGATGCTCCTTTTAACGCCCATCTTCAAAAAAGACGTGAAGAGAAAACAAGGGTAAATGTAAATCTCATTGGAGAGATAGTTCTTGGTGAAGAGGAGGCAGATGATAGGGTTAAAAAGTATTTAAAAGCCCTTGAAAATCCAAATATTGATTATATCTCAATTAAAATTTCAACTATCTTTTCCCAAATTAATCCTCTTTCTCATGAAGATACAGTTGCTAAGCTTGCAAGTAGACTCCAGACTATCTACCGTCAGGCAATGAAATACTCTATAACAAATACTAAAGGGGAAAAAGAGAATAAATTTATCAATCTTGATATGGAAGAGTATAGGGATTTGGCAATTACATGTGAAGCCTTTATGAAGGCTTTAGATGACGCAGAGTTTTTAAATTTTTATGGAGGAATTGTACTGCAGGCATATTTGCCAGATTCGCATTTGTGGCAGCAAAAATTGACAAATTGGGCTAAAGAGCGGGTTAAAAAAGGAGGACATCCTATTAAAGTGCGCATCGTCAAAGGTGCAAATATGGAGATGGAAGAGACAGAGTCTTCATTGCGCAATTGGCCTCTTGTTACCTATACTAAAAAGATTGATACTGATAGCAACTATAAGCGGATGATGCGCTATGCATTGCAACCTGAGAATACAAAATATGTTCATATAGGAGCAGCATCTCACAATCTATTTGAATTGGCATACGCTTATGAAATGGCAAAAGAGAATGGGGTTGAAGAGTACTTTAACTTTGAAATGTTAGAGGGTATGAGTGAATCTGCAAGGCTTGCTATTAAAGAGATAAGCGGCGATGTAATTTTATATGGCCCAACTGCAAAGATGGAGCAGTTTACAAATGCTATTGCTTACTTGGTTCGACGATTGGATGAAAATACAGGAGAAGAGAATTTTATTCGTTATAGCTTTGGACTCAAGGTTGGAAGTAAAGCCTGGGAGGAGCAAAAGCAAAAATTTCTTGACTCAATCGACAATGAAGCCAATATTTTTACAGGTCAAAAACGCACCCAAAACCGCTTGAGCGAAGATTGGAGCGAGTATGAGGGCGGAACATTTTATGCGATGAACTTTAAAAATGAGCCAGATACCGATTTTGTTTTGGCTCCAAATAAAGAGTGGGCAAAGACTATTCGCCAAAAATGGATGAAAAAAGCTGGCCAAAAAGTTGACACAATTCCAGTTGTAGTTGGCGGGGAAGATCTCTTTGGAAATGAGCGTGCTGAAGTTGATGTGATTGATAAATCCCAATTTAAAGAGGGTGTAATTTGCGGACGCTACACTCAAGCAAATATAGATGATTTAAAGCAAGCCGTAGAAGTTGCCCATCAAGACCCAGATGGATGGAGATCGCTTACTCATGCAAAGCGCCATGAAATGCTATGCAAGGTTGCAAACTTGTATAGACAAAGAAGAGGTGATCTTAACGGAGTTGCC
Source organism: Campylobacteraceae bacterium UBA1877 (assembly GCA_002352945.1). GTDB lineage: Bacteria > Campylobacterota > Campylobacteria > Campylobacterales > Campylobacteraceae > UBA1877. Next base: position 1,446 of record DDHL01000082.1, on the reverse strand, counting down.
GCCGCTGAAGTTGGAAAAGTTTATACAGAAACTGATGTGGAAGTAAGTGAGGCAATCGATTTTCTTGAATACTACTCCTATGCAGTTCGAACCTTTGAAAAAGAGAATCTTACATGTAAAGGAAAGGGTGTTGGTTTAGTTGTTCCTCCATGGAATTTTCCAATTGCAATTCCAACTGGAGGAATTGCTAGCGCACTAGCATCTGGAAATTGCGTTATTATCAAACCAGCAAGCGCATCTGTTTTGAGCGCATATGAATTGTGTAAATGCTTTTGGGATGCTGGAATTAGTAAAAATGTATTGCAATTTTTACCCTGCCCTGGAAGTTTGGCGGGTGAACATTTGATTACAAATCCAAAAGTAGATTTTGTAATCTTAACCGGAGGAGAAGAGACGGCTTATAAGATGCTAAAAAGCAGGCCAGATTTACACTTAAGCGCTGAAACTGGTGGTAAGGATGCAACAATTGTAACTGCCATGTCCGATCGCGACCAAGCCATTAGAAATGTAATCCATTCAGCCTTTAGCAATAGTGGTCAAAAATGCTCAGCTACATCTTTATTGATTTTAGAAGAGGAAGTTTATAACGATCCGCACTTTAAAAAGGCTCTTGTAGATGCTGCAAAAAGTATCGAAGTTGGCTCGGTGTGGGATTTTAAAAATCGTATCGGCACACTTGCAAATAAGCCAAGCGGGGCATTGAAAAAAGCACTTGAAGAGCTCGAGCCAGGAGAGGAGTGGGTTTTAGCGCCCGAATTTGTAGATGATAATCCATACATTTTAAAACCTGCCATCAAATGGGGAGTAAAGCCCGGAAACTTTACCCATATGAATGAACTTTTTGGTCCAGTTTTAAGCGTTATGTGTGCTAAAGATTTGAAAGAGGCAATTGAAATTGTCAATATGACTGGCTATGGGCTTACTTCTGGAATTGAATCGCTTGATATTCGTGAAATTGAATATTGGAAAGAGAATATTAAAGCAGGCAATCTTTACATAAACCGCGGGACCACAGGAGCTATTGTTTTGCGTCAGCCATTTGGGGGCATGG
>DDHL01000082.1:0-225 GCA_002352945.1 Campylobacteraceae bacterium UBA1877 | reverse complement strand
CTTGCGTCAGCCATTTGGAGGTATGGGAAAATCAGCAGTCGGAGCTGGTCGAAAAGCAGGTGTGCACAACTATGTAACCCAATTTATGGATTTTAATGAAATTGCAAAACCGCTTGTTCAATCTTCTCAAACCCATCCTCTTATTGATGTTGTAAAAGGGTGGAAAAAGGATGCTGCTAAAGGAATTCATGTGCAGTTTGAGCCAGATTTTGACAAATTGGAAGC
>DDHL01000097.1:7891-21206 GCA_002352945.1 Campylobacteraceae bacterium UBA1877 | reverse complement strand
AGGAGTTTAGAATGTTAAGTTTAAAAAAAATTACCATAATTTCAACAATTTGTGCTACGGCACTGTTTGGAGCACCTACTCCATTTTCATCATTTGATACAGATGGTAATGGATATATAAGTGAAACTGAGTTTTACCAAACACAAGCTAGAAATATGGAACAAAGAGCAAGTGAAAACAGAATGATGAAAAATGCGGCAAATGCTCCGCAGTTTTCAGATGTAGATGCAGATGGTGATGGAAAGATAACAGAGATGGAACACTTAAGATTTCAAAACCAAAGAATGTCTGAAATGAAAAACAACAAACAACAAGGAATGCGTAAAGGTGGGGGACAAGGTCAAGGTATGGGTCAAGGGAGACAATAGATAATAAAAACTTATCTTTATACATCTGATAATTATTGTTTGAAATGGTATACCTACAAAGTCCTATTAAAAGGGCTTTGTGGGTTTGTATTGGAAAAAAGGTAGCATGTCATCAGTACATTGATACTTTATCTAAACTATGATACAATTTTATTCAACTATCAGTCATTGACACAAAACTCTGAACAGTCTCTGATAAATTTAAGTTAGATCAAAAGTACAAAAACCATAATTGTCAATTTTTTAATAAATCAAACAACCCATGCTCACCTTTTCTATTTTGAGAAACTCTTTTATATTCCCTAATACATTCAACTAATTGATCTACATTAGAAAAATAGCTTTTTACAAAATGATAGTTTTTAACATTGCTAATTTTTAGTTTAGTTTTACAAAATTTACTTGGTTTTATATTAGAATTTTTGAACTCTTGATACTTATTTTCATTTAAAATAATCAACATCTCAATTTCAGGAGCAGTTATAATATTAATAACTCTAATTTTATGTTCATAAGCTTTGCTTAATTTGAAGTTTGCTTTTCTTGAATCTAATATCCTTAATACTGTTATCTTTTTTTCAAAACCTTTTCTTAAAAATTCTCTTTCAAAGCTTCTAGCGCCTCTGGTTCGAATCAGCTTTTCTTCTAGCAATTGTTCTCTTGTAAATATGAGCCTGCCATTATCTAATAGCAGCTCCATTATGGCTTGCTCTGCAGCGCCCTCGCAGATACATGCTATATAATCATCTAGATCCATGGCTAATCCATAAGTTGAATTAGTGCTTTTTTAGATTTCATAAAAGATTCATATGATGGTACTGTACCTTCTAAATATCCACTTTGGTACACTTCACTCTTTTTTATATCAGTACGTTTTAGTACCTTTGAAAGATTTTCAACACTAATTCCATTGCTGTTTTTTGTAATGTAAATATTGTCATTCCTTTCAAACTCATCCAATAACTCTGGATAATGTGTAGAAAATATAATTACAGAACCTTTTTTATTCACTTTACGATCCATAAAAAGTCTAATGAGTGAAGCTACAATCTCTTTGTTAAAGTGATTTTCAAGCTCATCGACAATCAGATATCCACCTTTTTTTAGTATTAAAATAGCATCGATAAAAACATTGACTCCCTTAATTGTTCCAGATGATAGATATTTGTTTAAATCAGTTAGCGAATTCATTAAAATCTCTTCTTTATTTTTAAATTTCAATTTAATTTCTATATCTTTCTCATTGTCGTCAATGTTAAAATTTAAATATTCAATACTTGGGTCCAAAAGTACTATTAATTCTTGTGGTAATTTTCCAAACCTTCTAATTAAATTTATATTTGTCCAATTAATTGAATCTCTAAAAATAATTTTAGAGTTATTCTTTTTATTTAAAGATATTATGATACTAACATCATCAGGCAAATACTCTTCATCTTTTTCTCTGCATTGAATAGGTTTTAAGTTTGAAAAGTCAAAAATGCTCTTTTTGGTTTTAATGCTTTTAATGCTTTTTTCCCATAATTGCTCATCATCAATAATAAATTGATTCTCATCTTTATCACTTGCTTTACTTTTTACTATTGTTGTGGTTAGTTTATATATAGAGTCTGGTGACGTGCTAAAATAAACGTTAAATACGACTCTTTCACTTGCTGCTAAATCATTTAAAATATTACTATTTTCTATATAACTTCCTGATTTGTTAATAATATTTATTGGTCTATTATTAAGCATTTGAATTACAAATGAGATTACCTTAAGTGTCGTTGTTTTTCCAGATGCATTAATTCCCACAAATGCAATAGCATTATTTTGGTAAATTTTTTGGGATATTTTATAGAGCATTTCATTTTTGTCGTTTCTGACACGTTGCAAAGTAGTAAAATCAATTTCAAGTTTGTCGCGGAACAGTTTAAGACCATCGGCTTCAATTTTTAAAATTCTCATAGCTTTATCCTATTTAAAACATAATATATGTGTTAATATTTCTATAAGTATAGCAAAAAAACAAAAAAATAAACTTTAAAACGTATTGTATGTTTTAACATAACTTCATTGAGTGAATTAAACTTACACTTATCCAAATAAATAAACAAAAATCAAAAAGCACTCTTGGGCATAGAAGATATAACTATACTCTCAAAAAATACTCTTTTGAATTTTTACATGTAAACTAGTTTGTGATATCTATCTAAGAGAGGTTTTTTAGTTGAAACAAAAAGCAATGGATGGTTAGTGTAACTACCCAAATGCACCAACTAGTGCCAGTTTGATTTTATATCTAGCGTCTTTCAAAAAGAAGTCTTATGCCTAAAAATCCCATTACAAGTCCGCTCATCATAAAAAGTTTTTGGCGGATTTTGGGCTGCATAATAAATCTATTTGTTGAGATTATCATCAATACAACCACGCCTTGCCAAATGTTTGAGATGATAAAATGGATGCCAGCAAGGAACAAAGATTGCCAGAGCGCACCTTCGTTTGGGTTGATAAATTGCGGCAAAAAGGCCATGTAAAAAACAATCGCTTTTGGATTTAAAACATTTGATAAAAATCCCTCTTGGAGTGAGCGAAAAAACAAAAACTCTTTTTGCTTTACATGTAAAGAGCTGCTATCGCCCCATTTTAGGCTTTGGGCGCTTTTGAAACTATTGTATGCCAAATAGAGTAAATAGAGTGCACCTACAATTTTCAATACAGTAAAAGCAGTAGCCGAATAGAGCAAAATAGCTGAAATTCCCACAGCAGAAAGAAGCGCATGAACAAAAAGTCCCAGCGAAATTCCAAAACTTGAGGTTAGTCCATCTTTAATTCCACCACGCAAAGTATTGCGCAAAACTATCATAGTATCAGCCCCGGGGGCAATTGTCAAAATCGTGATTGCAACTAAAAATGTCCACCATTGCAATTCCATTATAATCCTTTTTGAAAGCCTTGACGCAAATCAATGAACTCTCACGAATTAATCAGATAAAATTACTCCTAAAATAAAGGAGCAAAAATGAAATTTTTTGATAAGGCCAATTATACAACTTTTCAAGGACAAAAGATAAAACTTGAGGGTCAAAACTTAGACTTAGGCGATGTTGTCCCAGTTTTACATCTTCCAAATCCTCACTTAGAGGATGTGCAAGTTGGTGGCGAAAGTAATGAGATTCAAGTCATTATCTCAGTTCCATCTTTAGATACTCCAGTGTGCGCTAAAGAGGCTCGAAAATTCAATGAAGCCCTTGCAAAAATAGAGGGAGTAAAGGGGATAATCGTCTCTATGGATCTTCCTTTTTCGGCAGCTCTTTTTTGCACAACATCAAACATTAACATCCACACTTTAAGTGATTTTAGAAACAAATCCTTTGCAAAAGCTTACGGAGTTTTAATTCCAAAAGGCTCATTTGAAGGCTTATGCGCGCGAGCAGTTTTTATTGTAAATAAAGATGGACGCCTTGTGTATAAACAGATTGTTCCAGAAGTTACTCAAGAGCCAGATTATGCAGCAGTACTCAAAAAGGTAACTGCAGCGACAAAAGAGGGGGCAAGCTGCTGTGGTTTTTGTCAATAGCTTAACGCCGCCACCAACTCCAAAAACAACCCCATTGCAAAATCTTGTAGCAATGCCCCACCGACTCTTCTTTTTTGGTGGGATTGTTCAAGGAGTGGTTTTTGTGGCTCTTTTGGGTTTAAACTATCTAGGTGCTCTTTCTTTGCAAATAAGCACAAGCTACTACCATGGCTATGCTATGGCTTTTACTGTTTTTAGCCAATTTTTTGCAGGGTTTTTGCTCACAGTTTTTCCAAGGTATTTAGCAAGACCAAGCGTGCCTCAAAGTGTCTATCTCTTTTCAGCTTTTACGTTCAATCTTGGGGGATTGCTTTTAGTAATTTCAGGGTTTTTTGCCCAATTTTTAGCTATTTCGATGGTTTTGGTTTTTGCAGGATATGCAAAGCTTTTTTGGATTTTACTACAAATGTGGCGCCAAAGCGAAGTAGTAAATAAAAGCGATACTACTTGGATTTTGAGTGGATTTATCTTTGGCTTTTTGGCGCAAGGGCTTTTTATTGCAACCTTGTTTTTAAATGTGCAAACCTTAGCTTTACATGTAAGCTTTTATCTCTATCTATTTTTAATTGTTATAACTGTTTCTCAAAAGATGATTCCATTTTTTGCTGCAAACAAAGTTCAAGGCTATGTGATACAAAAAAGCAGGTATTTTTTACACTTTATTTTAGCTGGCTTGATGTTAAAAATAGGATTGGAAACTTTTGGGATAAATACCCTATTTGCCGATGCATGGCTGTTTGTAGTTTTAAGCTATGAATTGATACGCTGGAGGCTTCCTTTTAGAAAGTCGCCACCTATTTTATGGGTACTATTTCTTTCCATTTGGTGGGCTCCTGTTGGATTTTTACTTTTTGTATTAGAGGGAATTTCAAAAGCGCTGTCTTTGGGATGGTATTTTGGAAATGGAGCGCTTCATGCGTTGGCTTTAGGATATTTTACAACAGTTTTAATTGGCTTTGGAACAAGGGTTTTGCTAGGCCATTCGGGAAGAGAGCCAGTGGCCGATAAATACACAACTGCTCTTTTTATTCTCATCCAAGTAATGACGCTTTTTAGAGTTTTTGCAGATATTATTGGTGGAATGGGTTATTTGCATTTGGTGATCACATCAGCACTGCTGTGGTTAGTGGTTTTTGGATGGTGGTCGGCTAGGTTTGGAAAAATTCTTTTTGAAAAGTAGGGTATAATACCTCCTTTTTTTGAAAGGATGATTATGGAAACACGTGATACAAATGGAAACATTTTAGAAAATGGCGATGCAGTTATGACTGTTAAAGATTTGAAAGTTAAAGGAATGTCAAAGACGCTTAAGCGCGGTGAAGTGATTAAAAATATCCGTTTGACAAACAATAGCTCTCAAGTTGAGTGCCGTATTGGAAAAAGCACCATCGTTTTAAAAACTGAGTTTTTAAAGAAGGCGTAATTGTAAAAGTGGCATAAGCCTTTTGCTTATGCCACGTGATCTCAGGCTTTTAGATTTTTGTTTGCAAAATCCCAGTTTACTAGATAACTCAAAAAAGTTTCTAAATAATCTGGACGGCGGTTTTGGTAGTCTAGATAGTAGGCATGCTCCCAAACATCAGCTGTTAGGATAGCTTTTTGACCATGAGCTAATGGTGTGTCTGCATTGGGTGTTTTTGTGATTTTTAATTTACCACCCTCTAAAATAAGCCATGCCCAGCCACTTCCAAATTGGGTTGCTCCAGCTTCTTTGAATGCTTTTTTGAACTCTTCGTAGCTTCCAAAGTCTTCATCAATTTTTGCCTTAATATCACCAGTTGGCTCTCCACCGCCATTTGGACTCATTGAGTGCCAATAGAAGGTGTGATTCCATACTTGTGCGGCATTGTTGAATACTCCAGCTTTGCTAGCATCTGAAGCAGTCTCTTTGATAATATCTTCTAAAGATTTATTCTCAAGAGGTGTGTCTTTGATGAGATTATTGAGGTTTGTAACATAGGTTTGGTGGTGTTTTCCATGGTGGAAACCGATCGTATTGGCTGTAATATGCGGCTCAAGGGCATTTGGCGCATAAGGTAGTTCTGGTAGTGTAAATGCCATAACTCTCTCCTTTTAAATGTTTTAATAGGACGATTTTACTCTTTTTTGCCTTAATTCATACTACAATTAAAAAATTATTCTTTAAGCCTTACAGTTGGTAATGCTATATCCTTGCTTTTTAAGCTCACTTATTTCATTTTTGGCACTATGTCCTTTGGTGGTTAAATAATCTCCAATAACTATGGCATTTGCTCCATTTTCAAAAAACTGATAATCTCCCACGCCAAAATATTGAGCCCTTCCTCCTGCAACCATTATTTTTTTGGCCTTGCTAACTTTTTGTCTTGCTTGCTTGATAATTTCAAGTGCTTCATTTGCATCAATAGAAGATGGTTTCAAAGGTAGAGATGGATGGTGGTGGAAAAAATTTATAGGAACATTTGCAGGCTCAAGGGAGGCTATGGCGCTAAAAAGAGATTTTCTATCATCTAAAGATTCGCCGATTCCAAAAATTCCTCCGCAAACCAAATCAAGCCCGGCTTTTTTTACATGTAAGCATGTATTGTAGCGCTCTTGCCATGAATGGGTTGAGCAAATATTTGGATAATACGATTCTGAGGTTTCAAGATTGTGATTGTATGCTTCTATTCCAGCCTTTTTAAGCTCACATAACTGCTCATATGTTGCAAGACCGTTGCAAGCGATGAGTTTTAATTTTAAATCCTGCTTTTTTATGGCTAAAGCAGCTTCGCACACTTGCTGGAGAAGTTTAGGAGTTAAAGATTTTCCAGAGCTTACTAAACAAAATCCGCTTGCTCCCAAGGCGCTAGCTTGGCGTGCCTGTTCTAAGATGGCTTGGAGTGATTTTTTTTCAAAGTGGGCGATATTGGCTTTGTGCTTAATGCTTTGGGTACAAAAGCTGCAATCTTGGTCGCAAGCACCGCTTTTTATATTTGAAATTGCACATAAATAAATCGAGGACATTTGCTTCCTTGTAACTTTTAACTATGGATGCAATATTATATATTTTTTTACTAAAACTAATTTTGCAAACTGCTTTTTAGTATGTAGCCTTGGTGAACAAAGATATCCTCAACGCTATAGTTTAAAAGTTTAGCTAAAGGAACATTGGCTAAATTGATGCTAGCAACTTCGCAAATTGCCGTGTCTTTAAGCCAAAGAGGGTAAATTCCAGCAGAAAATCCAGCTAAAATGATGTGTGCTTTTGGCGAACACATGGCTAAAATCGCATCAATTGTACTTCCAATAAGTGCTTCTCCAGTAATTACTACAACATCGGCATCTTCTAGCGCTTCATATTCGTAAATATCATTGTAAACCCCGTTTTGTATATCGCTTTTTTGGCGACAAAAAACGATTACATTGTCTCTAATTTGTTTAAGAGCATTAACGACTGGCACAAGGTGTCCGATAAAAACGATTTTGCTCTCTTTACATGTAAGCTTTTGGATATGTTTGCTTAAAGCAACTCTTAAATTTGGATAGTATTGAATTGGATCTTTTTGGAGTTGGTACTGGCCGGAAGCATTGATAATTGCAAGTCCAATAGAGCGTTTGTTTGGGCTAAAAGATTGTGCATCTAAAAGTAAATTTTCTATGCTGTCTTTTTTAAAAACTAAAGGCTCACCTTCATTTTTAGGACTAAGAGCCACTCCAGAGACTGCTCCATTTTTAGTTTTAAGACTCACACAAGTTAATGTTTTGCCAATACCCCCATCTAAAAAACTCAATCCATCCTCTTTTATAATCTCAAGAGCCTTGGCTTTAAGGTTGTCAAAAAGCATAATAAAACCTTTTTTGTGTAGATTGGTAATAATATCTTTTAAACAATATTAATACAAGTAAGGGAGGGTAATATTTAACTAATAAAGAAATGGTTTTTTAAACTTTAGCTGATGATTTTTTATAAGGTATAATATGTTACGATATCTTAAGGAGAGTTTTATGTCTAGCAAACGTGATAAAACTGAAAACATTCTTGAAGGGGCATTGCGGCTCTTTTCTAAAAAAGGTTTTTTTGCAACAACGATGCCAGATATCGCCAAATTTTTGGGAATGAGTCCAGGAAATATTTACAACTATTTTGCCTCAAAGGAGGAGTTAGCTAAAGCGGTTATTCGGTACTCATCTAACGCTTTAGGTGAAGAAGTAAAAAAGATAAATGAGATGGAAGCCTCCTCTGAAGAGAAAATTTTTCACATTGTGACGATTTATTTTCAAATGGTAAAAGAGCGCCCTGAACACATTGATTATTTTTTGAGGATCTACTTAGCAAATAAAGAGATATTTTCATCCAATATGAAAAAACTCCTTTTTGAATCAAGCTTTATCCAGCAGCTGCGCATCATGTATGAAGAGGGAGTTTTAAAAAGAGAGTTGCGCAACCAAGACTTTTATACCGTTCTTGGAATTATGTTAGGGACAATTGCTGGTGTGGCTTTTATGTACACAGAAGACATGCTAGAAAATGACATTAGCTTCTACACAAAAAATATAGCCAAAAATATATACGAAGCCTTGCGTGTAAAATAGCACTCTTTACATGTAAGGCAAAGCAACTAAAAATATCTGCTTATTTAACTCTATTTAACTTCAACTAACTTCCTATTTGCATCTGCTGTTTATACTTTTCGTATCAAAACCAAAGGAAAAAAAATGAGAAGTTTCAAAACTTTACCACTAGCAACTATTGCGCTTACATGCCTATTTTTCTCTATTGCTAATTTGGCAATCGCAAAGGATCAAAATGGCGGATTTGGGAAAAAAGAGCCCCCAAAAGAGGCCATTGAAGCTTGTGCGCAAAAGTATGAGGGCAGTGAGTGCAGTATGAGTACTCCCCATGGAGATACAATTACAGGAAAATGTATCTACACGCCAGATGAAAAATATTTTGTATGTATGCCAAAAGATGGCCCCAAACCACCCCGTAGTATGGATTAGATTATGGCTATTGAGAGTATCCGTGGATGCATTGGATGTGAAGAGTGCATCAAGAGTTGCCCAACAGATGTCATTCGTTTAGACAAACCAATCGCCCTCCAAGAGAGGAAGGTGCAAAAGAGCATATGCCCCCAGGAATGAGTGCAAGTCCAGTTGGTGGATCAAGTGCGGGTTTGTCAATCCACAAATCAGAAGGCATTGTTCCAATCAATGAAAAGTGTGAATCAACAATAAAAGGCTTATACGCTGCAGGCGATGCATTGGGCTCACACATGTCTGGAGGAATTTATACCCAAATTGGTTCATCATTAGCAGGTTCGGCCGTTCAAGGAGCAATTGCAGGAGAGAGTGCGGCAATCTATTCAAAGAGTGTGGATTTGGTTAAAATCTCATATGAAAAGATGCAAGAAGTTGAAAAAGAGATTTTAGCACCGCTAAAAAGAAAACAAGGCTATTCTCCAGCATGGGTAACGCAGACTTTACAAAGTGTAATGATTCCAAATTTTGTTTTATACATAAAAAAAGAGAGTACTCTCCAAGGAGCACTATCTTATGTTGAAGAGCTTTTAGCGCACCATGTTCCAATGCTAAAAGCAGATAGTTTGCACGAATTAAGGCTTGCTCATGAAACTGAAAACATGATAATAAATGCAAAGATGAAATTAAAAGCCTCTTTAATGCGAAAAGAGAGCAGATGTTCGCATTACAGGTTAGATTATCCAAATTTAGATGATAAAAATTGGCGAGCCTGGATCAATATTTATCAAGATGAGAATAAAAATATGGTTTTAGAAAAGCAACCTTTTGATACATGGGCAAAAGCTTAGATTAAGTTTTAGTTACTTTCATTTACTTTAGATTATATTTGGATTTGATTTAAAATGGTAGAGTTTGGAATGATACAAATATAAGGAGGAAAAGATGGTTGGAAGTGTTTCAAACTCCTATGTTACAACCTCTGCGCTTGCAACAACAAGCTCAAGCACTCAAAGTAGCAGCTCCCTTAGCTCTTACCAACAAGAGTATATTGCAGCTGTTTTGGAAAATTATGATAGTTCCAATTTGAGTGCCGAAGATGCGCAAGAGATTGTAAGTGCTTTTAAAGAAGAGGGCATTGGCGAATCTAGCGAATTAGCCTCTTTGATGGAGGAAGCGGGTTTTGATGCAAGAGAGGTTGGGGATTTAGCAAATGCAGTCGGCGTACAAGCTGCTGGTAGTATGCCTCCACCACCACAGCCACCACAAGGGGGAAATGAGACAAGTGAGGAAGAGGAGTCATATATTAGTGAACTTTTAGACTCGCTTTTAAACACTGATAGCGAAGATGATGAAACTAGTAGCGTAGTAAATGGGGTTTCATTTAACGATATCATGGATTATACAAGCAGAATTGTGAATCTAAATCAAGAGAGCCAAGATCAAGTAATGAGCCTTTTAGATGACCTATCTTCAGAAGATAGCGAATTTTCAGATGAGCAAAAAGCTGCAATTTTGAAGTATAACTTAGGAGAGATTTTAAGCAATTCAGACAATTACAATCGAATCTCGTTTTTTGCTTGATTTTTAGCTTTTTTATGATAGATTGAGAAGATGATAAACATATTGATGATTGAAGATGTTCCAGACTTCTCTCTCTTTTTTGGGAGTATTTAAAAAGGTATAATATTAAGATTACAAATTATGACGATCCATATCTTGGTCTTAGTGCCGGTATAGAGAAGTTTGATTTGCTTATACTTGATTTAACACTCCCTCATATCGATGGACTTGATGTATGTAAAGAGATATCATCAAAATATGATATTCCAATCATAATCTCTAGTGCCAGAGGAGATTTAACCGATAAAGTGCTAGGACTTCAAATTGGAGCAGATTACTACCTTCCAAAACCCTATGACCCCCAAGAGATGTACGCGGTCATCCAAAGCTTGTTAAGACGGACCAAAAAAAGGGCAAAAATTGATGAGCCTAAAGTGTTTGAATATGATGAAAATAAGATGCAAATAACTTTTCGCAATAAAGTTTTGGATCTTACCCATGCAGAAAATGAGGTGCTGTTGTGTCTTTTAAAAAATGTAAATGGAATTTGCTCAAGAGATCAGATTGTAGATGAGTGTGTTAGTTTAAGTGATAGCTATTCAAAAAGTTTAGATGTAATCATAGGCAGGCTGCGAAATAAGTTAGGAGAAGATTCAAAAAATCCTCGCTTCATTCATTCTGTTAGAGGCTTAGGCTACAAGCTTATTCAATGAATTTAAATTCAATCATTTCAAAACTTTTAGTAGCCTATCTGGTTATTGTCGGAGTTTTCATCTTTCTAGCTGCGGGTCAATACTTTTTTATCAATGCCCAGTTGCACAAAAACGTCAACAGCAAATATCACAATATAGAAAAATACATAAGCTCAAACCGTTTAAATTACGATGAGATGCTTCAGTACCTAGCCTCTTTAAATTTTGAGTTCGTTCAAAATCCTCAAAGTTTGCCGCAAAATGAAGTTATTGCCCTTGTTGGCCCAAGATATGATGCAATGAATGTGGATGATGCTTTCTTTTTTAATATAAGAACGCCCTTTGGGGTTTTTTTATTTAAAGATTTAAATGAGTATCCAAAAAACTATGGAAGCTTTTGGGTAATTGGAATTTTATTCATTGTTATAAGCGGGATATTTTTTTGGATATATAAAACATTAAAACCTCTACAAAATTTAAAAAATCAAATTCAAAAATTCTCCACTGGAAATTTAAATATTGAGTGCAAAAGCGATAAAAAAGATGAGATTGCAGAAGTTGCCAATGAGTTTGATAATGCGGTAAAAAAGATAGCTTTACTGCTAGAATCGCGCCAGCTTTTTTTAAGAACGATTATGCATGAGCTTAAAACGCCAATTGCAAAGGGAAAAATTGTCTCAAATCTCATTGAAGATGAGGTTCAAAAGGGCAGGATTTTACACATTTTTGATAAGTTAAACAATCAAATAGATGATTTTGCAAGGATTGAGAGGGTTTTAACAAAAAACTATAAAATAAACAAGAGCCGCTTTAGCACCGGCGCAATAGTAAATTGTGCAGTAGAGATGATGATGCTAGAATCTTCAGATGAGAAGATTAAGGTTTTAGGGTTAAAAAATAGAAAATTAAATGTGGATTTGGAGCTTTTTTCCCTTGCAGTTAAAAACCTTCTTGATAATGGTTTAAAATATTCAATAAACAATAAGGTTGCAATAAAAGATGAGGATGGATTCATTGCGGTTATCTCAAAAGGTCCAAAGCTCTCCCATCCTTTAAAAGAGTATTTTAAACCCTTCCATAACGATACAAAATCAAGAAACCATGGAATGGGTTTGGGGCTTTACATTGTCCATTCAATAGCGCTTTTGCACAATATGAGCTTAGAGTACCTATATGATGATGGGCTGAATATTTTTAAAATCATTACCCCCAAAGAGGGCAATGATTTACAAGTAAAGGGCAAATCTTAAATATTCAAAGACTAGCTTTACATGTAAAGATTTGTTAGATAGCTTATTTACATGTAAAGATTATTTGAGTTTTCTTGCCATACCATCTTTGATAATATCATCAAATTGATCCAAATAGTCTAAGTAGGCAATTAAATATTTACGCGTAAGTCCAAAGTGGCTTTTTGCATTTTTTACATCTACATAGCCCTCATTTTTTATAATCTCTCTTAATCGAGTCATCATTGAAGTAAGCGCCTCTGTTGTGACAAAAAGGTTGTGCGCAAGCCTGACTACTTTTTTTGATGCCGTTAGCCGTTTTAGGGCGCTATCTCCTGTTTTTCGATCAATATCGAGTTGGTCATAGATATTATAAGGTGCATCGGGAGCTTCGTGAGACTCTTTTAAAATTGCATAAATTCGATTTTCAACATGGCTTCCCACATCTTCAATTTTAATTCCACTTTTGACATAAACACCATCTTTCTTTTCTACAAATCCTTGGGATTCAAGGCGGTTAAAAACCTCTTGAGCTAAACCAGGGCTTGCCCAAATGAGCTTAATTGAAACAGAGGTTGCAGAAAGGAGTGCATAAGAATTTTTAGTGTAAATCTCTTTTATAATAGACTCAAGCGTATCAAGAGCGCTAAGAGGGTAGACAACCAAGCCTTTTTCATCTACAAAAAGATCTTTTGGAATCGATTTTACAATATTAAGTGCATCTTCATGAGAAAGGCCAAAGCGCTGATAGGCTGAAATGAGCCCAAATCCCTTTTTATGAATTTGGCTAAGTAGAGCAAAGGCATTTGTAAAATCTTTTGCATAAAGTGCTTTTAAAAGGGGGAGTTTGAGTCTTTTTTTAATCGGATCATTGATTGGATTTAAAACCCTTCCTCCTGCAATTGTACGACCTGACAAAGAGAGGATAAAGGGTTCATCAAATGTTAAAAAGAGAGGCTCGCC
>DDHL01000097.1:3884-7692 GCA_002352945.1 Campylobacteraceae bacterium UBA1877 | reverse complement strand
AAAAGAGAGGCTCGCTAAAGCGTATTTTTGCAAAACCTTGAGCGCGAGGCTCCTCTCCTTCATAGTGAAGCAATGTGGCTTCAACCTGCTTTGCACCTGCATGAAAAATGAGTTTAATATTGTGTGAGATTGTGCGGTTATCAAGACACTCAAACCATACATCTGCCACATCAAAACCGCGAACATAACCCTTTTGTGTAAGAAGAGTTCCCTTTTTAATTGCATGGTGGGAGAGATTTCCTAAATTAACAGCAGCTCTCTCTCCAACCTTGGCTACTTCTACATCATTTCCGTGAACTTGTAAGTTTCTTACAACAGCCTCTTTTGCAAGTTCACAAACCCAAACTTTTTTCCCAACCTCAAGAGAGCCTTCTAAAACAGTCCCAGTTACGACAGTTCCAACACCCTTTAGAGAAAATGACCTATCTACATAGTAGCGGAAAACACCACGATCAGGGCGCGAAACAGCAGGAAGATTTAAAAGGGTGGTTTTTAGATTTTGAATACTCTTTTCATCATAAATACTTACTGGCAAAATCCCTTTTACTTGCAAATGGGGATAATTTTTAAGATGCTCATTGATAATTAAGGTTTGGTTTTGGATTTGGTCTAAAGAGACTAAATCCGATTTTGTAAGAGCAACTACGCAATGCTTTACATGTAAAAGGTTTAAAATCTGCAAATGCTCAATAGTTTGCGGTTTTATCCCCTCTTTTGCATCAATAGCAATCAAAGCGCCATCAAACCCAAAAGCTCCAGAAATCATAGTCTTTACAAGTTTTTCATGGCCTGGAACATCGATAAAAGCGATATTTGTATCTTTCTCTTTGAGGTTGCAAAAACTAAGCTCAATGGTAATTCCTCGGCGTTTTTCCTCTTCGGTTTGATCCCCCTCAACGCCAGTTAAAGCTCTAATAAGTGCAGTTTTTCCATGGTCAACATGACCAGCAGTTCCAACAACTAATTGTTTTATCATCCTAATACCTCTTTAGATACTTTAATGAGTTTTGCTTCAGATTCGGGTAAAAGTGCTCGCAAATCGAGTAAAAATTTCTCAGATTCAATCCTTCCAATAACCCCAAGAGCACGGAATTTTTGCTCTAAAATTTTAGCATCTCCTTTTACATGTAAAGCTACTGTGGGGATTGGTCTATTTGGCATTGTGCCTCCGCCAACATAAGCGCTAGAATAAAGAATATCACACTTTTTAATCCCAATCTTTCGTCGCAAACGTTTTGCAATCTTTTCCAAAGTTGTGGTATCTCGATTTAATAAATAAAGAGTTGGAATGAGCTCTATTTCATTGTTTAAATAGGCTTTTACACTTTCTTCAAGCAGGGCTAAAGTGAGTTTATCAACCCGCAGCATCCGTAAAAGCTGGTTCTTTTTTAATTTTTGAATGAGAGACTTTTTGCCCACAATAATTCCAGCTTGAACTCCCCCTAAAAGTTTATCGCCGCTAAAGCTCACTAGAGTAGGGTTGTGTTTTAAAATCTCATGTAAAGAGGGTTCATAATGAGAAAGCCCGTAAGGTAGCTTGCCAATGTAGCCGCTTCCAAGATCGTAATAATCAATTATATTTTTCTCTTTTGCAAGCTTTGAAATCTCTTGCATAGAGGCTTCTTCGCTAAAGCCTTCAATGCTAAAATTTGAACGATGCACCTTCATAAGCACTGCAGTCTCTTGAGTAATTGCTCTTTCATAATCGCTAATTCGAGTTTTATTTGTAGTTCCAACTTCAATGAGCTTTGAGCCACTTCTTGCCATCACATCTGGAATCCTAAAGCTTCCTCCAATTTCTACAAGTTCTCCTCGTGAGACGATGCTCTCTTTGTTAAATGCAAAGGTGTTTAAGACTAAAAAAACGGCTGCTGCATTATTGTTTACAACTAGCACATCTTCAACTCCAAGCAGAGTTCGCAAGTGGCGGCTTACGTGAGCGTAGCGCTCTCCGCGGTGGCCTTTTTGGAGGGCATACTCTAAATTTGTATAGTTGCCCAAACACTCTTTTGCCCGCTCTAAAATGACTGGACTAAGACAGCTGCGACCCAAATTTGTATGCACAATTACTCCCGTAGCATTTACAAGCGGCACAAGAGAGGGGGCTAAAAGCGATTCATATTGGGCTTTGATTTGATCTACTAAAGCCTCCTCATCGATTGAGTCAATTTGGGATTTTTGTAGCTTTTTACGTAGCTCTTCTACTGCTTTTTGGGCAATAGGCTTTACATGTAAAGGGTTGCAATCTTGCAATTTTTCATGAGCTAAGAGCTTGTCGATTTTAGGTAGGTTGCGAAGTGTGTTCATATGGTATTCTCCGGATTTGGCAATTGGCTCTCATCAAAGCGGTATTTGCCATTTTGGATTTTTGTTAATATTCCAAGGTCTGCAAGCTGTTTAAAGAGTTTAATAACAGTGGGCTTGCTTACATCTACCCGTTCCATAATATCGTTATATGAGTAGTTTAAGAGGTTGTCATCATCTAAATTTTTTATGATAAATTTAATAAGTTCAACCTGTTTGCCATCAGTTACTGCTGAGATTGTTTTAATAATATTATATGAGCGGTGAATTTCGCGAGATTGGATTTTTGGCAAAAGTACATCATGGAGTGAATTTAAAAGCTCTTTTATGCTAATTGGCTTTACAATATAATTTTCCACTTTGAGTTTGATTGCATCAAGAAGGTATTCGGTGTCTGTATAGGCTGTGGTTAAAATTGCTGGAGTATCGTAGCCTAAAGATTTTAACTCTTGTAAAAATTCAATTCCATTCCCATTTTTTAGTAAAATATCTGAAATTATTACATCAACCTTTTTTGTACGCATAATTTTCATAGCTTCTTCACAGGTTTGCGTTGCATAAACGTTGTGTACAAAATCTACCAAAACATCGGTCGTATGTTTAAGTAAATCGATCTCATCTTCCAAATATAGAACATTAAAACGCTCTAAACATTCAAAGTCACGACGATTCATGGGATTCCTTTTGTGGATTTTGGGGGATGGTTACTGTAAACATTGCACATTTGTAAAATTGCATTGTTCCCATTTTGTGGTAAATATTTTTACATGTAATTGTGCCTTGCATATGCTCTTCTATAATCTGTTTTGACATGTAAAGCCCAATACCTGTACCTATGCTTTTGTGTTTAGTTGTAAAGTAGGGTTCAAAAACACGAGGCAAAATCTCTTCATTGATTCCTCCTGCATTATCAATAACGCTAACATGCACCCAATCTTTGGCGCTTTTAACGTAGATGAAGATTTTTTTAGGCTGTTTTTTATCGCTAAGAGCATCTTTGGCATTATTTATAAGATTTAAAAAGACGTGGCTTAGCTCATTTTTAAAACCAAAAATGCGCACTTCATCTTTCATGAAAAGCTGCAATTCAATCTCTTCTTTTTCTAAAAGATATCGGGATAAATCGATAGCTTTTTGGATGGATAGGCGCAGATCAAAGATGCGTTTGCTTTTGTTTGGGTTAAAAAATGTTCTAAAATCATCCAAAGTTTCAGACATGCCAGAGGCTAAAATTCGCGCATCTTTTACCCTCTCTTCAATAAACTCTTTTGTGAGTTTTCCAGACATATGCTTTGTTTCAAAGCTTTGGATTATCATAGTTATTGCCCCTAAAGGCTGGCGCCATTGGTGAGCAATGTTTTGAAGCATCTCGCCAAGACTTGCAAGGCGAGATTGTTGGAACATGATTTGATCTTTTTTGCGGTTTAACTCCACCTTTTTGGCCACTCTTTTTTCAAGAGAGCTGTTTAGCTCTTGAAGAGCCTTTGTCTTTTCATGCACCTTT
>DDHL01000097.1:0-3683 GCA_002352945.1 Campylobacteraceae bacterium UBA1877 | reverse complement strand
TTTGTCTTTTCATGCACCTTTAATTCAAGAGAGTTGTGCAATTCTTTGAAGTGGTTTATGAGTACATAAGAGACTAAGATACTTAAAAAAAAGACAAGTCCAATAAGTAAAATGAGCATAAATATACTTGTATGAAAAATGCGCTCAGTTCTAATCTTTTCACTAATAGCATCTTTAAGGTGGGTATTAATAAGGCTTGAAATATAGATATTTAAGGCATTAATCTCCAAAAATGCCCCATTGGTTAAACTGGACATATTTTGAAAATCTTTCTGCTTAGCAAAATCTAAAATAGCCTTAACCTTTTCATCAATTGCATCCATCTTAGCGCGCACTTTGCTTGTAATTCCCTCTTGATAGAGACTTTTTGGAGGGGGTTCTTGAGCCAATAAAAAGAGTCCAAGCCACCAGTTGGCAAAGTGGGCTACTCCTCCTACTTTGTAGTTTAAAAATTCTTGGTAATTTTTCCACTGCTCATCTATAATTTGATTTGCCAAAGTAATAACCTCGGTAGCATTTGCAAGGTTAATTTGGTCTGTTTGCAAATCATAGAGAGTATCGTGGATATTTACTGCGTATAAATCCTTTATCTCTTCAAGTTCAACCAAAGGCATCATACGGCTTTGAAAGAGGGTTTCATAGTCAAATTTAAGTGCAAATATAGAGATAAACATTAAAAACCCAATACTCATCATTCCACCTGCAATAATTGCAATGAGTAAGCGAGTTTTATTTGAGAATGTAATCTGCTCTAAGATCTTATTAATTCGCTTATATAAAGACATCAATAGGCTCTTTCATGGATTGGCTTGAATCCATTTTCGTATATGTATAAATAGGCGTGTGGATGCATATTGGTTGGATTAAATTCAGCCTCAACGCCCCCAAGGTCAATCTTCTCTTTACTATGGAGTATATCTAAGAGCTTATTTTTTGTAAGTCTTCCATTGACTTTTTCAAGCGCTTTTGTAAAAGTTTTAGCTGCCAAAAAAGTTTCAAAAGAGGCAAAGCTTGGAGGGTAGTTTGGAAAATATCTATGAAGTAAAGTAGTATACTCTCTTGCCACATCACTAGATGCTGGATCGTATGAGGGTACAGTTTGGGAAAAGAGTATATTTTTGGTTTTATAATCAAGCTCAACTACTAAAGCGTCAGCATTAACAAAAGAGATTGGGCAAAAGATGACATCATCTAAGCCTTTTTGTCTTGCAACCTCGATAAAATGGGCACTTGGTTTATAGGCGCCTACGATAATAATCGCCTCTGGATTGGAAGATTGTATCTCGTGCAAGGCGTGACGGATTGAGAGAGTGTTGCGCTTGTAAGTGCCTTCTCCCACAAGCAAGAGAGAGTGTTTTTTAAGAGCATTGGCTGTTGCAATGTACCCTTCTTCACCATAAACGTCGTTTTGGTAAAAGATTGCAAACCGTCTTAATCCTCTGTTTAAATGCAGGTGCTCTATGAGCGTTTCAATCTCATCTTGGTAGCTTGTTCGAAAATTGATAATTGTGTACGCATCGCTTTGACGCAAAAAAGCTGCTCCTGTATAAGATGCTACCATTGGAATCTTTGCCGAGGTTATTGTTGGAAATACCTTTTTGATTGTAGGAGTTCCAGTAAAACCAAAAAGGGCAAAGACCTTATCTTCTGTTAGTAGTTTTTCAAGGTTGTGTGCTGTATTTTGCGGTTCATATTTATCATCATACGTGATAAATCGGATAGCCTTTCCTTTTATGCCACCATTATTGTTTACATAATTAAACCAAACATTTGCTCCAATAGCTACTTCGCTTCCAAGCTCTTTATTGATACCGCTTAGGGGCAAGGAGGCGCCAAGGATAATGGAATCATCGTTTGATGAGAGAGTCCAGTAGCCGTAGCCTGCAAGAATGAGAGACAAAAAAAGGAGAGTAAGAAAAAGTTTATTTACCATGTGCTTTACAACCTGCAAATTAATACATCCCCAAAGATTATATCAAACTTTGCTTTATATAAACTAATGCTTCCAAGCTAAAATAGGCTAATTTGGCATATTAACAAATGGGACAAAAGATATCTTCTTAAGAGCTTCTTAAACCCTTATTCTTTACAATTCGGTAAACAGTCATTGACCAGAAGGATCCAACAAATGCAAGCTAGCGAATTTGTCTTTTATAACCATATGAATATACAACTGCCCTTGCCCGATGATATAGATGTTGTCACAAACCCGAAAATTGAGGGAACATGTCTTGTTAGTAACCACCCAGATGTGAGTGCACATATGGTTGCTCCAGAGATTGATTTGTACTTACAAGGCTCAAGTGATGATGTTTTGACCAAGGCTCAAAATGTAGAAAAATTGTATGAAGCACGAGCATTGTGTTTCGATTTTGCACAAGATTCAGATTATTCCCAAGAAGTTGGAAAAAATATTCTTTTAGTTGGTAGGGAAGATCAATTTGAAGCACTCAAAGATGAGTTGAAAAAACGCGGATTTGCCGTAGTGGTTTTAGATCCGGCCGAAATTTCATTTATTGAGGGACACTTAGGCGCTTTACATGTAAGCATTGCAGATGGTGTACAAGTGGATGCAGACCAAATGGTATGGCCAGATGCTCCCGAATTTGCAATGCGCCAAAGCGGAGTTTTAAATCCTCAAACCGATGATGTGCAAGCCATTGTTGAGGAGATTGAGTCTAAAACTGGACAACACAATTATAAAAATTTTATCGTTTATGATCCTTCCATTTGCCAATACCATGAGCGCCGTGAAGAGATTTGCGCCAAATGTGCTGAAGTTTGCCCGACAGTTGCAATTGTAAAACTTGATGATACGAAACATTTAAAATTTTCCCACATCGATTGTCACGGATGCGGTGGATGTATTAGTGTTTGTCCAAGTGGCGCGGTAGATTATGCCCAGATGCCCCGCACTGCTTTTTATGAAATTGCAAAACTATATAAAGATAGAATTCCTCTCATAATTCCTCGAAAAATGTTTAAAGACGATTTACATGTAAAGCTTCCTAAAAATGTACTTCCATTAGCAATCGAGGGTGAAAAGTTTTTACATGAGGCTCATTTGCTTACCCTTCTTCAAGAGAGCGGAAGCTCGGTAATTTTTTATAGTGATTTTATCTCCAAAGGAACTGGAGATGTTATAAAAATTCTCAATCAAGCCTATCAAGCCGTTTATAATCAAGATGCAATCCATGTGGCAATGGATTTAGAAGAGTTAAATAGTGCAATTTCAAAGGCTGGATTTATTCCAAATAGCAGCCATGGTATCAATGAAGATGGTTTAGCTAAACGGGAAATCTTTTCAGCAAGACTTGCTTGGATGGTTCAAGATAAAGATTATGGAACAATCAAGGCAGGTGAACATGTACGATATGGCGATGTAACCATTGATGAAGATAAGTGTACCCTTTGTTTAAGTTGTGTTGGAGCCTGTAATGTTAGAGCTCTTACTGCTCATCCAGAGGATAATAGTTTAAGATTTAATGCCTCTATTTGTACAGCCTGTGGATATTGCGAAGTAACATGCCCAGAAGAGGATTGTTTGCATTTAGAGCGAGGAGAGATAAAACTACAAAAACCGTGGTTCAATCAGCGAATTATGGCAAAAGATACCCTTTTTGAGTGTCAAATGTGCGGTAAGCCTTTTGCTACTACAAAATCTATTGAAAAGATTGCAAAAG
>DDHL01000118.1:31649-31869 GCA_002352945.1 Campylobacteraceae bacterium UBA1877 | reverse complement strand
TAAACTCTCAAAAAGTTGTCTTGACAAATAGTGGCACTTTAAAATATGCTCCATTGTCATTGCAGCAACCTTGCTTTGGCGCACAACTCGTCGCAAATCCTGCTCGCTTCCTAAAAGTAGTTTGCTCTCTAACTTCTCTTTAATCTCTGCGATTGTTGGGCAGTCTAACTCTTCAACCTCGGGCAGAAGAAAAATGGGCGTTGAATTTAAATTGCTTAGT
>DDHL01000118.1:27019-31444 GCA_002352945.1 Campylobacteraceae bacterium UBA1877 | reverse complement strand
TTAAATTGCTTAGTTTGGATTTAGTTTCTTCAAAAACAGCTGGGCTTAGGCGATTTGCAAAGGTTGCAAAATGAGCGCACCCTTCGGTTTTAATAGTTTTAGTCTCAATATTAATCTCTTCAACCACCTCTTTTGCACTTTTATTGTGGCCTTTTAAAACACTAACCACAGGGGATCTTAAATGTTTTGCAATCTCAAGATTAATATCAAAGTCAAAAGAAGAAGTAAATGAACCACTGCTTAAGCCTTCACATAAGATAAAGTCATAATCCTTTTCAAGCGCTTTATATTTGCGAATGAGTCCTTCAATAAGGTCATGATGACTACCCTTTGCTATCATGGATTCAACCTCTTTGACGCTGTATCCATATGCCTGTTCATAACTTTGCTGTAGTCCAAAATGTTTTAACATGAAAACGATATCGCCATCTGGTACGTCTTTGTTGGTAATTACCGGACGAAAAAAGGCAACTTTTTCCATGCGACCTTTGAGCATCTCCATAATGCCCATTGCAATAATCAAACTCCCCGCGCCCGATTCGAGCGAGGCAATATAAAGGCTTTTGGTTTCCATACTTCTCCTTTTGCAAATTGGAACTCTATTTGCTTGAATACAATCGTAACACATCGAAATGATAAACAAATAACCAACGGAGTTAAAATGAGACCACTATTTCTACTCTCCATTGCAACCTTACCTTGGCTTTTTAGCGGCTGTGCAACAACTACTGCTGATCCAAGAATTGACATGACACCGCCTGCTTATGTAGAGGAGCTTCCTCCTCGTGAACCAAACACTAATTTATCCCATCCAGGTAGCCTTTTTGGAAGAGGGGATAATCCACTCTTTTCAGACAGAAAGGCAATGAATCCAAACGATATTGTAACGGTTGTAATTAGCGAGTCACTCACTCAAAGCTCCCAAGCAAACAAAAGTCTCTCAAAAGATAACTCACTTGATTTAGGAGGAGGTTTGGTAGCAGGTTCGCCATCTAGTCCACTCTCAACAGTTACTGATACAATAAATAAGTTTTCAAATATCGGTTTTGAGAGTGAGTCTGGTAGCACCTTCTCTGGATCAGGTTCAAATAGCCGCAATGAAAGCTTTACTACAACAATTTCTGCTAGGATCATAAAAGTAATGAGCAATGGCAACTACTTTATTGAAGGTAGCCGAGAGTTGTTATTAAATGGTGAAAAGCAGCTTATACAAATTAGTGGTGTTATTCGACCCTATGATATCTCCCAAAATAATCAAATCGATTCAAAATATATTGCTGATGCTAAAATACTCTATACAACACAAGGAGATATCCACAAAACTGCACAAAAGCCTTGGGGATCTAAACTTATGGAGAGCATTTGGCCATTTTAGCCTTTAACGGCTTTGGCCAAATCCCACATTGGCATAAAAATACCAAGTGCTAAAAGTAAGACAATAGCAGCAATAAAACCAATCAAAATCGGCTCAATATAGCTTGCAATATTATCAATAATATCATTAAAACGAGATTTATAATAGTCAGTAACTTTTTCTAACATTAAATCCAAACTACCGCTTTGTTCGCCAGCACTTATCATTTGAATAAGCATACCTTCATGCAGGCCTGTCTCTTTAAAAGCTTTAGTAAGCGAAACTCCCCTTTGAACAGAAACCTTTACACCCCCAAGCTTATGTTTTAAATAGGTATTTCCAATAGTAAGCAAGGCAGTATCAAGTGCGTCAGCAATTGGAATTCCAGCTCGAACAAGCTCAGTAAAGACAAGATTAAATCTACTCATTGTTGAAAAAAAGACTATATCGCCTATGAGATAAACTTTTAATATATATTTATCAAAATTGCTTTTAAAATTATCATTATTTGCATACAAGTAGCGTCCAAGAATGATGAGCCCAATAATAGCTGCTAAAATGTAAAGGCCGTAATTGTTAATAGCCTCTTCCATCCAGAGTAAAATTTTTGTAGGCAAAGGAAGTTCAGATTTAAATTTATCAAAAATAGATTTAAATTTAGGAACAACATAGACCATTAAAATTGTAAAAGCAACACAAATAGCCACCATTACGGTGATTGGATAACGGATTGCCTTTTTAAATTTTTGTTTGTTTTCCCAAATCTCTTCTAAAATTTGTGCCAATTTATTAAGAGATTCAGACATATTACCGGTACTTTCACCAAGCTCGATAAGAGCAAGAGTAACATCACCTAGTTGGTGCTGGTGGTTTATTAAAGATTCAGTAAGGCTTAATCCAGAGTTTAAATCATCATCTGCTTGCATAAAAATTGCTTTTAAGCGCTTGTCGGTGGTTGCATTTGCCACTTCTTTGATGCTATCATGAATTGATATGCCAGCATCTGTCATTACTGAAAGCTGTCTAATGGCTGCAATAAGAGCCGGCATTTTAATACCGCCACCAACTGCTGCATTTACAATCTTCTCTTTTAAAATATTTAACTGTTCCTCGGCTGGCGGAGATGATTCGGTTACTTTTAAAATAACTCCTGGATTATTGATTTTAGCCATTGTTAATGCATCATTTCGATTAGGTGCACGAAATAGTTTTCGGTTACGCTGACCTTTAAATAGGTATTCTACTTCAAAATATTTCATCCTTTTGCTACCCTTAGAATTTCATCAATCGTTGTAACTCCAGCTGCTGCACGCAATATGCCATCTTGAAACATATCCATAAAGCCCTCTTGAATTGCCTGAGCATGAATTGCTTCTTTGCTTGCTCCTTGAGCAATCATGCTAGCAATCTTTTCACTAACAGTTAGGATTTCTGAAAGCATTTCACGACCAAGATAGCCCGTTTGAGCACACTT
Source organism: Campylobacteraceae bacterium UBA1877 (assembly GCA_002352945.1). GTDB lineage: Bacteria > Campylobacterota > Campylobacteria > Campylobacterales > Campylobacteraceae > UBA1877. Next base: position 28,616 of record DDHL01000118.1, on the reverse strand, counting down.
TTCACACCCAACATTACGATAAAATTGGTAATTTTCCGGCAAATAATCTTTTATCTTTTCAAAAAGCGGTTTGGGCAGATTTACTTTTGCTTTGCAGTGTGGACAGAGTTTGCGGACAAGCCTTTGAGCCTCTATTGCAACTAAGGCCCCACTGACAAGATAAGGCTCAATCCCCATGTCAACAACACGAGCAATTGCACTTACAGAATCATTAGTATGCAGTGTTGAGAAGACAAGGTGTCCTGTAAGTGCTGCTTGAACAGCAATGCGCAAAGTTTCATGGTCGCGAACCTCGCCAATCATAATAATATCTGGATCTTGGCGCAAGATTGAACGAAGAGCAGATGCAAATGTTAAATTGGCTTTTTCATTGACCTGAGTTTGTTGAATAAGATTGAGTTGATACTCAACCGGATCTTCAACTGTAATAATTTTAGTTTCAATGCTTTTAATAGCATTAAGAGCTGCATAAAGCGTTGTTGTTTTACCACTTCCTGTTGGACCTGTAACAAAAATGATGCCATAAGGAACGCGCATAGCTTTTGAAAATTTTTCAAAGTTTGTTGGATGCATACCTAAATTTTCAAGCTTTATCATAACCTTGGATTTGTCTAAAATCCTTAAAACAATCGATTCTCCATGCAGTACTGGCAAAGTTGAAATACGAAAATCATACTCTTTGCTCATAATTGTGGCTGAAAACCTGCCATCTTGAGGTTTTCTCTTTTCTGCTATATCCATGTTTGATAACAGTTTCATCCGCGAAGCAAGGGGAGGGTAGATATCTTTGTCAAAAATAAACGTCTCAGACAGCATCCCATCAATCCTGCTTCTTACAATACAGTTATTTTCTGTCGGCTCAATATGAACATCGCTTGCTCTAGCTAAAATAGCAGTTTTTAAAATAATTTCAATCAGTTTTAAAATTCCAGAGGACTCTTGAGGATTATCAGCAGCATTTGAAGAGAGCTCTTTTCTAATATCTGCAATGAGCCCTTTTATACTCTCTCCAAGCTCCATTTTATTTAAATATTTCTCTACTTGATTGGGATCTGCTACGACAATTTTTATAAGTTTTCTATTGTAAATTCTTTGAATCCCCTCATGGGCATTAATGTCGATTGGATCTTTTAGTGCAATGTAAGCATTAATCTCATCTTCTTTAATTGGAAGAGCTTGATACTTTTTTAATTGAGAAAGTGGAGCCCGGCTTGCCATTCTATAATCAATATCGATTCCATCTAAATCCATATAGGTATAGTTTAAATTTTTGGCAAAAGCTTTTAAAAACTCTTCGGTATCAATAGCAAATTCTGAATTTATTTCATCCACACTAATAATGCCGCTTTTATACATCTCAATCAAAAGATCGATAAGATCATCATGTAAGAAAATGTTTTTGTCAATTAAAATATCACCCAAAGTCTTTTCAGGTTGAGATAAAGCCTCTTCTATACTATGAGCGCTATTTTCATCAATAATGCGATTTGTTACAAGATAATTCAATAGTGTTTTTGTGGTTGCCATTACCAATATGCCCTTGTTTTAATCAATTTTCCATCTTTATAAGTACGGATTATAAGTTTATATATACCTT
>DDHL01000118.1:26457-26797 GCA_002352945.1 Campylobacteraceae bacterium UBA1877 | reverse complement strand
TATACCTTTTTCATGCTTTACATGTAAACGATGCTCAAGCTCATTTTGTTTAAAAATATAGTTATCATCCTCTTTTGTAAAATCGCCAGTAACATATTTATCAAAGATAAGTGAGAGTATATGATTTGTTCGAGGAAGACGCATGTAAGAGATATCTACATTATCAATAAAGGCGTGATAAAGAAGCTTTTTTTGGTATAAAACTGTGGCAAAATAGACTGCATTTGCTCTTGTTTGAGGGGATCTAATAAGTTTATTTATTGGGTTTACTGCACGGCTAATCATATCTGTTTCTATGCAAGCGTGGCCATACATATTTACAAACTCTTCATTATCGGAA
>DDHL01000118.1:18509-26264 GCA_002352945.1 Campylobacteraceae bacterium UBA1877 | reverse complement strand
CTTCATTATCGGAAAATTTTTCATAAATTGCAGTTATTTCGTAACTGCAAACTTTCTCATACTCTTTTTGATCGTACCATTGTCTTATGGTATCAAGAGAGACAGCTGCGTAAAGATTAAAGACCGAAAAAAGTGTTATCAATAAAATTTTTGCCATTAAAACGCACCTCGCTTTAATTTAATTAATATTGACTCTATTTTACCTGAATTATTGGTTTTTAAAAACTCTTCTAAAGCATTAATTGCCTCTTTAGTGTTTCCAAGCTTAGCTTTTGACTGGGCAAAAAGGATCCAACTTCGTTCATTTTTAGGGTCTAATTCATTTGCAGTTAATGCCCATCTAATAGCATCATTATACTGGCCTTGATGGTAGTACTCTTCTGAAAGCATTAAAGCAAAGACAATATTTCCAGTAGCATCAAACTTCTCTTTTAAATACTCTGTCGTGTTGGCACTTGTGGGTTTCATATTAATTTGAATCTTTGATTCCTTCTTTTCTTTGGCAGTTTTAATCTTGCTATCTTCTTGCTTTTGCTCTTGAACCATTTTAGGTGCCAAAGGAATTATGGCCTTGCTTTTTTGAAGTTTTTTCTCAACTTTTTCATCTCTATCAAGTTTTATTGTTTCGCTCTTTGGTACAGTACTGCTTACAGAACTTGAAGATCGAGGAACTGGCTGGATTGTTAAAGCAAGCCTTGGCCCATCTTTTTGCGCAACCGAACTGTTTTTATCATCGCTTGGTTTATCAGGTTTCAAAAGCTCCTTAGTATCTTCTTTTACACTAGCAACAATGCTATTTATAGTACTATTTGCACCTTTAACTAATAGAAAAAAGCCAATGTAAAAAGAGAGGCAAAAAAGAGCAGTAAGTGATAAAAATGCAAAAAAACGTCGAAAAATCTGCCTTTGTCTCCACCTCTTCCAACGCTGTTCTAAATTAATAACCTCATTTGAATTAAGCATCAATCATCCCCGCATCAATAGCTGCCATTTGAATATATTTGGTTTTGGCTTTCGCACCTTTAATATAGCTAGGATGGTATTTTTCATAGTACTCATAAAGTTCAAAAAATTTATATAACAATTTATTGACTGTACGCAAATTTCCATCTGTAAGAGAGTGGATATAGTTTAACTGCTTTGGTGTAAAAAGAGATAGGTACTCAAAATAATTATGATATAAAAACTTCTTTTCTAAATAGAGCTGCAGCTCTTCTGAAGAGGAGTTTGGAAGCTCTATGCTCTCCCAAATACGTGTTGTAAAATAATCCTTCGCTAAAACATCCTCTTTTCCAGTTTTATGAACGGTAAAAAGAAATTTAAAAAGACGCGTATCGGCCATAAGCCTGATTTTTTCAATCAACTCATTTGGATAAAGTTGTGCTTCATCAAGTAAAACCGTAACAGCTTCTTTGCTATGGGCTTTTTCATGAGCCTTATAGACTTTTAAAAAGTGTTCATATCCACTAAATTTGGGTGCATCTTCATGAAAAATCTCTTCATATAGTGAAGTTAAAAATTGCGATTCATCAAAAAAGGGTTGAGGGAAAAAGATTAACGGCTGTTTAGAGCGCAAATCATTATAGATTTTACGTAGCAAAAAAGTTTTACCAGTTCCTGGTTTTCCGTAAAATAAAATCAACTTCAAGGGTTTTTGCAAAGTTTGAATCAGCCTCTCATACGCTTGCGTTGATTTATCAATATTTACATAATCAAAAACATTTCCCTCGACAAATATCTGCTTAATTGCGCTAAAACGATTAGTGCTCATATAGTGACTTTGAATATCCTAAATCTTTCAAGGTTTGAACATGGTTGGTATCCAAATCAATTATATAAGGAGTTATAACAAAAACCAACTCTGTGCTTTTTTGTGTATTTGCTGTGCTTTTAAAAGCGTTTCCAAGAATCGGTATATCCCCAAGAAGAGGAACTTTGTTTACCTCTACGCCATCTTGATTTTCAATAAGTCCGCCTAAAATAATTGTATCTCCACTACGAACTTTTGCAACAGTTGATAGTTTCTTTTCTGTTGTATCTGGCGCCATAAAGCGATCTTGCTTGGAGTCATCCTCGTCATATTTAAAAGAGCTAATTGATGGGTTGATTCTTAACATAATCTCATTATCATCAGATATCTCAGGAAGCAAGTTTAATAAAACTCCAATAAATATTGAATAATTATTGTATGTTACGCTTATATTTTCACCCTCAAGAGTGCTTGTATCTTCTTGAACTCGGTAGTTTATATTATCGCCAACTGTAATGAGAGCTTGCTGATTATTCATAGTTATAACTTTTGGGCTAGAGATTACCCTTGTATCTCCATTTGATTTTAAAAAGTTTAATAAACCCTCCATTGAAAAAGTAAGGCTATTGACTATGCTGATATTTCGCGCATAGCTGGTATTATTAAAGCCTTCTAAGAAGCTGCTGCCATTTTCATAGCTAAATGAGTTATCGCTATTGTGACTTAAACCAAGCTCAAATTTGCTCCAGTCAATTCCTGTGGTTTGGCTCTCATCTAAAGCAACAGAGATAACTTTAACATCAATCATAACCTGTTTATGGAGTCTTTGTTTTAAATCATCCAAATAGGCGCTAACTCTTTTAAGCTGTGATTTTGTGCCAGTTATTGTAATAAGTCCTGCTTTTTGATTAATGATTGGCTCAGGCGCTATAAAACTCTCTAAACCGTTATTGAGTATTGCGCTAATTTCTGCATCAAGTGTTTCCCAAAAGTTAAACTGTTCTGAAACTCGAATCTCATTTTCAGATATAGCAGCAGTATCTCTATCTTCTCCCTCTTCGACAGGAATTGAAGAGACTGAAGCATTTGTAATTGCTGTACCTTCGCGAATCGAGGTAATGTAATCGAGTTTAAATGTCTTGGTTTCTAATGCAGAAATACGAAGAATATTGTCTTGGTAATCGTAGTTTAGATTATTCTCCTTTAAAAGCAAATCAAAAACCTCATGGAGTGTCAAATCTTTAATATTAACTCCCGCAAGTTCGGTATCAAGAAAAACATTGGCTTGAGAATCTTTTATAGCTACGCTAAAACTGCACATATTAGAAAGTTGACTAATCACCTCTTTAATTGTGACTGATTCGCTAACACTAATGTTAAAAACACGGTAATTGCAATTTTTTTGCGTATTAGAATCAGCAATTGCCATAACAGAAAACAAACAGACAAATGCAATAATTTTAATATTAGTTCGAAGTGATAACAACATTACGATTTCCTTTTTGTGATAGCGTCAATGTAAGTGTTCTTTGGGAGTTTGCCAATACAGCACTTTTGCTGGTGATTTTAACGAGTTTTAGACCGTTAATTACTTCACCTTTTTTAACCCATCTGTCGTTTATTTTAGCCCTATTTTCCATAACAGAGTATAGAGTGTAAGTTACTCTTTTTGGAGCAGCTATGGTGCTCTTATTTTTGGCATTAGTAGGAGATGTTTTTACAAATGGATCTTTTACCTTTTTAAAAACATCAGGATCTAGTCCAAATCTTTTCTTATTAATTGCTTCAAATAGAGTATCATACATCTTAACCTCATCTTTTAAGGAAGAGGATTGTGCAAAAAGAGTTCCATAAGCAATCATAATAGCCAGTGTTACATGTAAAGGTTTCAATACTTCATCCCCCATACTGCTATTTTAATTTCACCATTAAGTGGCTGAGCACTTGAAATATCTAGCTCATACAAATCAACCACCAACCGACTCTCCTCAACACTATTTATAAATTTTAAAATATCTTTATAGCGCCCCTTTAACTCCAAAGAGACTGTTAAAATTTGCTCAATTTTTTGCAAAGATGGCTCTTTGAATTCATTAGAAATAGTTACCAATTCTACATTATTATCTTGCGCAAGCTTTGCTAGGTTATCCAAAAAATTTGCCCAATTTTTATCATTAAATAGAAGATATGATAACTCTTTGAGTTTATCATCCACATACTCATTAGCATATGCAATGCGCTCTAAATCGATCTTTGCTTGTTCAATATCGCTGCTAAGGCGTTTTATGCGAAACTCTTTATCGCCGTTAACAGTTATAGAGTTGGCATATTGTAATTCGCTGTTATACTTTTTTTCTAACTGTACATAACTTCTTTTTGATTTTGCAAAAAACCTTTCTGCTGGCTCAAAACTTACAAGATAGACAAAATAGGCCACAATAACCGCCCCAAAGAGCATTATAATCGTAGCTTCACTGCTTTTTTTGGCATTAAAGTATGCGTCTATTTTTTCAAAAAGTGCATCCATCATTTAACCTTTACGCTCACATCGCTTATATACAGGGTGCTACCATCTGGTTTTCCGATTTTATCTGTACTTACAGCATACCCACCATCTTGACTGATATCTTTTAATAATTCTGTCATCCGTTTTTCATTGCTACTTACTAAAGATAGAGTCAACTCATCATTTAAAATTTTAATTTGCTGAACTTTAATGCCTCTTTTATTAATCAAATCAACTAATTTATGAATAATAATACCCTTCATCGGATATCTTGATTTTTTATCATAAATTTCATTTAAAAGTTTTTTTCTAAATTCCAATCGCTCGCTTTGAAGATCTTTTTTCTCGTTAACTGTTGCCATCTCTTTTTCTAAAGATGCGATGGCTGCTTTGATTCTATCGTTATCTTTTTTTAACTCTTTGTACTCTTTTTCCATTACAGAGCGGTCGTAATTGAGCTTAATGCCATATCCTGTTTGATAAGCCGGCCAAATTATTGCAAGCAAAAGTCCAAGCCCAATGTAACTGAAAAATTTTCCACTAGGACGCTTCAAAAAAGCTGGAGGTCGTTTAAAAATAGTAAAATTTTCAATTCCATCTGGATTTTCAAGATAGACTTGGGCTGCAACAACCATAAGGATGTGCATCTGATCGATATACCACTCTTTTGAATTAATGGCAATATTAAAATTAAAGTCGTAAGAGTCAAGCCCTAAGTAGCTTTTTGAATACTCATCGATACCGCTAATTATTCCAATCTCAGCTCCAATGTAAATTTTATCAATTGTATCGATTCCATAACTTCGTTTAGAAAAGATTAATACATCGTTAATGTAGAGAAAAACATCACCAAAAAGCTTCATTAAATGCTCTTGATATATTGGATTTGAGAGTTTTAATCCTTCAGTAACTAAAAGCTGATAAAAATCCTCCTCATCAATGCGCTCGCCAATTAATTCGCAAAACTTTTCGCTCATCTCTTTTAAAGAGTAGCGCAATGACTTGGAATAGAGGTACTCACCGGCTTTATAGAGTGCTAAAAAAGCATCATTTTTTTGAAAATATACAAAACAGTGTACACCTGCATCATCTAGAAGCTTCTTTTGATACAAAGCACGAATCAAATGGGGGGCTGTTGCAATATAATCAATGTAGCGGGTTTTATTTTTTACTGCTCCAAACTGCTCTTTGACGAGTGAAGCATCAATAGCAAATATATTTAACAATCTCTCTTTGGTATTGTTTGTCTCTATTTCTGAAAATGAAATTTTATACTCAATTGCTGTATCAAGACCTAATTCATCGTAAGCTTTGATTTCAACGGCATTTTGAAGATCTGAATCTGGAATAGATCGGCTTATCTCCATTGTAGAGGTAATTAAATCTTTTGTTCGGATATAAGATATAAAAAACTCACTATTTCTTGATGATTTATCAAGATTATGAGGCTTTATTTCATTGTTTTCAAACCTATAAGCACGTTTTGATTGAGGGTCGATTGTAACAATAGTAGAGAAATTTTTGAATTTTGATGTTTTGACTGCCATAATTAAACCTAATTTAAGTATAGATTGCGAAATTAAATTAGAATGCAGTAGTTAATGTTCGTATCCAAGCTCTCTTAAGATTTTATCATCTTGTGTCCAACCTGGCTTAACTACTACGAACAACTTTAAAAAAACCCTTTTTTGACACAAATTTTCTATCAAAATCCTAGCATTTTTGCCAATCCGTCGCAATGTAGCACCAGATTTTCCAATAATCATGCCTTTTTGACTCTGCTTGTCAACGATTATTGTAGCATAAATTTTTTCTAAATCACACAATTCTTCAATTTTTTCTACAATTACGTCACTAAAATAAGGAATTTCATCACTCATATTCTCAAAAATAGCTTCTCTAATAAATTCTTTATAAATCTCTCGAATAGGCGTATCAGTAAGGTTCTCAGGGTCATACAAAGGAGGATGAACGGGTAAAAATTTAACTATTTCATCTAAAATTAAATTTTTATTACTGCCTTTTTTAACAGATAGTGGAATAAGGGCTTTAAAATGCTCCTGAAAGGGTTGGTATTTTTTAATAGTACTTAAAATCTTTTCATTGCTGACCAAATCGCTCTTTGTTAATAGTAAAATATGGGGTGCTTTTGGTTTTAATTTTAAAAAGGCTTCATAATCAGCGGTTGAGTCGGTAACAGGTGCCAAAAAGAGTATTAAATCACAATCACCGATTGCTTTTAAAGCCTCTTCAAGCATAAATTGGTTTAATTTTCTCTCTTTTTGATGAATTCCAGGGGTGTCAATAAAAATAATTTGATCTTTACCATGCATCGCAATCATCAATGAGCGTTTTCGTGTAGCATTGGCCTTGTGGGAGACCATGGCAAGTTTTTCTCCCACAAGATAGTTTAAAAGAGTACTTTTTCCAGCATTTGGTTTGCCTACAACTGCTACAAAGCCGGCTTTAGTGCTCATAGAATGTACCTTGCACTATCTTCATTTTTGATGATATTATCTAATTTTTCATGAACTAAATTTGCATCAATTCGAATGGTTTCGCCAGAGTGAGCATCGGCTTCAAAACTAATCTCTTCTAACACTTTTTCAATGACAGTATGCAAGCGTCTAGCGCCAATGTCTTCCATTTGCTCATTGGTTTTATGAGAAATCTTTGCCAAAGCTCTAATAGCCTCTTCTTCAAATACCAAGTTTACGCCCTCAGTTTTTAAAAGAGCCTCGTATTGGCGCAAAAGTGAATTTTTTGGAGTAGTAAGAATTTTATAAAGCACCTCTTCATCAAGGCTTGATAGCTCAACTCTTAATGGAAATCTACCTTGCAATTCAGGAATCAAATCAGATGGTTTGCTAAGATGAAATGCACCAGCTGCTATAAAGAGTATATGGTCGGTTTTAACACTGCCATACTTGGTTGCAACGGTAGAGCCTTCAACAATTGGCAGTAAATCTCGCTGTACTCCCTCTTTACTTGGATCTTGTCTGCTGTTTGAGCCTGCAGATACAGCAATTTTATCAATCTCATCAATGAAGATAATTCCGCCATTTTGAGCTCTTTGCAAAGCCTCGGCTTTAATCCTTTCCATATCCAAAAGAGCTTCGCTTGCTTCATGCTTCAAAGCCTCTCTTGCTTCACTAACTTTCATCTCTTTTTTAACTGGCTTGCTTCCCATTCCTAAAATTTTTACAAAGTTTTCTTGTACTTTAATAATTTCAGGGGGCATATTATCAGGTGCTTCAGGTGAAGATGGAGTTATCTCAACCTCCACGCTTAATCCATCTAAATCACCTTGTCTTAAGCGCTCGCGCATCCTCTCAACACTTCTTTCATAGTCGGCTTGCTTTTCACTGCTAGCGCCTTTTGGCAAGGGAGGTAAAAGTTTTTGAATAATTTTATCTTCCACATAAGATTCAATCTTGTCTTTATTTTTTTCTCTGTGTTCATCTTTGACTAAATTTATAGCAGCTAGAACCAAATCTCC
>DDHL01000118.1:1334-18278 GCA_002352945.1 Campylobacteraceae bacterium UBA1877 | reverse complement strand
CCATCGACTCTACATCGCGCCCAACAAAGCCAACCTCAGTATATTTACTTGCTTCTACTTTTACAAAAGGAAGGGCTAGCATTTTTGCTAATCGGCGTGCAATCTCAGTCTTTCCAACACCTGTTGAGCCAATCATAAGAATATTTTTTGGCACTATCTCATCTTGCAATTCAGGGTCAAGCTGCATGCGTCTATAACGGTTTCTCAAAGCTATTGCTATGGCTTTTTTAGCATCTTCTTGACCAATAATATACTCATCTAAATAAGATACTATCTCTTTTGGAGTTAGATTCATCGGGACTCATCCTCTAAAACATAAGTTTGAATATTTGTATTTGTGTAGATACATAGTTGACCAGCAATAAGTAAGCTCTCTTTGACGAGTTCTTCTGGGTCCAAATTTGCATGGGCATGCAAGGCCCGTGCAGCAGAGAGTGCGAAATTTCCACCACTACCAATAGCAGCTATCGTTCCATCTTCTGGCTCAACTACATCTCCAGTTCCGCTTAAAATAAAGAGGTGTTTTCTATCTAACACAAGCATCATTGCCTCAAGGCGTCTTAAATATTTATCTTTTCGCCACGCCTTTGAAAAATCGATAACCGCTTTTAAAAGATCTCCTTTTCGTTGCTCTAAAAAAGATTCAAACATATCAAAAAGGTTAAAAGCATCCGCAGTACTTCCTGCAAAACCAGCAAGAACTTTATCTTGATATAAACGTCTAATCTTTGTGGCATTTGCTTTTAAAATAGCATTTCCAAAAGTGACTTGGCCGTCGCCTCCAATTACAGATTTTGTTTTACCTTTATATGCTAGTATAGTTGTGGCTTCAAACACGACTACTCTCCAGCAACTTCAAGGTTTAATGTAGCATGGATTCCATGGCCCAGTTTTATGCTAATATCAAAAACTCCAGTACTTTTAATTGGCTTGTCGATCTCTACCATTTTCTTATCAATATCAAATCCATATTGGCTATTAAGTTCGTTTGCAATCTCCTCTTTCGTTACAGCGCCAAAGAGACTGCCGTTTGCTCCTAAAGGACGTTTGATGAGAAGTTTTACTTCACCAAGTCTTTTTTCATAATCTTTTAATTTTTCCATCAACGCCTCTGCCTCTTGAGCTTCGCGGCGTTTTTTAGCTTCATATTGGCGAATAACTTCAGGTGTTGCTAATTTTGCAAAGCCTTTGGCAATTAAAAAATTATGACCATACCCATCTTTTACCTCTTTAATTTCACCAGCCTTTCCAAGGCTTTTTACATCTTTAATCAATAAAACTTTCACTCTCTCTCCTTTAAGTCAGTTCATTGGGAATTGCAGCATTGTGGGCGCACTCGCCTTTGTATGAGACAACCCCGTCTTTTAAATGACATTTTTGGCTAAAACCCATACGCTCAAAAACTTGAAGTAAATGACCCGTTCGATTGCCGGTGCGACAATAGAGCACAAAAGGGGTCTGTTTTAATTTTTCAAGCTCTTTTTCATACAGGTGGAGGCGAGAAAATGGAAGCAGTAAATCAACCCCCACAATGCTTTTATCTTCAAATTCAAAAAGCTCTCGCACATCTACCAATAAAAAATTGCATCTATTTTGTGCCCTTACATGTAAGAGTTGTTCAAGCTCATCTGAATTTATAGAGTCTTTGCTTAGTATCTCTTTACATGGTAGCACTCAATCATCCCTTTCTTACTTTTCCACCGATAATTAAACGCAAAGCATTGAGTTTAATAAAGCCTTGTGCATCTTTTTGGTTATAAACGGTATCCTCTTCAAAGGTGCAAAATTCTGGATCAAAAAGATTATCGGTTTTAGAATCACGACCAATAACCATTACATTGCCTTTGTAGAGCTTTAATCTAACAGTTCCATTAACATGTTCTTGGGATTTATCAATTGCAGCTTGGAGCATCTCTCGCTCTGGAGCAAACCAAAATCCATTATAGATTAATTTTGCATAGCGTGGCATAAGCTCATCTTTTAGATGAAGCGCCTCGCGATCTAGCGTGATGCTTTCAATGGCCCTATGGGCTTTGAGCATTATTGTCCCACCTGGAGTCTCATAGCAGCCACGACTTTTCATGCCAACAAAGCGATTTTCTACAATATCAATTCGCCCAATACCATGTTTTGCACCCAAATCATTAAGCGCTTCTAGCATCTTAGCAGGCGATAAGCGTTTTGAGTTAAGCGTTACAGGATCGCCTTTTTCATAACCAATCTCAATAACTTCTGGCTCGTCTGGAGCCTCTTGCGGGCTTTTTGTCCAGCGCCACATATCCTCTTCTGGCTCGGCATTTGGATCTTCTAAAATAAGTCCTTCATAAGAGATATGAAGTAAGTTAGCATCCATAGAGTAGGGCGATTTATTTGGTTTTTTCTCAATTTTAATTCCATTTTTTTGAGCATATGCAAGTAGCTTTTCACGTGAGTTTAAATCCCACTCGCGCCATGGAGCAATAATGGTTAAATCTGGATTGATTCCTAAATATCCAAGCTCAAATCGAACCTGATCATTTCCCTTGCCGGTTGCTCCATGACTTACTGCATCTGCTCCAGTTTGGGCTGCAATCTCAGCTTGGCGTTTTGCAATAAGCGGACGAGCAATGGAAGTTCCTAAAAGGTACTCTCCCTCATAAATTGCATTGGCACGAAACATTGGAAAAACATAGTCGCGCACAAACTCCTCTTTTAAATCTTCAATAAATATATTTTCAGGTTTTATTCCAAGTTCAATCGCTTTTTGACGTGCAGGCTCAAGCTCTTCGCCTTGACCAATGTCGGCTGTAAAAGTTACAACTTCACATTTATATTCATCTTGAAGCCATTTTAAAATAATACTCGTATCCAAACCTCCCGAATATGCGAGGACAACTTTTTTAACAGGACGCTTCATACCATTCCTTATTTATTAAATTTAATCTTTGGATGTTAACGCATTTTTGGTAAACATTTGATTAATCTATTCTTTAGCGCCTTTACATGTAAAGAGGTTTACATTTTAAAATTCAAGTAGAACTATTTCAATGACTGAGTACAGGCACAAGCTTATTTACATGTAAAAAACTAAGAGTGTTTTGAATATTTTGAAATTTGAAGCTAATAAGAAGGTGGTACCTGAGGGCGGACTCGAACCGCCACGACATTGCTGCCATTGGATTTTGAATCCAACGTGTCTACCAATTTCACCACTCAGGCACTAAAAATGAGAAAAGAATATTATAAAAAAAAAGCTTAAGGTTTTGTGAAAAACCCTAAGCTAAGAAAAAGAAAATGTGTGACTATTTGCCAGCAACAGCGTCTTTTAGTTTTTTACCAACTTTAAACTTAACAGCTTTGCTTGCAGGAACATCAACAATTTTGCTAGTTCCAGGTACTCGCGCTTTTCTAGCAGCACGTGTAGCAGTACTAAATGTACCAAAACCAATAAAGCTTACACTCTTATCAGCAACAAGTGCTTCGCTAATTGTCTCAAGTGCAGCATCTACTGCTTTTTGAGCATCCTTTTTAGAAAGACCTGCCTTCTCTGAAACTGCCTGAATGAATTCAGCTTTTTTCATTAGCCATCCTTTAAAATGTGTTATAGTGGGCTCATTGTACAATTATTTTTCCCAAAACACAATAATATTTTATAAAAAATGTAAAGAAATTAACCATATAGTCGATGTTTTATGCACTGGAACTAAAATTGCTTGTAAAAAATTAATCAAATATAGTGGAGCAGAGCATGCGTATTACTAATCAACTTTTCTTTCAAAATACACAGTATAACTACAGTACGACCATGAATGATTTGTATAAGACAAATCAAAAACTTGCTACCGGTTTGAAAATACAAAACAGCTATGAAGATAGCGGTGTATACGTTGATGCTATGCGTTTAAATTACGAAGCTGCCACTTTAGCTCAATCGGTTGAAACCAGCACAAAAGCCCAAGCATTTGCCAATAATACCGATAAAGCTTTTAATCAATTTGCAGAATCCCTTGAAGAGTTTAAGGTAAAACTTGTCCAAGTAGCAAATGAGGGCGCCATGTCTTCAACAAGCCGCGAGGCAATTGCAAATGAGCTTGAAACTATTCGTGATCACTTAATGAGCATTGCCAATACCTCTATTAATGGAAATTTTCTCTTTTCAGGCTCTGCGACATCTACAAAACCCATTGCAGCAGATGGGACATACCAAGGAAATGGCGAGGCACTCAAAGCCCTTGTGGGCTCAGAAGTGCAGCTTCAATATAATATTGATGGCCTAAGCCTCTTTTTGGGCTCAGATAGTGATTATTACAAAATCCTTACAACCAATGTTGCAATGCTTAATCAAAGCGAGCTTTACCCTGAGGTTATGGACAATAATAGTTACGATATCTCCGAAGAGGTTTATCTTAGCGAAACCGATACCATTAGAGATATGGTTGGCGATATAGATGGCGATCCTACAAACGATCCAGACACAGTTTTTTATATTTCTGGAACAAATAGTTATGGTGAAGCTTTTAATGAAAAGATTCAGATGACTTCCGATGCTCCAGTTTCTGACCTTTTGGAACAGATTGGCAATGCTTTTGGAAATACATCTACAAATAAACTTGTTGATGTAACCCTCAACAATCAAGGACAAATTGAAATTAAAGATTTGAACCAAGGAAGCAACCAGATTGAATTTCATATGTTTGGTGCAGTTGACAGAGCCGAAACCGGAGGCGCTGGAAATGCTGGAAATGCTGATGCAACAGATTTAGACACCCTTTTTACTTCACCTAACGTTGATATAATTGAATTTACAAAGAGTAACTATGATGGTTTAGCCTCAATGGATAGCGTAGCATCAAGGGAGATTTTTTCAAATCCAGGAACTTTTAAAGTTGGATTTGCGCTAAAACTTGATGGCAATGATTATGCAACAGCTACGACCGAGCTAGATGATATCTTTCCATCAGAGGTTGATTCGATTATGGTTGGAAGTTCAACCATAAGCAAGTCTGGAAATAGTGTAAATGACTTGCTTTTGGCAATTGAAGCTGAGTATCCAAACACAACAGCCTCAATTCAAAATGGGCAAATTTACGTAACTGATGACACTTTTGATCCATCAACAGACTCTTTTGGCGATAGCGGTCTTGTTATAACACTTACAACTCTTGATGCAACTTCAACCAATGTGGCAGGATTTGCAACACCTGATGCACTAAATTTTGACAGAAGGGGTTTTGAAGTTGAGGGCAATGAATTAAGCAGCAATTTGGCCCAAATTATTAATGAAACAGGAGAGTACGCCTCTGCTCAAACAAAGCTTATTGAAACAGCGGGTGTTTCAGATTTAGATGGAAGAGAAATTGTGCTAACAGGTTTTGATGTTAGCGGCAATGAGTTTGATGTAACAATCAATCTTGATGCCACAGGCAGTACATTTACAATTGGAGCCGATACATATACTATTTATGATGGAAGCGGAGTTGCCACACCGGCAAATGAAGTAACCTACCAACAGTTGCTTGATATTGTAACAATTGCAGTTGCGGGTCAAACTCCGCAAGATCCAATCTCTGTTACAAACGCTACAGCTATTCAAGACGTTATTGATGATGCAGTTTTAAATGGCGGAACCATTGATGATTCTCTTTTAGACCTTGCTTATGCTGGAGCTATAAGCGAGGAGACAAAAGGGTATATTTTAGATGCAATTTTGGCTGATTTAGATGGGGATCTTGATGCAAAAGATGAAGCTTTAAGGATGGCTGATTTGACCCATTATGGAGATGTCATTGAAGTAGCACGCATGAAAGTTGATGTAAGCATGGATGAAAGAGGAAGGATTGAAATTGTTGATAAAACAAGCTCAGTTACAGATGCAAGACTTACCATGTATGACCCAGAAGCTAACAATTTTGATGAATCAACTCCTAGCGCACTCTCATTTATGGCAAATGATGCCTTAATTATTGATGAGCCAAGTATAAACTTTTTTGAAGATTTAGACAATATCATTGAAGCGGTGCGAAATGGCACATACTATCCAGATGCAGATGGTGCAGATCCTCGAAATATAGGCATTCACAATAGTATTGAACGGCTTGATCATATTGCCGATCACTTCACAAAAGAGCACACAAAAATCGGCGCTTTATCAAATGCAATAGATGAATCAAAACAGCGTGCTGAACTTTTGGAAGTAAATGTGATGAGCGTTAAGTCTGAAATTATTGATGCAGACTATGGAGAGACCATGATTAAGTTTCAGCAATTAAGTCTTGCCTATCAAGCTATGCTCAACTCTATTTCACGAATCAATTCAATGTCTCTTTTAAATTACATGTAATTACTTTAGAAGGAATATAGGGGCTTTTTGGTATACTCTTGAGAGTTTTACATGTAAAGGATTTACTATTTTACGGGAAGTGTTATTTATCATTGGACTTGCTTTTTTGGTCTATTTTGGAATTTCAACTCTAGTTAATGAGGCCGCTTTTGTAGGAGCTTTTGGACAAGAGCTTGGAAAAATTAACCGCTCGTGGTTTGGATATATCAGCTTTGTATATCCATTTTTACTCATTGTACCTGCCTTTTTATTTTATCGTTTTCAAACTTTTGGGTCTCGCGGGCTTGAGGTGACACTTTCTATACTACTTCTTTTTGCCACAGCATTAATGATTCAAGCCGATATCGTTGATAACTCTTTGCGAGGCGAAGTAGGATTTGCAATAGTTGATACCTTACATGCTCTTATTGGAACCTTTGGTGTTTGGATTTTCATTGTTATGGTTTTATCTCTCTCATTGGTTATTTTATTTGATGGAAGTATTGCATCAATTTTTGCCTATTTTGAAAAATTAAATCTTTTTACCCAAACGGAATCAAAGCCAAAAAAGAGTGAAGTAAAAAAGCAAAAAGAAGAAAAACCAAAAGAGGTTTTTGAAAATGAAGAGTCTGCTATTGTAAGCTTAAAAGATGATGATGCACCATTTTACGTTCAAGAGCAAGACTCTTTAGAAAATAGCGAAAAAACAAGCGAATTTAAAGCTAATCTTAAAGAAGCCAAGCCTGAATTGAAGCCAAAAAAGAGTGAACCTGAAGCTAGCACCCAAGAAGAGGGCGAAAAAAAGAGTTTACATGTAGAGGTTTTAAATGAGTTAGAAGAGAATAAAAAACTCTTAGCTCAAATTGAAAAGGGCGAGCAAGAAAAGCCTAAAGATTATGTATTGCCACTGCTTAAATTTTTAAAAACTCCGCCAAAAAGATCCAATCAAGTAAGCGAAGCCGAAATTGATCAAAAAATATCAGACCTTTTAGATAAACTGCGCCGATTTAAAATTGATGGAGATGTGGTGCGAACATACGCTGGTCCTGTTGTTACAACATTTGAATTTAGACCTGCTCCTCACATAAAAGTTTCAAAAATCTTAACCTTACAAGACGATTTGGCAATGGCACTAAAGGCTCAAACCATACGCATCCAAGCTCCAGTTCCAGGCAAAGATGTGGTTGGAATTGAGATTCCAAATAAACATATAGATACGATATACCTAAAAGATATCCTAGAAAGTGATGTATTTCAGTCATCTTCTTCACCGCTTACAATTGCTTTAGGAAAAGATATTGTGGGAAATCCTTTTGTAACTGACTTAAAAAGATTACCCCATCTACTTATTGCTGGAACCACTGGAAGCGGTAAGAGCGTAGGCATTAACTCCATGCTTTTATCCTTGCTTTATCGCAACTCACCAGATACATTGCGTCTTTTAATGATTGATCCAAAAATGCTTGAGTTTTCAATGTACAATGACATTCCTCACCTTTTAACCCCTGTTATTACCCAGCCAAAACAAGCTGTAACTGCCCTTGCAAATATGGTAGGTGAAATGGAGCGCCGATACCAAATTATGAGTAGGACCAAAACAAAAAATATTGAGGGCTATAACAAAAAGGCTAAAAAAGAGAACCTTGAGATTTTTCCATACATTGTTGTTGTTATAGATGAGCTGGCTGATTTGATGATGAATAGCGGTAAGGATGTTGAATTTTACATTGCACGACTTGCCCAAATGGCAAGAGCAAGTGGAATACACCTTATCGTAGCAACCCAGCGCCCATCAGTGGATGTGGTAACTGGACTTATTAAGGCAAATCTGCCCTCGCGCATTAGCTACAAAGTCGGCCAAAAGATAGACAGTAAAGTTATTCTTGATTCGATGGGAGCAGAATCTCTTTTAGGGCGGGGTGATTTGCTCTTTACACCTCCTTCTTCTCCAGGGCTTATTAGGCTACACGCCCCCTTTGCCAGTGAACAAGAGATTGAAACTGTGGTTGAATACATTAAAACCCAACGCCCAACCCAATATGATCAAAGCTTTTTAAAAGAGTCAAATGAGAATGCAAACTCAGATGATAGCCTTAGCGATGGAGAGCTTGATGAGCTTTTTGATGAAGCAAAAGCCATTGTGCTAAATGACAAAAAAACCTCAATCAGCTACATTCAAAGACGATTGCAAATTGGCTACAATAGAGCAGCAAGAATTATTGAACAACTTGAAAATATGGGAGTTTTATCAGCTCCTAATGCAAAGGGTCAAAGGGAGATACTTTAAGCTTTACATGTAAAGGAATTGCTTGAATAAGATAATTGAATTTTTTATTAATCGCCCCCGATTAAACTATATGCTTTTTGTATCTCTCTTTTTGGCTGGTGCTTATTCGTATGTAGTCATGCCAAAGGAGATTTTTCCTCCATTAGCATTAGATAAAATCACAATTTCAGGCTCATATCCAGGTGCAAGCCCAACGATGCTTGACCAGCTTGCAGTTACTCCAATCGAAGATGAAGTAAACACTATCTCTCATATTAGAAGCATTGAATCAACCGTAAGTTCAGGGGCGTTTAACATTGTTTTAGAGCTTGAAGAGAGTGCCGATAAAGCCGATACACTCCAAAAAGCAAAAGATGCAATAGCCCTTGTAAAGCCCGATTTGCCAACAGATATGACTGAGCCAAGTGCAAGGTTTTATGAATTTTCAATTCCTTTGATTTTAGTAAATATCGCCTCAGACAAATACACAATCGATGAAATCATCACCATTGCAAAAGATTTTAAAACAAAACTCTCGCAAATTCCAAACTTAACAGATATAAGTATTTACGGCGAGGGTGATCAGCAGATGAAAATAATGCTTGATTCAAAAAAGCTCGAAGCCTTTGGCCTTTCACTTGAAAGCGTTAGCAGTGCTATTAGCTCCATTAGTTCAATCTTTCCTATTGGCAAAATTGAAGATTCAAAAAACCATCTTTTTGTATCAACAAAAAATGGCCCTAAAACTCCTGATGAATTGCTAGATACTATTTTAAAAATTGATGGCAAAAAGCTCTATTTGCGTGACATTGCAACCGTTACAAAAGGCTACTCCCAAGAGGATACCCGCTCATCTTTTAATGGTCAAAAATCAATTAGTATCAATATAGCAAAAGCAGAAGAGGGCAATGCCATAGAGCTTGCAAAAAAAGTTAAAGCTATGGTTGCACAATTGGCAAAAGAGCATCCAGACCTTAGCATTGGAACCTTTTCAGATACCTCTATTTATATAAAAAACCGTTTAGATACAGTAGTTTCAAATATCCTCTTTGGGCTTATTTTAGTTGGCCTTGTAATGCATCTGCTTGTAAATGCCCGCATTTCATTAGTAGTAACAATCGGCGTGCCAACCTCATTTATAGTTGCTTTACTTTTTATGGATGTAGCAGGATATAGTATCAATATGATGACGCTTTTAGGTGCCTTGATTGCCATTGGTGTCATTGTGGATGATGCAATCATTGTTGCTGAAAATATCCAAAGGCATATTGAAGATGGCTTTAGTCCAAAAGAGGCTGCTATAAAGGGAACTAAAGAGGTAATTGCTCCTGTTATGACAGCTTCGCTGACAACAATTTTTGCCTTTTTGCCAATGCTTATAATTAGTGGCGAAATGGGTGAATTTATTAAGCTTATTCCAATTGCTATTACAGTGTTAATTGCTGCATCGATTTTAGAATCATTTATCTTTCTTCCAATCCACGCAAACCACCTTTTAAAGCCAAAATCAAAAGAGGTAGATTGGTCAAGGGTAAATAATATTTATGAAAAGATGGTAAAAACATTAATAAAATACCGCAAAACCACTCTTTTTACTTTTTGGTTCCTTGTTCCCTTGCTTATTGCATGGGGGATTATGGCAAATCAATTTAAGATTTTTCCTGCATTTGACGGAGATCAGATGAATATTAGTGCAAAACTCCCAACAGATACAACCTTAGAAGAGAGTTTTAAAATCGCCCAAGATTTAGAAGGGGAGATTTTACGGCTAAAAGATAAATACTCCATTGCATCTGTGACATCTATTGCCGGCTTTCGTATGAATTCAAAGGGTGAGGGCGAAAACGGGGATAACCTTTTTCATATTTTTGTAGATTTAAAACGTGCAAAGCCTGATAATTTCGTATCAAAATATATAACCCCAATACTGCTTTTTGATTTTGAGAGTTGGAGTTATGAGAGGGATATGAAATCATACGATATTGAGCCTCAACTAAGAGCTGATTTGGAAGCTTTTATGTCAAAGTATGAAACGCAAGATTTTGAGGTTAAGGGGCCAAACTCTGGCGTTGTTAGCATGCCAATTGAACTTTTTGTCTATGGAAATGATGATTTAAAAATTGAAAAAGCTATTAACAAGATAAAAGATGCTTTGCGAAATATCGAAGGAACAAATACCATAGGCGATGATGCAAACAAAGGCACAAGAGAAATTAAGCTAAAAATTAACTCATATGGACAAAAGCTTGGCGTAACAGAGGGGATGCTTACGCAAAGATTGTCAAACTATTTCTTAGAGAGCACAAGAGCAAAAGGGTTTGATAGCGAAGGCTTGGTTGAGATTATTTTACAAGACTCTAAAAAGGACTCTTTTGAGCGCCTAAGAACATTTCCTATACGACTTGATAACGGACAAAGCGTTGCATTAGAAGATGTAGTAGAGTTTGTTCAAGAGCAAAATTATGAAAAACTATACAAAAAAGATGGACGAAAACGGTGGATGGTTTTTGCAAATGTAGAGCCTGAAGTTGCCCCTAGCGTTGTTTTAAAGCAGCTTGAGCCAACCCTTAAAGCAGTTCAAGAGGAGTTTGGCATAGAAGTAGGCTATGGCGGCGAAAAGGAGCAAAACGACCAACTTTTACATGAGATGACAATTGCAAGTTTAATAGCCATATTTTTGATCTTTGTCTCGCTTTTGGTTATGTTTGACTCATACAAACTCTCTTTAATGGTTATTTCCGTTGTGCCCTTTTCATTTCTTGGGGTAGTTTTGGGCCATTTTGTTATGGGAGTTGATTTTTCAATGCCATCAGCCATAGGCGCTCTTGGACTTGCTGGGGTTGTAATAAACGATGGAATTATTATGCTCGATTTTATTCGAAAAGCAAATAACGTAGAAGCTATAATGCAAAAGGCAAAACTTCGCCTTCGCCCTATAATTCTCACCTCAATTACAACCTTAGTCGGACTATCTACGCTTATCTTTTTCCCATCTGGTCAAGCCGTTGTATTGCAGCCTTTGGCGATTTCGCTTGGTTTTGGATTGTTGTGGGGAACCTTTTTGAATTTAGCCTATTTGCCGACTCTATACGCTTTTAGTGTAAGCGCGAAAGAGAAAAAAGATGCCTAAGAGCAAATACAATTTTAACCTTTACATGTAAAGATGTGAAAAAGAAACTAAAAGTGCAAAATTAATATTTCAATTCTATTGGGAATAGTATCTTTTTTGTGTTACAATGCTCGAAAATTCCCTTTAGGAGTCAATGAATGGACTTTTTACAATCCTATGAAGCGGCAGTAAAAGAGCGTGCTAAAGAGGGCATTCCTCCTTTGCCACTAAGTGCACAAGAGTGTGCTGACTTGGTTGAATTATTACAAAAAAATCCCACCAAAGAACTTGTTACTTTGCTTAAAGAGCGTGTTTCTCCAGGTGTTGATGAAGCAGCCTATGTAAAAGCTGCCTTTTTACACGCAATTGTCAAAAAAGAGAGCAAGTGTGATTTAATCTCTCCTCTTGAAGCCGTAAAGATGCTTGGCACAATGCTTGGCGGATACAATGTTGATCCTTTAGTTGATGCACTTAAAAATGAAGATGAAGAGATTGCAAAGGCCGCAGCCAACGCTTTAGAAAATACAATTTTAGTTTATGATGCTTTTAATGAAGTTGAAAAGCTTGCAAAAACAAACCCCTATGCTAAAATGGTACTTGAATCATGGGCAGAGGCTAAATGGTTCACAAGTAAACCCAAACTCCCTGAAAAACTCACTCTAGCGGTTTTGAAAGTTCCAGGAGAGACAAATACAGATGATTTAAGTCCAGCTAGTGAAGCCTTTACAAGAAGCGATATTCCACTCCATGCTAAAGCCATGCTTCAAAAACGTCAACCTGGCAGTATCGAAAAGATTGAAGAGTTCAAAGCCAAAGGTTATGAAGTAGCATACGTTGGTGATGTAGTTGGAACAGGAAGTAGCCGAAAATCTGGAATAAACTCAATCCAATGGCACATTGGCCGTGATATCCCCTGTGTTCCAAATAAGCGAACAGGCGGAGTAATTTTAGGCTCAACCATTGCGCCAATCTTTTTTAATACAGCCGAGGATAGCGGCGCTCTCCCAATTGAAGTAAATGTAGACGAACTTGAAACTGGAGATATTATCGAAATCTATCCATATGAGGGAAAACTCGTTAAAGATGGCAAAGTTGTAGCAACATTTCATCTATCGCCTTCAACTCTAGCTGATGAATACCAAGCAGGTGGAAGGATTCCACTAATCATTGGCAGGGGACTTACTGCAAAAGCAAGACAGAGCCTTGGATTGCCCCAAGAAGAGATTTTTGCAAAACCAATCCAGCCGGAAGTGAAATCAGATGTAGGGTTCACTCAAGCTCAAAAAATAGTTGGCCGCGCTTGTGGTCTTGAGGGTGTGCGTCCTGGAATGTATGTTGAGCCAATCACACTTACAGTTGGCAGTCAAGATACCACAGGTCCAATGACAAGAGATGAGATTAAAGAGCTTGCAGCGCTTGGTTTTAGTGCAGACTTTGTGCTCCAAAGCTTTTGCCATACTGCAGCTTACCCTAAGCCAACTGATGTGAAATTGCAACACACTTTGCCAGATTTTATCCGAAATCGTGGAGGCGTGAGCTTAAAAGCTGGGGATGGAGTTATCCACTCATGGCTTAACCGTATGGTGCTTCCAGATACAGTTGGAACCGGCGGGGACAGCCATACTCGTTTCCCAATTGGCATCTCATTTCCAGCCGGCTCAGGACTTGTAGCTTTTGCAGCAGTTACTGGCTCAATGCCTCTTAATATGCCAGAATCTGTTCTTGTACGGTTTAAAGGTCAAATGCAGCCTGGAATCACATTAAGAGATTTGGTAAATGCTATTCCATACTACGCTATTAAACAAGGCTTATTGACAGTTCCTAAAAAGAATAAAAAGAATATCTTTGCTGGAAAAATCTTAGAGATTGAAGGATTACCAAAACTAAAAGTTGAGCAAGCTTTTGAATTTTCCGACGCATCGGCTGAAAGAAGCGCAGCAGCTTGTACGGTAGCCCTTGATAAAGAGCCAATTATTGAGTACTTAAAATCAAATATTACCCTTATTGAATCTATGATTAAGGCTGGATACGGCGATGCTACAACACTAAAACGACGCGCCAAAAAGATGCAAGATTGGCTAGATGATCCGCAATTAATCACAGCAGATAAAAATGCCCAATATGAAGCTGTTATTGAGATTGATCTAAATGAGCTAAAAGAGCCGATTTTGGCTTGCCCTAATGATCCTGATGATGTAGCAACCCTTTCAGAGATTTTAGCTGATGAAAATAGACCTAAAAAGATTGATGAAGTCTTTGTTGGAAGTTGTATGACAAATATTGGACACTACAGAGCCCTTGGAGAAGTGCTTCAAGGAGAAGGGCAGGTTCCAACCCGTCTTTGGATAGCGCCTCCAACTAAGATGGATAAGCAGCAGCTTACTGAAGAGGGCTATTATAGTATCTTTGGACAAGCAGGAGCTCGCATAGAGATTCCAGGATGTAGTTTGTGTATGGGTAACCAAGCTAGGGTTGCTGATAATGCCATAGTTTTTTCAACTTCTACTCGAAACTTTGATAATCGCATGGGTTTTGGAGCACAGGTTTATCTAGGAAGTGCTGAACTTGCAGCTGTTTGTGCGATTCTTGGCAGACTTCCAAGTGTTGAAGAGTATATGTCTATTGTGCCTCGAAAATTAAAAGGCAAAGAAGAAAAAGTTTATCAGTACCTAAACTTTAACCTCATTGAAAATTACGAACTCGTAGACTAACCTCCAAAAGGCGTCCAAATGCGGGCGCCTTACTCATTTTTTAACCATCCTTTGATATACTTTAGGCAAATTTTTAAGGAGACGGCATGGAACGAACTGTTTTAGTAACTGGTGCAACATCTGGGTTTGGTCGAGAAATTGCCAAACAATTTGCTGCCAAAGGCGATAAGGTTATAGCTTCTGGAAGAAGACTAGATCGTTTAAATGAGCTGAAAGATTCTATGCCTGAAGCTAAAATTTATCCTCTTCAACTTGATGTTACATGTAAAGAAGATGTTTTTAAAGCGATTGAAAATCTTCCAAAAGAGTATAAAGAGATTGATATTTTAGTTAACAATGCAGGCTTAGCTCTTGGCTTAGAAAAGGCTCCTGATGCTAATATTGAAGATTGGGAGACGATGGTTGATACAAATATCAAAGGCTTGCTTTATGTTACTAAAGCAGTTATTGTTGGAATGCGAGAGCGTAAACGCGGCTATATTTTTAATCTTGGCTCCATTGCTGGAAATTGGCCCTATGAAGGTGGTAATGTGTATGGAGCAACCAAGGCTTTTGTACGGCAGTTCTCTTTTAATTTGCGAACAGATTTAAAAGGAACAAATATTCGGGTAACAAATATTGAGCCTGGTTTTGCACAGACTGAATTTTCACTCGTTCGTTTCAAAGGGGATAAGAAAAAAGCTGATTCAATATATGAGGGAATGAAGGCGCTAAAGGCTGAAGATATTGCAAATTTAATCGCAACTTGCGCAAACCTTCCTTTACATGTAAATGTAAACTCTCTTGAAGTTATGCCAACTTGCCAATCTTGGGCTGGACTTACAATAGAAAGAGAATAAATTAGTTTACCCCACAAAAGTGGGGTAAAAACTTTAATGGGTAATCTTAGTTCCCAAAACTTCTAAAAATTTAGCAATCCAAGCTGGATGAGCCGGCCAAGCTGGCGCAGTAACGAGGTTGCCATCAACTGCAGCTTCAGTGACTTCAATTGACTTATAAGTTCCGCCTGCTTTTGTAACTTCAGGTGCGCATGCAGGGTAAGCCGAACAGCTCTTTCCACCAAGAACATCAGCAGCAGCTAAAAGCTGGGCTCCGTGACAAATGGCAGCAATTGGCTTATTTGTCTCAGAAAAATGGCGCACAATCTTAAGCACATCCTCATTTAAACGAAGATACTCTGGAGCACGACCGCCTGGAACAACAAGAGCATCAAAATTTGCTGGATCAATTTCGCTAAAAGTTCCATTGAGGCTAAAATTGTGACCTGGCTTTTCGCTATATGTTTGATCTCCTTCAAAGTCATGAATAGCAGTTCGAATTGTATCGCCTGCTTTTTTATCTGGGCAGACTGCAACACACTCATGTCCAACTGCTCCTAGAGCTTGAAAAGGAACCATAACTTCATAATCTTCGACATAATCACCTACGATAAACAGGATTTTCTTCGACATTTAAGCCTCCTTTTTGATGAAATTATAAAATCATAACCTATTAAAGTTAATAATTAGTATCAAACCACACTTTGGTATAATAAAATATGAACTATATCGGCTCAAAGCAATCTTTAACACCATTTATCATCCAGTCTTTACAAAACTCTTTTGGCTCACTAAAGAAGATGCGTTTTTGCGATCTTTTTGCCGGAACAGGGGCAGTTTCGTGTGCAGTTGGCTTTACATGTAAAGAGTTGGTTGCAAATGATGTTGAGTATTTTAGCGCTCTATGGCTTCATCAGCGACTTTGCGGAATAGAAAATTATAAAGATTGGTTTGAAAAAATTGATGGCTCAAAATTTGGCTTTGTGAGCGAGCATTTCTCTACGCTTGGAGCGATGAAACGGTGCTATTTTAGTGCGCAAAATGCTCTAAAAATCGATGGGATTCGATCAAACATTGAAAAACTAAAACCCAAAATTTCACCAAAGCTCTACAAAGCGCTTTTGGTTTCACTTATAGACGGAGCAGACAGAGTTGCAAATGTTGCGTCTGTTTATGGAAGCTATTTAAAAAATTTTAAATTTACTGCAACCCAAAAACTGCGCCTAAAAGAGTGTCCAAGCTGTCAATTTACTCATACAAAGGTTTTTAACAAAGAGGGTTTAAAGTTGCTAAAAGAGATTGAGGGTGATATTTTATATTTAGACCCGCCCTATAATCACCGTCAATACGGACTTAACTATCACGTTTTAAATGCAATTGCAAGAGGCTACGTAAATGCACCAAAAGGAAAAAGTGGACTTGACGGATATTACCGTTCCCGCTGGTGTCAGCGCCAGCATGTAAAAAAAGAGCTTGTAGATACTGTTAAAATGGCAAATTTTCGCTATGTTGCATTAAGTTACAATAGCGAGGGATTGCTAAGCCCAAAAGATATCCAAAAACTTTTAGAGCCTTTTGGCCATTATGATAGGCTCCAAACCACGCATCCTCGCTTACGCACACAAAAAAAATCGCCCAAAAAAGAGGTTTTAGAGTATTTGCATCTACTAGAATTAACTTAGCTCTTCAATGGTTTTAACTCTGTTTCTTCCCTCTTGCTTTGCTTTATAGAGCGCTTCATC
>DDHL01000118.1:824-1104 GCA_002352945.1 Campylobacteraceae bacterium UBA1877 | reverse complement strand
ACTCCAAAACTGGCAGTTTTTTGGCCGACTGTATCAAACTTAAATTTTTCAATCTTTTCTTTTAATTTTTGGGCTAAAGCAAAAGTGTTTGATAGCGTGGCGTCAAAGCAAATAACGATAAACTCCTCTCCACCCCATCTTCCAACAATATCAGTTTTTCTTACGGACTCTTTTAAGATAGATGCAAAGCTTATCAAAACTGCATCGCCAACTTGGTGCCCAAAAGTATCGTTAACTTTTTTGAAATGATCGATATCAATAGTGATAATCCCAAAAGGCT
>DDHL01000118.1:0-605 GCA_002352945.1 Campylobacteraceae bacterium UBA1877 | reverse complement strand
TAGTGATAATCCCAAAAGGCTCATTAAACTCATTTGCACGCAGCAAGGCGTTTTCGATGGATTGATCTAGTTTGATTCTATTGAAAGTTCCGGTAAGTTTATCTGTAATAGAGAGGATTTCAAGCTCTTTGTTTTTATTTCTTAACTCAACTGTTCGCTCTTTTACCTTTTGTTCAAGACTGGTTTGATACTGGTAGATTGAATCAGACATTTCAACTAAAGCTTTAGAGAGGGTGTGGATTTCTAAAACATTACTATCTACTAATTTTACCTCGCTAAACTTTCTATCTTTTACTTTTTTGCTTTCACCAACAAGTTGCAAAATGGGCCGTACGATAATTGAAGAGAAGTAAAAAATCAAAGGTAGTATCAGCAAAAGAATTATTCCAATTAGTAAAGTAGAAATATTTATCTTTTTAATATAGGGCGCTTTAATTATATCAATCTCTCCATAACTGCACACAAAACTCTCTCTAAAGGGGATGATTGAATATACATAGCGGGTTTGATTTATGATGCTCTCTTTTAGTATTTTTTTGGATGGATTTTGCGTTTTAATAATGGAAATAAGCTCGCTTAAAACGGTAGTGTAAAATAATTTCTGT
>DDHL01000060.1:5465-7375 GCA_002352945.1 Campylobacteraceae bacterium UBA1877 | reverse complement strand
AGGCTTTATTTAAATAAAGCCTTTTAAAAATCTATCTTTTTAGAGTAGATTTTATAGGGTTTTGTAAAAATTTCATCTTTTAAATAATTTTTAAAGCTTAGGTGAGCAGATAGTAATCGATATTAAGCTTTATATTTGCTACTATCAAGATACATTGCTCTAAAATCGATTCTTTAAGAAGAAGATATTAGCTTATTATTGCTATCAAAAAATTAAATGAACATAATCAAACTTTTGCCACAAAGAGCTGCTAAAATACGGTGTGGCGTGAGGTTTTGGATATTAATTTTTACCTTTAGCAATTTACACAAAGTGCATTTTGGTCGCTTAAAATTAACTTTGTACTTATTTCACAACTTGAAACATTGTATATGTTGCCACTTTCTTCATAGCATTTTGCACACATAAACAGCATCTATATGGGTTGAATTTTGAATATAGTTTAAAATAGCTTTTTATAAGATTTAAGTGCTATGTGCTATCTCAATTGCTTATTTTGTGCAAATAGTGTAGCACTTATCATAAAGTATAAATACCTATCATTTCATTATTGCCTTGGCTAAAATTATGCTTTAAACTAATAATTGTATGAATAATAATATATAGCCATACAAGGGTTGCTAAAGCTTTCGTAGGTAAAAACAGGCGGCTACTTAAGGGCAAGTTTGTTATAATAGAAGTAATTTTTATAAGGAGTGCGATTGCAATTTCAACCCTATCCTTTTGAGCGCTTAAGTAAGTTGTTTTCAAACATTAAGCCTGAAAATGAAGATTCAGTAGTAGCTCTAACCATAGGCGAACCTCAGTTTCCAACTCCCCAATTCATTCAAAATGCATTGTGTGAAGCAGCAGCTCTTTTAAATAAATATCCTAAAACTGCAGGCGAGGATTATACTAAAGAGGCGCAAATTGGTTTTTTTAGCAAAAGATTTAAAATTCAACTAAAAAAAGATCAACTCATTCCAACGTTTGGAACAAGGGAGGTGCTTTTTAGCTTTCCGCAATATCTATTAAGCCAATATAAAAATCCACAAATGGCTTATGTAAATCCATTTTATCAAATATATGAGGGCGCAGCCATCGCCTCTGGTGCAAAGGTTATCCATTTAAATCTTTTGCCTGAAAATGATTTTTTGCCAGAGTTTGACAAAAAGGTTTTAAAAGATTGTGATTTGATTATACTAAACTCCCCATCTAACCCAACGGGCAAGGTTATGAGTATTGAAGAGTTAAAACCTTGGGCTAAGCTAGCATATGAAAACGATGTTGTTGTAATAAATGATGAGTGCTATAGTGAGATTTATACATCCTCCCCTCCACCTTCACTTTTAGAAGCAGCTTATGCCATTGGAAATACTACATGTAAAAATACCTTAGTGGTAAATTCCATTTCAAAACGTAGTTGTGCCCCTGGGCTTCGCTCTGGATTTATTGCGGGAGATGCTAAGCTTTTAAAAGGGTATGCAAAGTATCGAACTTACATGGGCTGTGCAGTGCCACTTCCTTTGCAGTATGCAGCTTCAAAAGCATGGAGCGATGAAGAGCATGTGAAAAAAACTCGAGAGCTTTATACTAAAAATATGCAAATTGCAAGTCAAATTTTAAAACTTGAGCCATCTAGTGCAACTTTTTATGTTTGGCTTGATGTAAAAGATGGAGAGGCTTTTGCAAAAAGTCTTTATAAGGCCGAAGGAATTTCAGTCTTGCCGGGGCTTTATTTAGGGCGTAATGGAATAGGAAGTGCTTATGTTCGAATAGCGCTCGTGCATGAGCCTGCAGTAATTAAACAGAGTTTAGAGCGTGTGGCAAATCATCTTAAAGGATGGGTGTGAAAAGTATTCATTTTATCGGTATTGGGGGCATTGGTTTATCGGCACTTGCTCGTTTCTTGCATTTTCAAGGCTACAAGC
>DDHL01000060.1:1704-5245 GCA_002352945.1 Campylobacteraceae bacterium UBA1877 | reverse complement strand
ATTTTCAAGGCTACAAGGTAAGCGGTTCTGATATTCGCGAAACACCAATTACTAAAGGTTTGCGCGAACTTGGAATTGAGGTGACGATCCCTCATGATAAATCATCAATTAAAGAGCAAGATTATATTGTATATTCAGCGGTTATAAAACCAGACAATGTGGAGATGCAAGAGGCGCGGGCAAAGGGTAAGCTCATTTTGTCCCGAAAAGATGCACTCCTTTTTATTTTAAAAGAAAAGAGGGTATTTTCAGTTGCAGGAGCCCATGGTAAAAGCACCACAAGCGCAATGTTAGCTTCTATTATTGATGGAAGCGTTATTATTGGCGCAGAATCGAAGCAGTTTGGCTCAAATATGGTTTATAAAGAGTCAAAAAATGTGGTTTTTGAAGCCGATGAGAGCGATGAGAGTTTTTTAAATTCAAATCCATATGTAGCAGTCGTTACCAATGCTGAGCCAGAACACATGGAACATTATGAATATGATTATGAGCGCTTTTACGGGGCATATGAAAAGTTTTTAAAAAGTGCATCTTTAAGAGTGATTAATGCAGAAGATCCATATTTATCCAGCCTTAGTGAGCTTGAAGCAATCAGACTCTATCCAAGTAAAGATATAACTGAACTTACAACAATAGTTCGCCACAATGAGCCATTTACCTCTTTTAAACTTAAAGATTTAGGAACTTTTGAAGTTTGGGGAATTGGAGAGCACATTGCACTTGATGCATCTTTGGCGATTTTAGCTAGTTTGACTGAGTATGATATTGAAACAGTTCGAGAAAAGATTAAAAATTTTCGCGGAATAAAGAAGCGGTTTGATATTTTACATGTAAGCAAAGATTTTGCACTCATTGATGATTATGCCCACCATCCAACTGAGATAAAAGCAACACTTGCTTCTGCAAAAACTTATGCAAAAGCGATGGGGTTTGATTCGATAAAAGCCATCTGGCAGCCGCATAAATATTCTAGAATAATTGATAACCTAGAGGCTTTTAAACACTGCTTTGAGGGCGTGGATGAACTTGTTATTTTGCCAGTTTATAGTGCTGGAGAGA
Source organism: Campylobacteraceae bacterium UBA1877 (assembly GCA_002352945.1). GTDB lineage: Bacteria > Campylobacterota > Campylobacteria > Campylobacterales > Campylobacteraceae > UBA1877. The sequence goes on along the minus strand of DDHL01000060.1, from coordinate 4,186 downwards.
CACCAAGGAAAATTGATTTCGCAACTGAATTTAGCCACTTTCGACCGCATTTTGCCAAGAAGATTACGTGTAAAGATAATCAAGTGAGTTTTAAAGATTCAACTCTAAAAGAGGTAAGCTACAAAAAAGGTTTAGTTATTGGTTTTGGGGCAGGGGACATAACTTATCAGCTTAGGGGTCAATGCTAATGCAAATTGTAGGTTTCATAATACTTTTACTAATACTTATTGCAATTTTAAGTGTTAATAAAGAGCAATTAGGTCCAAAACAAAAAGGAGCCCTCATTGCCCTAATCTTAGCTATTATTTTTATTGGTGCTGGATATGAGTATTATGTTTCAAAAAAGACAAAACAAAAGCGCGAGATTATTTTACATTTTACCCAAGGTGGCACCCTTACATGTAAAGGGGTTAAGGTGGATTCAAAACATTACAATTACGAAAATGGTACAGCATCGTTTGTGGCAAAAGGAAAATTTTCTCAAATCAAGGGAAATATAGTATCCATCGATGATTGTGAGGTTTCTAGTCAGTGAATTCACTCTTTTTCAGACTCGATTTAGAAGGCTACATCGCCTCATTTGAATCCCATTTGGCGCGTCAAAAACCGATTCCTCTTGAGGGTGATACGAAGCTTCATTATGAAATGATTTGTGAGCTTCAAAATATAACATATCCGCCGCCTCCAAAAGTTGCCAATGTAGATACATATTTGATGCATCTTTCAAAACAAGGTGTTTTAAGAGTCCAAGAGATTTGGGAGCTTGTAAAGATAATTGGCTATTTTAAAAAACTTTCAAAATTTCCATTTGAGGGCAGAGTTGGGGAGTGGATAGGACAAATTACTATCCCAGAATCGATTGAGCCAATAGTAGGTTGGTTTGACGAAAAAGGAAATTTAAAAAGTGAAGTTGATCCTCGATTTGAGCAAATTGACAGCTCTCTTGGAAGAATAAAAGAGCAGCTGCAAACCCAGTTTCGACAACTTCTCTCTACCAAACGGATTGAGCCCTACTTAGTTGATAGGCAGATTCATCTTTTACATGCTCAAGAGACGCTTTTAGTGCGGGGCGGTTTTAATCATGTGCTTAAAGCAACAGTTGTTGGCAGAAGCTCAAGCGGCTTTTTTTATGTTCTTCCTGAATCTGTGGAAGCTTTGAAGAAAAAACAGAGCCAGCTTTTAGATGAAAAAGAGGCTATTATTTATGAATACTGCAAAAAGATAAGTGCTGAGTTTGCAAAAAAAATCCCCTTTTTAAAGTTTATAAATAGGGCCTTTGATAGATTGGATGCGTATCATGCAAGAATTGCCTTTGCTAAAGAAAAAGGCTGGGAGTTTTTGCTCCCAAGCCAAAACCAAAATATACAATTAAGCGGGTTTAAACATCCAGCTTTGCAAGATCCTAAGCCTTTACATGTAAATTTTAATAAAAACGTTTTGTTAGTAACTGGTGTAAATGCCGGTGGAAAAACTATGTTATTAAAGTCTATATTAAGTGCGGTATTGATGTCAAAATATCTCTTGCCAATGCCAATTAATGCAGCCAAATCTAAAATTGGCCATTTTAAAAATATTGAAGCAATTATAGAAGATCCTCAAAATGTAAAAAATGATATTTCAACCTTTGCTGGAAGAATGGTGCAATTTAGCAAACTCTTTCACAAAAAAGGTTCAACCCTTGTTGGGATAGATGAGGTAGAGCTTGGAACAGATGCAGATGAGGCTGCAAGCTTGTTTAAGGTGCTAATCGATTTTTGGATGGATAGGGGCATGAAGCTTATTATAACAACGCACCATAAAAGATTGGCATCTTTACTGGCAACCGATGAGAGAGTTGAACTTTTAGCAGCCTTGTATGATGAGAAAGCCCAACGGCCAACTTTCGAGTTTTTGCACGGAACCATTGGAAAAAGCTACGCTTTTGAAACTGCTCAGCGCTACGGGATTCCTGCAAATTTAATTGCTAAAGCTAAATCAGTTTACGGGGAAGATAAGGAAAATTTAAACGAGCTTATCCAAAAAAATATAGATTTAGAATTAAAAATGAAACACACTTTAGCTAAACTTGAAGAGCAGAGGCAAAAAATTGATAAAAAAAGTGCTTATTTATTAGAAAAAGAGCAGAAACTTGAATCTGAATACAAAAAAAGAGAATTACAGTTAGAGCGAGAGTATAATGATGCAATAAAGGCTGCCAAAGATGCTCTTAAAGCAACAAGAACCAAAGAGGCAGACAAGGCCTTAAATGCAGCTCATCTAGCTAAAAAACGTATATCTAAAGCGGTTATTAAAAAGACTCAAACAGAGAGTTTAAAGCCAGGTGATAATATCAAATACGGCCGAAATAAAGGGGTATTAAAAGGGATTAGAAAAGATAAAGCTATTATTGAATGTGAGGGAATAACAATGCATGTTCCGCTTGCTTCAATAAAAAAGAGTACAGCAAATGTTATTGCCCCGCCTGTTAAAACAAAGATAAATC
>DDHL01000060.1:0-1491 GCA_002352945.1 Campylobacteraceae bacterium UBA1877 | reverse complement strand
ACTGTTAAAACAAAGATAAATCTAAGCCGTTCGCATCAAGGAAGTGTAGAGCTTGATTTGCACGGGCTACGATCGGACGAAGCGATTGAAAAGCTTGATAAATTTCTTTCAGACTCACTCATAAATGGCTTTGATGAGGTGCTTGTATACCATGGAATTGGCACAGGTAAACTAGCTTATGCTGTAAAAACATTTTTGAAATCACACCCAAAAGTTGTATCATTTTCTGATGCACCACCAAACCTTGGAGGATTTGGTGCAACTGTAGTGAGGTTGTAAAATGGCAAAGATTGTATTTTTAAGTGGCGCAGGACTTAGTGCACCAAGTGGAATTCGAACTTTTAGAGATGCGGGAGGAATGTGGGAAGAGTATGATGTGATGGAAGTTTGCTCAACTCAAGGTTATGCAGCTAACCCCCAAAAAGTTCATAAATTTTATGATATGCGGCGCAAAGAGCTAGCCTCAAAGAAGCCAAATAGTGCCCATGAAATGATTGCAAGACTTAAAAATGAATTTCCAGATCATATTGCAGTTGTAACGCAAAATGTAGATGATCTTTTAGAGCGCGCCGGATGCAAAGATGTTATTCATGTTCATGGCATTTTAACCCATTTGCGATGCCTTGAGTGTGGAACTATTTTTTATCATGGCTACAAATCGCAAGAAGGAGCGCTTTGTCCTGCGTGTAAAACTTCTCGTGTGCGCCACCATGTCGTAATGTTTGGAGAGAGTGCTCCCATGTATGCAAAGATGTATGAAGAGTTAGATGATGCAAAATTGCTTGTTTGCATTGGAACATCCGGACAGGTGATTAATGTGGCTTGGATGGCTTCTTGGGTTGAGGATTCGATTTTAAACAATATTCAGAGCGATCCTAATTTAGATCGATACTTTAAACACTGTTTCATAATGAGCGCCACTGAGGCTGCGCCAAAGATTGAGGCATATTGTAGAAATTTTTTATCCAAAGAGTTGGGCTTTGATAAAAAGTAAGGAAAAAGATGTTAGATAAAGATAAAACAACAAAGCTTTTAATTGATTTGCTACGTGCACCATCGATTACTCCAGATGATGCTGGATTATTAGATTTGATAGCAAAAGAGTTGCCCCATTTTAAGGCTATAAGGATTGATGTTAATGGCGTTAAAAATCTACTTTTAACCCGTTCATGGAAAGATGGAGTGCATTTGGCCTTTGCGGGACATGTGGATGTTGTGCCTCCAGGAGATGGATGGGGCTCTAACCCTTTTGAGCCAGTAATAGACAATGATAGAATTATTGCACGTGGGGCACAAGATATGAAAAGTGGAGTTTGTGCTTTTGTGCGAGCGTGTCAAGAGATAGGGGAGTTTGATGGAACTCTCTCGCTGATTTTAACAAGCGATGAAGAGGGTGATGCAAAACATGGAACTATTGAAGTCTTAAAATATCTTCAAAAAAAGGACTTTTTGCCCAATATGGCAATAGTTGCAGAACCAACGTGCCAAGAG
>DDHL01000105.1:39287-52619 GCA_002352945.1 Campylobacteraceae bacterium UBA1877 | reverse complement strand
TGACAAATAGTGGCACTTTAGTTGAAGAGTATGATGGCTATTATGATTTGGATTTTACACTTGGATTTTCGCTATATATTCAATCAAAAAAATTAGGTAAGATTAAAATTACTCCACCTATGAAAAAAGGTGGGGTAAGGGCACAAGGACTTCTTTTTTCAGATATGACTACACCCAGATATGTAGAAGTAGAAAAAATTGAATAATAACAAAAACTAACTTCCGAATTATAGATGCTATCATTTTAAACATCATGAAAAAGATATCTAAATGCTTCATTTTTTGTAATCAAACACAAATATAACAGTCATTTTATTTCTAAACATAAGTATATATGTTATAATCCACAAAATAATACGGAAAATTTATAGGAGTATTGTATGGTAGTATATGGAGCAAATGAATTAATTCCATCTTCTGAATTTGCCAAAAAGTTTGGAAAATACTTAGGGCAAATCAAAGATCATAGTGTAGATAAACTAGCCATATTAAAAAACAATAGAATTGAAGCTGTAGTTATTTCAAAAGATGAATATGAGTCCATGAAAGAGGCTTTAAAAGAAGTGGAAGCTAAAAAAATATTAACTTCCATAAAAAGAGGTCTTAAAGATGTAAAGGATAACAAAACCCATTCAATTGATACATTGTGGAATCAATTAGATGATTGAATATAGTGATAATTTTTTAAAAGAAGCAAAAAAACTATCTAAAAAATACAAACTCTTAAAAACAGATTTGCAACAAGCTGTAAGTGAGATTATCACCAAACAAGACTTGGGAATTTATTTGGGTTGCAATTTGTACAAGAAGCGAGTCAAAAACTCTTCAATCCCCACTGGTAAAAGTGGAGGTTTTAGGGTGATTATATATAGACAAATGGAAGAAAAAATTATACTAATTTCAATATATTCAAAAACCGATAAAGAAACACTAAGCAATGAAGAGCTTAGTGAACTTATAAATCTTCATTTCAATAAATTCTTGCCTTTATGTACTTCCTAGCAAACATTTAAAGAGAGTGTTTATTTTGTAGTTCTTGAAAATGTATAGGAGTTAAATTGAAAAAAATATTGAAAAAAGTACTATAAAAGCCAGAGCGTTGTATAATCCACATTACACACTTGCATCTATATTGCAAAAAACTCCAAAAGGCTATAACGATGAAAATACGAGTCTATTACGAAGACACCGATATGGGCGGTATTGTTTATCATACAAATTACATAAAATATTGCGAACGAGCAAGAAGCGAAAGATTTTTCCAAGCTGGAGTGAACCCAGGGGAGGGCAATTGCCATTTTGTAGTCAAAGACATAAACGCCCACTATTTAGCCCCTGCAAAGTTTGGAGACCTTTTACATGTAAAGGTTAAAGTTTTAGAGTGCAAAAAGGTTTCATGCGTTGTGCGTCACGAAATCACTCGCGATGATAAAATGCTTTTTTGGGCAGACATTACTCTAGCATACGTATGCAACGGCAAACCTACCAAAATTCACGACGAAGCGCTCTCATTCCTCCTCAGCGAGAAAGAATCTGTATCGTCCAGCCTTGAATAGCTTGGTAGTGTATTTAACTTGAAACTCATCAACCATCTCTTTAAATAGAGTTGTTGCTTCTGCATTGAAGTAATGTGTGTAAAAGTAGTCAATCCCAATGCTAGTAGCATAATTTACCCAGTCATACTCAATGCTATGGCCGAGCAATTCATTTACAACACGCAAATGTGAGGGCACAAAGTCTATCACATTTGCCACTAAAAGCTTTTGCCTATCTTCGTATTGAGTTAAAGACAAAAGCATAGGATGATAGTTTATCTGCGTAGAGAGCAAAACATAAGGCTCAATCTCATACACGCGTAGCTGCGAAGCTAAAAGGCTGCTTTTTACAAGGGGTGTATTTAAAAATATTGAGCTGTTTTGCAAGCGGCTATTGCCTTTTAACATTCTTTTAAAATCAATACGAGAATTATCAAGCTCTTTTTTAAACACAACAGTTCCCGCAATCTCTTCAGTCATTCTATCAAGGCTTGAAGCTAAAACGCTCCCATCAGAAAAAAGAGCAACTTTTTCATTTGTTTTTTCCATCAAAACCCTGATTTGATCCTCATAGTCAATCCCACCAAACAAAATCTCCTTTGGAGCGTTTGGAACCACTTTTCGATTGACAGTTGGAATGTAAAGCTGCAATCCGTCCGCGTAGTAAGAGAGTCTGCTAGCTCCCTCTGGAGTAACTGGAGCTATTACATACTCAAAACCCTCAGCTCTTATTTCATCAAGCGCCTCTTTAATGCTTGTTTGGCTTTCATCATCAATGTTAAAAACCTTTATATCAAAGTGGTGTTCACGGTGCAAAAGATAGGCAATGATAGTATTAACAGTAGTTATCGCATACCCGCGAATACGCTTTTGGGGCATCAAAACAGCAAGCCTAATTGCAGGCTTATCTCCTTGAGCATCTAAACCAAAAAGTATGCTCAAATCCACATATAGCTCTTGTAAATTTTCACTTGTTGCAGCAGCATTTGGATATTTGGCCAAAAATGAGAAATAAAACTCTTTTTCAATCAACTCTTTAAGACATTGGGCATTGCAAGCTTGCCCATCAGTATCTAAGTAAATCTGCTGAGGAACCAATATAGGAGAAAGCCGCGAGCTTGCAGCAAGCAATGGTGAAGCAACCATAAAAAACGAAACTAAGAGTGTAATAACTTTTTTCATAGGAGTGATTTAACCTTTAACATATCATGATAAACATCCCTCTTAGCAGAAGGATTTCTAAGTAAAAAACTAGGATGATAGGTTGGAATAAGCTTAGCACCTCCAAAATCTATCACTGAGCCGCGTATTTGAGAAATTTTTGTATCAAATTCACCGGTTAAATGGTGATAACTCGTAGAACCAAGAGCTACGATGATGCGTGGTTTTACAAGCTCAATCTGTTCCATCAAAAAAGGCCTGCAAGCATCGGCCTCTTCAAGCGTAGGCACACGATTGTTTTTTGGCCTGCATTTTACTATATTTGCTACATAAACCTCGCTTCTTTTTACATGTAAAACATTTTCAATAATTTTTGTCAAAAGCTGTCCAGCTAAGCCCACAAAAGGACGTCCTGTCTCATCCTCTGTTGCACCTGGAGCTTCTCCAATAAACATCAAATCAGCCCTCTGGTTTCCCTCGCCAAAAACGATATTTTTACGCGATTTTGACAAAGGGCAAAGATGACAATTTCTAATTGAATGAGCAAGTGCATCTAAAGTTGCGCTAGGCTGGCTGATGGTGCCAGGCTTGCTGGTTAAATTGTGCTCATAAGCAATATACTCATACCCCAAAGCACGATATTTGTACAATTTGTGCAAGAGGTGGATTTTTTGTATGGAAGTCATGGTTGATATGTTAGCTTATGAGCCGTTAAAAGAAGCTAAAAAGCTTTCAAAGCACCAGCGAGCTTAAAACCACCGATGCTTTGAAATTTTACTGGGGAAGAAACTGTGGCTTTATCTCGTGCGTTAAAACCTGCGATGCTTCAATCTCACCTAAAGCTATAAAAACTAGCTGCTCAACGCTAATTACTGGAATCCCAATAGCTCGCCCAACTGCCTTTTGGATAGCTTTTTGTTTTTTATCAAACATGGCCAAATGAGCCGGATCATCAACAAGTAAAAAGTCACACCCATTGTCTAAAGCTTCAAGCAAAATCTCTCCAGCCATTTTATAAGCCATTTTTGAATTATACTCGATTAAACTTTCTCCATCAGGATTGTGTGTGCTTTTTAACATATAAACTTTAAGGGCGCTAATATCGATAATTTTTTGCATTAATGAAGAGATTTTTGGAGTTTTTCCAAGGTAGATTCCTGCCTTAAAGCCATCAAACTTATGCTTTATCAAATCCTCTTTTAGTGTCGCGCTTACTTCATCTTTTGCACAACCCAAAAAGCTCTCAAGTGGCTTGGTTATTGGATTTTTAGCACTATCTAAAGGCTCTTTAATGCGATCTGGAAAGTACTCTTTGACTCTCTTTTTTAACTGCTCAATCTCAGGTTCTAAATCCTTTGGAGGATCAAAGAGTTTAAATTCAAGAGGCAAATGATAGCCAATTCCTGCATCTAAATCACTAACTATCTCAATAATCTCTTTTTCAAATTGGGGATACTTTTTAACCATTTTGGCGCAAAAGTAGTAAAATGCACTTCCATAAATTTCTGGGTCAAATCGCAACGCGTAAGAGGCGTAGTGAATCAAGATAAGAGTTTGGAAAAAATCTCTATCCGAATGCTCTACATAAGGGGCTAAAAGATCAAACCTCTCTAAAAAATCATCCTTATTGATTATCAAATCTTTTGTAGCTCTTTTTTTATCCAAAGGCTCAATCAAAAGCTCATCCCCTAAACGCTCATAAATCCTCTCTAAAGAAACGTCCAAAGCGGTTGCATAGCCGTTAACACAAACACCATCATCACTCAGATTCACAAGTACATCTTTAGATTTTATGCTATTTAATAAATCTTTCAAGGATGCGCTGCAATCTAACTTGAGTGAATATTTTGCATAGTAGGGCAGATAATCAATTGCCGCATCAAAACGAAAAAGTGAAATTGAAAAAGTGCGCATCATAAAAACTCCTCGAAAAAAACAATTGTATAGTGTACAAAATCTCAACTTAAGCTTTGGAAATTATACGCATTTGTGATGAAAAGTAGATGAAATCAAGCAAGATTAACACATTCAAAGGTACAATAGCGCAACTTAAGGAGCATAAATGGACAAAGAAGCTTTTGTAATTTCCCAATTTCCATCTCCAAAAATTGGCGATGATGGGGCGGTTATTGGAAACTTAGTCTACTCAAAAGATATTTTTGCCGAACACACCCATTTTCGCAGAGAGTGGATGAGTTTGGAGCAGATTGCTAAAAAAAGCATGCTTGTTAATATTTCAGATGCAATTGCCATGAATGCCAAACCAAAATATGCTCTCATTGGCATAACTATTCCATCAAACTTTACAAAAGAAGAGCTAAAGACTTTATCGCAAGCTTTTATTAAAGAGTGCGATAAGTGGAATATTGAGCTTATTGGTGGAGATACAACATCAGGCTCAAACCTCGTTATTAGCATAACCATTATCTCCCAAACAGACCGCCCCCTTTGGCGAAAAGGAACTAAAATCGGCCACCTCATAGCCCACACAGGAAAGGTTGGAAGTAGTTTAAAAGATTTAAAAACCCTTTTAAGAGGGGGGAAACTGCATAAAACATCAAGATTTTTTTCGCCACTTTTGCGATCAAATTTTATCTACAAAGCTGCACCATTTTTAAGCGCTGGAATGGATCTATCTGATGGTATTGGCAAGGATTTATCAAGACTATGTAAAATAAACAATATTGGAGTTTCTTTTACATGTAAACTTACCAAAGAAGAGCTATGTAGCGGCGAAGAGTACGAAATGCTCTTTAGTTTTCATCCAAAATTTTTAGCAAAATTATACACAATTTCTCAAAAAACAAAGACCCCTTTTCGCATTATCGCAAAAGCAACAAGGGGAAAATTTCGTTCACCATGCAAAGAACACCATTTTAAGGATTAAATGTGCCAAGACTTTTTTTTATGAATCACAGCCCAATAACAAGCGTCCATTTTACAAAAAACAGTAGTGATTTTATCGTCAATGAAATTCCCCTTTACGATTTTAGTGGCGAGGGAGAGCATGCGGTTTTACATGTAAGAAAAAGGGATTTAACTACGTGGCAGATGCTAAAAGCTTTTAGTGAAGCAAGCGGGGCTAAAGTGCGAGATTTTGGGTATGCTGGTTTAAAAGACAAAGATGGAATGACAACCCAGTATATTAGTATTCACAAATCCTATCTTCCAAAGCTTGAAAATTTTAACCATGATAAAATCAAAATCTTATCAACCACATTTCACAATAATAAGATAAAAATCGGCCATCTACTAGGAAATCGCTTCTTTATCCGCTTAAAAAAAGTTTTACCAGTTGATGCACTCAAACTCGAGCAAGCCCTTAAAACTATCCAAAAAGAGGGCTTTCCAAACTACTTTGGATACCAGCGCTTTGGAGTAAACAGACAAAATTATGCGCAAGGGTTGGAAATCTTAGAGGGCAAAAGAAGGGAAAAAAACCGTAAAATCAGAGACTTTTTAATTAGCGCTTTTCAAAGCTATCTTTTTAACGAATGGCTCTCATATCGCATTGAAATTTCAAAAATTGTCCAAGACTTTAGTCCAAAGGAGATTAGCAAATCTTTAGGATTTGATTTAAACACATCTAAAGATTTAAAAGCCCAAAAACCTTTTTTAAAACTCTTTGAGGGTGATATTTGCCACCATTTTCCCCATGGAAAGGCTTTTATTTGCCAAGATCCAAAAAGTGAAAGTTTACGCTTTAGCGCCCAAGAGATTACACTAGCTGGCTGGCTTGCTGGAAACAAAGGCTTGCGTGCTGAAAAAATTGCAGGCCAAATTGAGTCAAAATATTACCAACAAGCTCTTTCATTTTTAGATAAGATGCGAGGAACACACCGTTTTGCATGGAGTTTTGCAAAAGATGTTGAATATAACTACCGCAAAGAAGAGGCGTGGTTTGAGATGCATTTTACTTTACAAAAAGGCTCATACGCAACCGTTGTCTTAGAAGAGATTCTAAAACGCGAGCTTTAAAGGGCTTACATGTAAAACTTTTTGGCAACTTTTAAATCTAAAATTGAAATAGTGGAGATTTTACAAGCATTTTTTATTCCATTTATTGCTACTTTCAGTTTTTTTCATTACAATACACTATGCGAATAGATAAATTTTTAAATTGTGTTAATCTTACTAAGCGTCGGGCTATATCAGAAGATATGTGCAAAAGTGGCGTTGTATCAATCAATGGTGCGGTGGCTAAACCTGCCAAAACCGTCAAAGTAGGGGATATCATTACCATTGCCTATCTTGAAAAACCGCGCTCGTATGAAGTACTTGATATCCCAACAACAAAAACTATCCCAAAATCAAAACAAAACTTATATGTTAAGGAGATTTTATGAGCTACGATCAAACGCGCCATTGGTTTGATTTGCTTTTTCAAAACCGAGTAGATGAACAAGAAGCCAGAGAATATTTAATCAACTTGCACGAAAAGGGAGAGAGTGAAACAGATTTGGCAGCAGCTGCAAGCGTAATGCGAGAACACTGCATCAAACTCTCTCTTGAAAAACCTTTGCGCGATAGAGTTATTGATATAGTTGGAACGGGAGGAGATAAAAGCGGAAGCTTTAATATTTCAACCACAACAGCTTTGATTTTAGCCTCTCTTGGAAGTGCTGTTGCAAAACATGGAAACCGTGCAATTACAAGCAATTCAGGAAGCGCTGATGTTCTTGAAGCATTGGGAATCAATCTTAATCTTGACATTAAACATCAAGCCAGAATGCTTGAAGAGTGCGGCTTTACATTTATGTTTGCAATAAATCACCATCCGGCTATGCGCCATATTATGCCAATACGCCGAAGCATCGAGCATCCTACTATTTTTAATATTTTAGGACCTCTTACAAATCCAGCAGGCGCTACAAAGTATCTTTTAGGAGTCTATCCAGAGAAATTTTTAAGACCCATTGCAAATGCGCTTTCACTTTTAAATTCACCATCATCCTTAGTTGTTTCATCTCGAGATGGAATGGATGAGTTAAGTATTAGTGGAATTAGCGATGCAATCAGAGTAACCGGAGAAAAGACTGAGTATTTAGAGATCGATCCACAGCAATTTGGCTTTAAACTTTACCCTTTTGAAGCGATAAAAGGAGCCGATGCACACCATAACGCTTCAATCACAAGAGCAATTTTAGAAAATAAAGAAGAGGGTGCAAAAAAAGACATCGTACTTTTAAACAGCGCTGCAGCTCTTTGGGCAGATGGTCAGGTGCGAGATATGAAAGAGGGGATTGAAATGGCTAAAATGGCCATCGAAAGCGGCAAGGCTAAAAATAAATTAGAAGAGATTATAAAGGTGTCAAACAGCCTATGAAACAGACCTTTACATGTAAGCTTGATGGAGTTGATAGTGTAGCTAATGTTTTGGCAAAATCCCTAAAAGACGGAGGTATTGTTTTGCTCCAAGGTGATTTGGCAGCAGGCAAAACAACACTAGTTAAATCTCTAGCAAAAGCTTTACATGTAAAACAAAGCGTCACATCCCCAACATTTTCAATAATGCAAAATTATGATGACTGGCTTTTTCATTACGATATTTACCAAACTGGAACCGATGGCTTTTTGCATCAAGGCTTGCTTGAGCAATTAGCCCAGCCCGGAGTCCATGTTGTAGAGTGGGCCGATGAAGCTTTTATCAAAATGCTAAGTGGAGTGGGGTTAGATTATATTATCGTGCGCATTACACCAACAGATGATGCGCGCTATTATGAGGTAGAGTATGCATAAGTTAAAAGTTGAAAAATTATCCAAAACTATCAAAAAAACTCCCGTTATCCACGATGTTTCTCTTGAAGTTAAAAGCGGCGAAGTGGTAGGGCTTCTTGGTCCAAACGGGGCTGGAAAAACCACTACATTTTATATGATTTGCGGACTTATTGAAGCAACTAAGGGTAAAATCTATTTAGATAACGTTAATATCTCTTCTATGCCTTTACATGTAAGAGCAAAAGAGGGCATTGGTTATTTGCCCCAAGAATCTAGCATTTTTAAAGATTTAAGTGTGGAAGAGAACCTTATGCTAGCAGCTGAGATTGTTTATGATGACCCAAAAGAGCAAGAGGTAAAAGTTAACGAGCTTTTAACCCTTCTTAACATTGAGCCAATCCGTCAAAGAAAAGGCGTTAGCCTAAGCGGTGGGGAAAGAAGACGCTGCGAAATTGCCCGCTCTCTTGCAATTACGCCAAAATTTTTACTCTTAGATGAGCCATTTGCTGGAGTTGATCCAATTGCGGTAAATGATATTCAAAGCATAGTAAAAGATTTAAAAAAACTTGGAATTGGAGTGCTTATAACCGACCACAATGTTCGTGAAACATTAGCAATTTGTGACCGAGCCTATGTTATAAAAGATGGCTCACTTTTAGCAAGCGGCACAAGTGAAGAGGTTGCGAACAATAAATTGGTTCGCACATACTATTTAGGTGAAAGTTTTAAATTGGTATAAAAATGCTTTCACTCCGCACGGCTCCAACACCAAGCACGAAGCAAAAACTCTCAACCACGCTTCGCAGCTGGCTTCCGATTTTACAATCAAATCTAGAATCTCTTAGTGAAACTCTAGAGCCTTTTTGCGAGGCAAATCCGCTTTTGCAGATTCGTCCTGGCAATGAGCGCATGGACAAGAGCCTGCCTTACCATAAACGCAACTTTTTTGACCAAGTTTCTAAAAATTCAGCAACAGAAGCCATTGAAGCCTTAACTTTGGCTAAAAACTCTTTGTACGATACGCTTTATGAGCAGATTAATCCACCCTTGTTTCCCACTCCAAAATCCCAAGAGATTGCCTTTGGCATAATTGAGCAGATCAATGAAGAAGGCTACTATGCTCCCCTCTCATCTTGGTGGACGCAAAATGGATGGAGCGAAGATGAAGTAGAGCGGATTAGAAAGCGTTTTGCCTATCTTTTGCCACCAGGAATCGGTGCAAAAGATATGAAAGAGGCCTTTCTTTTTCAATTGGAAGATTTAGATGTTAATGAAACGCTTTACTCACAAGTTAAAATACTCATTGATGATTTTGACTCACTAGAGTCTTACTCAAATGAGCCATACTTCTCCCAAGCGCTTAATATTATCAAACACTTTAAAATTCCACCGGCAATTGAATTTTTCGAAGAGGAGCCTCAAGTTATACCAGACCTTTTCATCTTTGAAGAGAATGGACAAATTGAAGTAAAGCTCAATGACTCTTACTATCCAGATATCATAATTGACTCAGAAGGAATGGATGAATCTCATAACTTTGTCGCCCAAAAGTTAAAAGATGCAAAAGATTTAATAGACGCTCTTGAAATGCGAAAAGCAACGCTTTATAAGCTTGGCTTAATGATTGTAGAGTATCAATATGACTTTTTTATGGGGGGAGCAATTAAACCTATGAAGCTAAAAGATTTAGCCGATGAGCTTGAACGCAACCCTTCAACAATCTCAAGAGCAATTGCAAACAAATATATCGCTTGCAACAGAGGTATAATTCCAATTAAAAATTTCTTTAGCGCTGCTATTGATGAAGAAGTCTCAAACGCTGCTATTAAAGCTTATTTGCAAGAGCTTGTAAATAACGAACCGCCTCAAAAACCTTATAGTGATGCAAAACTGCTTGCTATGATTGAAGAAAAGTTTGGCGTTAAAATGGTTCGCCGAACCATCACAAAATATCGCAAACAACTCAATATTGCCGGCTCAAGCGAACGCAAAAAACTCAACAAATACAGACAAGGATAAAGATGGAAGATAATTTTATAACCATCGTAGAGGTTGGACCTCGAGATGGTTTTCAAAGCATAAAAGAGTGGATTCCAACCAAAACAAAGCTAATGATAATAAAAGCTTTATATGAAGCCGGTTTTACAAATATGGAAGTAGGGGCCTTTGTCTCTCCTAAAGCAATAGCTCAAATGAGAGATGCTTCGACTATTGTTCAAGAGTTAAAAGAGTATCCCACAACCGTACTTGTTCCAAATCTATATGGAGCAAAGGCTGCATTTGAAGCGGGAGCAAAAGCGATAACTTACGTAGTTTCTGTCTCAAAATCTCACAATATGGCAAATGTTAGAAGAACTCCGCAAGAGTCGCTAGAAGCACTCAAAGAGATAAAACAAGCCTATCCATCTTTACATGTAAAGCTTGCTTTAGCTACTAGTTTTGGCTGCCCATTTGAGGGGGAAATTCCAATCAAAGCAGTTGCTAACATGGTTCGTTTTGGCCAGGAATTAAATGTAGATGAGATATGTCTTGCCGATACCATCGGCATTGCAAATCCCATTCAAGTTCAAAAAACACTTAAAGCTCTCATGCCTCAAATCGATAGACCACTAGGTTTACATTTGCACGATACCAGAGGAATGGGGCTAGCTAACGCCTTTGCTGCAATAAATGAAGGTGTTAGTATGATTGAATCCGCAGTTGGTGGAATTGGAGGATGTCCATTTGCTCCAGGAGCAGCTGGGAATATTGCAAGTGAAGATTTAGTAAATATGCTCCACTCTATGGGATTTAAAACCAGTATTGATTTAGATAAACTTTTAAAAGTGAGTGAGTTAATCAAAAAACATGTTAGTCCAACACTTTTTAGCCGTATGGCAAATTTACCAAATTCTACATGTAAAGGAGTAAGTTGTGGGAAATAATGGCCCCTTGGAGGGGTTGCGCGTTTTAGAGCTTGGAAGCCTGATTGCAGGCCCATTTGCGGGAAGATTATTTGCAGATTTTGGAGCAAGAGTCATTAAAGTTGAGCCACCAACCAGTGGTGATCCATTACGAAAATGGAGGATGCTAAAAGAGGGCACATCGCTATGGTGGTATGTTCAATCGCGCAATAAAGAGTGCATTAGTGTAAATTTAAAAGACCCAGAGGGGCAAAAAATTATTCACGATTTAGTAAAAGAGACTGATATTGTAGTAGAAAACTTCAAACCGGGAACTTTAAAAAAGTGGAATCTTGATTATGAAACACTAAAAAAGATAAATCCACGCCTTATTATGGTGTGCATTTCAGGCTACGGGCAAGATGGACCATATCACGATAGGGCAGGTTTTGGAAGCGTAGGAGAGGCAATGGGCGGAATCCGCCATTTAACAGGCTATCCAGACTTGCCACCAACCCGTGCTGGAATCAGCATCGGTGATTCCATTGCTGCACTTTATGCAGTTATGAGCTCCATGATGGCGCTGCATCATCTGCAAAAAACCGGCGAAGGGCAGATGATTGATGTAGCTTTATATGAAGTGATTTTTAGCCTGATGGAAAGCCTCGTTCCCGAGTATGATCAGTTTAATTTTATTCGAGAGCGTACTGGAAATGTTCTTCCAGGAATTGCACCATCAAACATATATCTTACAAAAGATAAAAAATATATTGTCATTGGTGCAAATGGAGATAGTATATTTAAGCGCTTAACAGAAGCTATGGGGCGATCTGATTTAAAAGAGAATCCAAAATATACCAACAATGAGGGCAGGGCAAAGGACGCAAAATATCTTGATGAGCAAATTGAAGCGTGGACTTCAAGTTTGGATGCAAAAGAGGCTTTAGCAATTTTAGAAGAGCACAATGTTCCATCAGGAGCCATATACGATGTAAAAGATATGTTTGAAGATATCCATTTTCAAGCAAGGCAAATGATACAATCTTTACATGTAGATGGAATCGGCCAGTTAAAAATGCCAGGAATCGTACCAAAATTTAGCAAAACTCCCGGCAAACTTCAATGGGCTGGACCAAAACTTGGTGAGCATAATAAAAAAGTACTCCAAGAGACTTTAGGGCTTGATGAAAAGGCGATTGAACGCTTACAAAAAAAGGGTGTTATTTAACTGTTACACACAGTAACTATAATAGACGCTAAAATCTAGTATATGATAAAATGGGCACTCTTTTTAAGCGTGCTTTATTACAATCAATAGACAAATCTAAAAAAAGGGGCAATCATGACGTTAAGAACGATTTTAAAATCAACCTTAGCTGCGGCACTTCTTGCTGGCTCACTTAGTGCAGCCACAACAATTCGGGTTACTTTACAACTTCCAGAGAGCCATCCGCTTGGCGACAACTGGAAAGAGTTTAAAAAAATTGTAGAAGAGAAATCAAATGGCGAATTAAAAGTTCTCATTTTTCCATCTGCACAGCTTTACAAAGACAATCAAGTTCCAGAAGCTGTAGGCACTGGAGCAATTGAAGCCGGGTCTGCATCTTTAGGGCGTTTTGCAGGTTCAGTTCCAGCAGTAGATGTGGTTAGTTTACCCTTTTTATTTGACAATGAAGCCCATTTGCGTGCAAATGTGGCAGCAGGTTCAAAAATGCGCTCAATCTTAGATAAAGCCATTTTAGAAGAGACTGGTGCAAAAATTCTTTGGTGGCAAGCTTATGGACACAATGTTTATTTAAACAATGGCGAGCCAATCCGAACTCCAGATGGCTTAAAGGGTAAAAAAATCCGTACTTACGGAAAGGTACAAGGATGGACTGCTGAAGCTTTTGGAGGTGCTCCTACGCTTCTTTCTGGCTCAAAACAGTTTTTAGCCTATCAGCAAGGTGCTGTTGATGTGGGAATGACAGGACTTTCGGCAGTTGAGAGTAGAAAAATGTATGAAGTAATGCAAAATATGACCCTCTCAAAAGATA
>DDHL01000105.1:26398-39075 GCA_002352945.1 Campylobacteraceae bacterium UBA1877 | reverse complement strand
AATATGACCCTCTCAAAAGATAGCATCATCGAATTTGTAGCCATCATGAATAATGACTTTTTTAACTCACTAAGCCCTAAGCATCAAGCAATTATCACAGAGGCTGCAAAAACAGTTGAGAGAAATTTACGTGATTTTATCTTTTCAAGCGAAGAGAAGATGGCAAAAAACCTTGAGAGTAAAATGAATGTAATCTATCTAACTGATAAAGAAAGGGCCTTATGGAAAGAGGCTTCCAAACCAGTAGTTGATCGCTTCATTAAAGAAGTTGGCCCTATGGGGCAAGATGTAGTAAATGCAGTTTTAGAGACAAGATAAATTTAAAAGAAGACATCGGTAATGAGATTTTTATTAAATAGTGTAGATTTTATCAATGAGTGGGTTGGAAAGTTATCAGCTTGGCTCTTTTTTGGCATTGGTTTTTGTATAACTTATGAAATAGTTATGCGATATGTTTTTAATAGTCCTACAATTTGGGTGGATGAAGTCTCTTCAATCACCCAAGTGTGGGCAACGTATATTGGTCTTGCATACGCACTAAAGCATAAAGATATGATTATTATCGATGTCGTTTTTCGCAATCCAAATACCATTGGAAGAAAGATTTTAGAAACTTTAGGGCTTCTTATTATCATCGCCTTTAGTTTCGTTACTCTTTGGTATGGGTTTGAGCTCTGGCTTGATTCTACCCTAAAAGGACACACTACAGATACCTATTTAGCTCTTCCAAAATGGTTCACACAAGCTTCAATCTGGGTTGGTTTTGGACTATTGGCTCTGCAAGCTTTAGTTGAAATCATCAAAGTTTGGACAATTGGCATCCAAATGCCTCACACTGAGACCTTGGTAGAGGAGGGTGTTTAATGAGCCCCTTTTTAATCCTTGGACTCCTTGTTCTTTTGCTTACTCTTCGTGTGCCAGTTGCTTTTGCATTAGGAGGAATGGGAGCGTTTTTGCTAGCCTATTTTCCACTGCCACTTAATGCAATTCCACAACGGCTCTTTGGGGCGATGGATAGTTTTGAGCTTTTAGCAGTTCCAATGTTTTTGCTTATGTCAAACATTTTACTAAAAGCCAAAGTGGGAAAAGATCTTTTTGCAGCAGTTCAAAGCTGGATTGGCCACTGGCCGGGAGGACTTGGAATTGCTACAATCTTCTCATGCGGTCTTTTTTCAGCAGTTTCAGGCTCATCAGTTGCAACAGCAGCAACTATTGGGACAGTAGCAATTCCAGAGATGACAAAGCGAGGCTATCCAAAACATTTTGTTTATGGACTTTTAGCAGCTGGGGGAACTTTAGGGATTTTAATTCCTCCCTCAATTCCACTAATCATTTATGGGGTAATTACTGAAGTTTCTATCACGAGACTTTTTTTAGCCGGTATTGGACCTGGAATTTTATTAATAACTGTTTTTATGGCATATAGCATCTTATTTGCAAAATTCAACTCATCTTATGAATCTTTACCAAAAGCTTCATGGCAAGAGCGCCTTAGAGCAAGTAAACTTGCTTTTCCAACTATACTTATTGCAATTATAGTTATTGGCTCAATCTATACAGGTGCTGCAACACCGTCTGAGAGTGCAGCTTTAGGCTTTATTGCAGCGCTTATTGTTACATTTTTGATGAAGCGGATGAATCTAACTTTATTAAAAGAGGCTGTTGAGGATTCTGCAAAGACAACCATTATGATATTTGCAATTATTGCCGGAGCAAAGGTTTTTTCATACGCAATCACACTCTATCAAATCCCTCAAGAGATTTCCCAACTTCTTGTTACACACATTCAAGATAGCGGCTTGTTTATTTTAGCAGTTGGAGTTGTGCTTTTATTTGTTGGATTCTTTCTTGAATCTATGTCTATGCTTTTAATTATGGTGCCAGTACTTTTTCCAGCTGTCATGGATAAGATGATAGATCCAATCTGGTTTGGACTCTTTTTTGTTGTTCTTATTGAAACAGCACTCATTACTCCGCCAGTTGGGCTAAACCTCTTTATTATCCAAGCAATATCAGGCTCTAAAATTCAAGAGGTTATTAAAGGCGCATGGCCTTTTATGCTCATCATGCTTTTTAGCGCAACCTTAATGTGGTTTTGGAAAGACTTGGTTCTATTTATACCTAAAATGCTTCTTTAGGCGATTTGAACCTGATCTTGATAGTAGGTTCGTACCATTTCGTAAGCGATTTGGATCTTTTCAAATCGTTTGCGATAATGGGCAATCAAATCTGAAGACTTTCCATGCTGCCTGTCTGGATGGTACTCTTTTACGAGCTTTAGATAGTTTCTGCGAACTGTTTCAAAAGAGTCATCAATACTGCATCCAAGAGCTTTAAAATAATCCTCTAAAATTCCACTTAATGCACTAAAGCGTCGCTTACGTTCAAAGCGGATTTTATAGGCCTTTTCAAAACGCTCAAAAGAGTCATTATCATAATGAAAATGGATGTACCAAGCCATATGCTTTTTAGCACTCATTAGCTTGCGGACTCTTTTACATGTAAGGTCTGAATTTGGAAAAAGAGTAAGGGTGCGGCTGCGCATTCTGTATTGGATAAGATGGTCTTTAAAGTAGTTTTTGAAGTAGCTAACAAGCAATCTATCATTATTTGTCAATTCAAAAACGATTGCATGGTTATTTTCAAAACGTACATGAATATGCATATGAGCAACCATAGCTCCAGTTTGAATCAAAGAGAGTTTAATTGTTTTTGTATAGGAGTTGCGAAGCTGGTTTAAATCAGATTCATTGGCGTCTGTTTTTTTGCATAGTTTTGCAACCAATTTTAAAAAATAGCGCCTTTGATGCAATTCATCCTCTTTTGGAAAGATGATAATTTTATCTTTTCTACCTATGCGGTGAGGAAAATGCTCATCAATGATATGCTGCAAACGATAGTAGACTCTTTGGTCACTTACTGCAATAGCGCACATTTCTGGACTAAAGGCAAATTCCATAAAATCCTCCTTGCTTTAACACTGTGAAAGCAAAAAGGATTCCAATTTTATTGCCAAATGGGTTTAGTTTGCAAATCTGGATTGTTTTGTAAGATTTCGTAGGGCTTATAGTGGGCTTTATAGGCTAGACTTGGACAATTTTTCACATAATATCCAATATAAATCCAGCGCAAATTGAGTGATTTACAATATAAAATCTGCCTATAAAGAGAGTATCTTCCCAAAGAAAGATGGGGCAAATCTGGGTCATAAAAGCAGTAAATTGAAGAGATGCCATCTTCTAAAATATCTACTAAATCCACTGCAACTAATTTACCATCGACAAAGTAGAGCATCTCTTTTCCAAAGGCTCCGTGACCTGCTACGTAAAGCTCATAATAACTTTGCATGCTAAGAGCGTAGTGCTTCCAGCCATTTTTTGCCTCTTTGTATGTATGGTAGCGGTTATATAAATCCAAATGGGACTTTGTAACCGTAGGAGGGCGGATATAAACTTGAGTATTGCTGTTTCGCTTTATGGTGCGTTTAGCATTTTTAGAAAAGTGAAAATTGCTTGCATCAATACGCAAGCTCAAGCACTCAGCACAATTTTTGCATTGAGGCCTTGAGTAGTACTCTCCAAAACGTCTCCATCCACGGTGGGTTAGGGCAGTACAAAGGTTTTGTGAAGCACCTTGAATATACTTATACTGCATTCTTGCCTGCCTATTTGGCAAATAAGCACAAGGGGTATCAAGAGTGCAAAAGTCGATGGTTTTAAAAGCAGTTGAAAACACTTTTTACCTTAAGATCTCTTTTTTACATTGCTATTTTTCATATACTCTTCAAACTCGTTTCGCATTCTTGCCTCACGAGCCTCTTTTGCTTCAACCTTTTTACTCTCTTTTTCATTTGTTGCCAACTTTGTTTTAATTGTTTTAAGCTCATCTAAAAAACTATTTTGCATCATAAATCCTTTTTTTAATTTTTACCAAGCTCTTCGGCCACTCTTGCGGCCTCTTTGAGTCTTTCATTGTCAAAATGGGTATAGATTCTTGAGGTGTTTAAGCTTGCATGGCCTAGAGCCTCTTGAACTAAAATAATATCTTTGCGCTTGCGATAAAGCAAGGTTGCAAAGGTGTGTCGGAGCATATGGGCACCATTTTTAGCTTTGCGAATTCCTGCTTGAAAAAGAATCTGCTCCACAAGGCGGCTTACATATGCTTGTGTGATACTATCACCTTTTCGATTACAAAAAAGTAAACCATCATTGCACCTATGGGAGCGAACAACCTCACTTAAATGGTGTCTTATTAGATGCTGTTTTATCATAACAACTCTATATTTATTTCCCTTTCCTCGAATTCTAATAACAAAATAATCTCCCTCTGGGGTTATATCTTTAACCTTTACATGTAAAGCTTCAGAGACTCGAATTCCAGTATAGACGATAAGCTTAATTATGAGACGATTTCTATCGGCATTTGATTTAAATGGGGCTTCATCAATAGCTTTTAAAAACCTCTCAAGCTCCTCTTCGCTCATAAATTCGGGTAGTTTTTCGCCGCGGCTTCCGCCAACGCCACCCCAATTTTTCAACTTAATATCAAAAACGTGCGCCTTTCCATCTTGTTCATTTTGGCGATCAAGATAACCAAAAAAAGAGAGCATTGCAATGCGGTAATTTTTCTTTGTAGCATCACTCAATCCTCCAGTAGCACTTGCTAAAAAATCAGCAATTAACTCTTCATCGATCTGGGTAAGCGAACTTAACTCATAATAGCTCATCAATTCAGCAAATTTACGTAAAGGGTTAAAATATGTGTTTATACCACTCAAGCCTGCATTTCTTGCTTTTTTAACTAAAGTATCAAGCTCATCAAGGCTTGAGACACCCTTTGTTAATGCAAAGGTTACTTGAGAGAGTGCTCGTGGATTTTTTAGTGTTTTATTTGAGAGTGAATTGAGTTTATGTTTTACAAAACGGCACATCCAAAAGAGTAGGGATGCCTCGGGACTCTGTTTACAATCAAGGGGGAATTTCATCAAAACTCCTTCATTTTTAACTTTTTAGATTATAGCATAGTTTTGAAAACCAAAAAATTAACTAATTTTACTAAATTGCCTAAATTTAGGGATTCTAAAAAGGTAAAATACACAAAATAATCATATTTTGTATTGAAAACTATAATTTTCAAACTTTTTACAATTAAGCCCAAGCTCTACTCTTACATGTAAAGATACACACTTATATTTAGGGCTTGTGGATGATTTTACCTTTTGGAAATTACAAATTTATCCACACAATTGTATGTCTTTTGTTCTGCACTTATTTGCATACATTTTTTGCTTTTTAAAAATGTAGATAAAAATAGATTTAATGAAGTATTGTCTGAAGAAGTTTTGTGAAATTTAAGATAGGGCGCTTAAAGATGTTTTTTGGGATAATCAAAAAATAAAACTCTCCCACTGCCCTCTTCTAACTCTTTAAACGATTGCACATCGCACTCAATTCCAACAATGCCGCAAGTTGGAATATTTCCTAAAATTGTATCGCTTAAAATTTCGCAAGTTTGAGTAATTTCTGGATTGTGGCCGACAATTATAACTTTTTCTAGCAAATCATCTAACTCTTGTAAAATTTGCAAGTAAGTTTCAACTGAAGCCTCATACAGCCTTGGCTCATACGTAACTTTAAGATCCAAACTCTTTGCAATGGCTTGAGCTGTCTTTTTTGCCCTTAGAGCAGGCGAAGATAAGATTAAATCTGGCTTTACTTTAAATCGTTTCAATCGTTTTGCCATAAAGGGAGCATCTCGTTTTCCCCTACCGTTTAAAGGTCTATCAAAATCCTCAAGGCGAGGATTTTTCCAACTAGATTTAGCGTGCCGAACAAAATAGAGTGTTTTCATAAAAAAATGATAGCACATTTGTCTTTTATGTTGCATTTGTTTCCTAAAATAGTTACAATTTTCCATATTACAAGAGGGAGCAAACATGGATTTTTTGCCATGGAAAGACTCAAGAGCCTATTCGCTTGGAGCAGAACTTGAGGTGCGTTTACACAAAAAAGAGTCAATGGCTTTAGCTTATGAGGCTAAAAAAGTTTATGAATCTCTTCCAGAGGATGCTAAAAACAGGGTTCATTTTGAATATTTAGATGCCTTGCTTGAATTTGTTACGCCAATTTGCCAAACACCCAAACAGACAGTTGATTCCCTAAAAGATACTTCAAAAATAGTTGCAAATGCTTCATTAAATCTTGGTCTTGTTTGTGCGACCTCTGGCACCACTGCCCTTGCTTGCGAAAATGTACAGCTCTCACAAGATGAGAGATACAAATCCCTTGCAAAAGAGTATGGGATACTTTTGCGTAAATTTACAATTTGCGGTTTACATGTACACGTTGGAATGGAAAACTCCGATGCTGCCTTACGAGCTTACAATATGAGTTTAGAACATCTTCCTCTTTTTATTGCCCTTGGTGCAAACTCAAGCTTTTTTGATGGGCAAGATACGGGAATGCAAGCTTATCGTAATAAAATTTTTGAACAGCTACCAAGAGCCGGGCTTCCATACTACTTTGAAGAGTTTTATGAAATGGGGGAGCTTTATAAAGCTTTGCAAAGCTCACAAGCCATTGAGAGTCCACGAGATATTTGGTGGGATGTTCGCATAAGCCCTGCCCTTAAAACCCTTGAACTTCGTGTCTGCGATGCAAGCAACGACTTTGTTCGCATTGAGCTTTTAATCGTCCTTTTTCAAGCTTTATGCTATTATGCGCAAATTGTTCCATCTCAATGGATGTACCGCCAAATTTTACGACAAAACAAATGGAATAGCGTACGTTACGGACTTGATGGAATATACCAAAATAGAAAAGATATCTATACCTTGCGCGAACACGGCAAAAAGCTTATAAAAAAGATGGAAGATGTGGGTGTATTTGATGCGCTAAGCACCCAAAGTTATGTTCCAAAACTCTATCATCTTTTAGAACACCCAAATCCAGCTCATTTGCAAAAGGAGTGTTTTGAAAAGTATGGCTCTTTAGATAAGGTGGAGCGCTTAGGTATTTTTTCATAAAGTAAGGATGATTTTAAATGAAAGGTGTAATCGCAGCAGGAGATTACCAAAGTGCTAATGCGGGTGCTTGGGCGCTAAAACAGGGAGGAAACGCCTTTGATGCCCTAATAGCTGCAATACTTGCTGCTCCAATTTGTGAACCTGTTTTTACGAGCCTTGGAGGCGGTGGCTTTTTAATGGCCGCATCGCCAAACCAAAAGCCAAAATTGTACGATTTTTTTGTTGACGTTCCTCCAGTCAAAGAAAATAGAGAGTTTTTTCCCGTTTATGTGGATTTTGGAAAAACTGTTCAAGAGTTTCATATTGGCGCTGCATCAGCTGCAATACCAGGAGTGATTGCAGGCATCCAAAAAGTTCATCAAGAAAGAGCCACCCTACCCTTAGAAACGCTTATTCAGCCAGCTCTAAAGTATGCAAAAGATGGTATAAAACTCTCCAAAATTCAGGCATCTTTTATTCGGCTGCTTGAGCCTATTTTTACTTCAACAGCCCAAATTAGAGCCCTTTATGCACCAAATGGCAAATTGATAGATGAAAACCATCTTTTTAAAAATCCACAATATGCCGACTTTTTAGAAGCCTTTGCAAAAGATGGTGCGGACATATTTTATAAAGGAGTAATTGGCAAGGATTTAGAATCTTTATGCCAAGAAAAAGGTGGATTAATCGACTCAAACTCTCTTGAAAACTATCAAGTACATGTAAGAGAACCTCTTGAATTTGAGTTTGATGGATTTCAAGCCTTTACCAACCCACCACCCTCCTCTGGAGGAATTTTGATTGCTTTTACTCTTGAGCTTTTAAAGGATATTAACCTTGGCACATTTGGCTCCAAAAATCATGTTTTAAAACTTTTAGAAGCCTTGCATGTTACATCTGATTTTAGAAAAGAGCATGTAGATTCTGCTTTGCACTCAAGCAAACTTGCTACTATTCTTAAAAATCAAAACCTTCTTCAAAACTATAAAATCAGCCTAAACAGTCGGCTCAATCTATGGGGAAATACCACCCATATTAGTGTAATGGATGCCAATGGAAATGCCGCAAGCGCAACAACTACAAATGGTGAAGCGTGTGGCCATGTAATTCCGCAAACTGGAATTTTACTAAACAATATGCTAGGTGAAGAGGATTTAAATCCTCACGGCTTTTTTAAGTGGCCAAGCGGAGTTAGGCTTCCATCAATGATGGCTCCAACCATGTTATGTAAAGATGGCTTAGCCCATCTTGTACTAGGCAGTGCAGGCAGCAACCGCATAAGAAGTGCAATTGTAAATACAATTTTGGGAGTTACCCGCTTTGATAAAACTATTCAAGAAGCTATAAGCGCTCCAAGATTACACCTTGAGCAAAATCAAATCTTTTTGGAACCAAATTTTTGCGTTGATCCAAGTTTTTTAGAAGCAAGATACACTTTGACTACTTTTAGCGAAAAAAATCTCTACTTTGGTGGCGTTCAAGGGGTAACTTCAAACCTTCAAGGTGGTGCAGACCCAAGACGTGGTGCGGCGGTGATAAATGTTAAGTAAAAAATTTCAGCCCTATCTATTTTTGGTTTTATGTGTGCTGTTTTGGTCAGGAAATTTTATTTTAGGCCGTTTTGTTGCAGATGATATTGAGCCGGTTCAACTAGCTATGTATCGCTGGATTGGAGTTTTAATCCTTTTAACACCCTATTTAATTAAAAGAAGAAAAGCCGTCTTTACAACCCTAAAGAGCCATTTTTGGATACTTTTACTGCTTAGTTTTCTTGGCATAACATCTTTTAATACACTCCTTTATGTTGGCTTGCAATACACCACAGCAACCAATGCTCTTTTAATCAACTCAGCCACCCCAATGAGCATTGTTTTACTCTCAGTTATTATTTTAAAATCTAAAATAAAACCTTTGCAAATTATTGGAGTTATCTTATCAACTATCGGTGTTATGCACCTAGCCTTGCATGGAGAGTGGCAGAGGCTTTTAACTCTTTCATTCTCAAAAGGTGACATTTGGGTTATTGTTGCATCAACTGTTTGGGCCTTTTATACAGTTTTACTGCCTTTTAGGCCGCCAAATTTCAAAGAGTTTTTTCCAGCATCCGTATTGCTTGGAACAATCATACTCTTTGGCATATTTTGGAAGATGGATTATACTCTTTTTGACTTTTTTGATTTAAGTTTAGCTGCAAAGTTGACCATTTTTTACACCATTGTTTTTCCCTCCCTACTCTCATACCATTTTTGGCATTATGGGATTGCTCATGTTGGACCAGAAGAGTCGGGCCAATTTGTCCACCTCATGCCAGTTTTTGGCTCAATCTTAGCTTTTATATTTTTAAATGAGAGATTTCATCTTTACCACTTCATTGGAGCTTTGTTTGTTGGAAGTGGTATTTATCTATCTCTTTTTTTAAATAAAAAAAGAAGCTAGCAGATAAAGCAGTGCCGATATTGGCACTGCCAAAAGCTTTAAAACTTAATCTAATATTAATTTTATAAAACCAGAGCCACTCAAACAATAACATTTAAGAAAACTTGAAGAATTATACAAGTTTACCTTGTTATAATCCACGAGTATTTTTACTAACTCGTTTTTATGAGTTTAAAGGGAGAGCTGGCAGTGTTTGATGAGATACGATTTAACGAATTTGAAGCCAGCAACAGCCACAAACTTGCAAAGGTAAAACTCTTTTTAAAAGAAATTGGGGTTAAAATCTCTCCTGATATTGAGCTATTTGTCACTGCCCATAAGGGCCTAGAGATAGTTGGGTGTGGAGGATTGGCTGGTAAAACCCTAAAGTGCATTGCAATTACTCCTAGCATGCGTGGTCAAGGCTTTGTTTTAAACATAATGACCCACCTTTTAAAAGCTGCTTATAAAAGAGGTCGAAATGAGCTTTTTTTGTTTAGTAATCCAAAAAATAGAGAGTTTTTTGAAGGGTGTGGATTTCGCTTCATAGAGCAAAGCGCTAATGAAGTGATGCTTATGGAAAATTGCAACCGGCTTTTTGAGTGCAAAAAAGAGCTGCAAAAAGAGTTTAAAAGTGGAAAAAAGATTGGCTCAATCGTAATGAATGCCAATCCTTTTACTTTAGGACACCAATATCTTGTCCAAGAAGCGGCAAAATCTTGTGACTGGCTCCACCTTTTTGTTGTTCGTGAAGATGCCTCTATATTTACTTTTAATGATAGATTAATGCTCATCAAAGAGGGATTAAAGCACCTTAAAAATATTACAATTCATAAAGGCTCTGATTATATCATTTCAAAAGCAACCTTTCCAACCTATTTTATTAAAGATGAAAAGATGGTTGATTCGCTTTATTCTCAATTGGATTTAAAAATTTTTAAACACCATATAGCACCGCAACTTGGAATCACCCACCGATTTGTTGGAAATGAGCCCCACTGTGTTGTCACAAATGAGTACAACAAGCAGATGAAAAAAGTTCTTGCTAGCAAGGATGAGTATGGATATATTGAGGTTGTCGAAATAAAAAGAATTAACTGGCAAAACAGACCCATTTCAGCCTCAAGAGTTAGAGATTTGCTAAAACAAAAAAGAATTGATGAGATAAAACCCCTTGTTCCACCAGCAACTTTCGAGTTTTTACAAAGGGTTTCATCCCCATATTAATAGGAGAATTTCATGCATAAAGTGCAGCAAAATGCTTGTGCCGGGACGCTAGAATCAAGTGATATTTTTGTTCAAGTATTTCCACAAGAGAGCGGAATCACGATAGAGCTCAATAGTGATGTAAAAGAGATTTATGGAGATGCTATTCATAAATTGATTTTCCAAACACTAAAAAAAATGGAGATAGAAAATGTGCGTTTGGTTATTCATGATAAGGGAGCCTTAGATTTTGTTATCAAAGCACGTTTACAAACCGCTCTTTTAAGAGCAATGGGAAAAGAAGATATAGATTGGAGTAAATTATGAAATTGCGTCGCAGCATGCTCTTTGTACCTGGCTCAAACACCGCTATGGTTTGCAATGCCTTTATTTATAAGCCCGATACAGTTATGTTTGATTTGGAAGATTCAGTAGCGCTTAGTGAAAAAGATTCGGCTAGGTTGATGGTTTATCACGCCTTAGGACACTGGGCTTACGAAAATATCGAAACAGCAGTTCGAGTAAACCCTCTTGATAGCCCTTATGGACTTTTGGATTTAGAAGCAGTCATTCGAGGTGGTGCTGATATTATTAGACTTCCAAAAACAGATACAGTTGAAGATGTTTTAACAATGGAAAAAGAGATTGAGCGTATAGAAAAAGCTTGCGGTAGAAAAAATAAGATAAAACTGCTTGCAGCCATTGAGAGTGCTCAAGGAGTTGTAAATGCAGTCTCTATTGCAAGCTGCTCTGATAGATTGATGGGGATTGCGCTGGGTGCTGAAGATTATGTACGCGACTTACGAACTGAGCGCACAAAAGAAGGTGGCGAACTAAGCGCTGCTAGAAGCCAAATCCTCTTAGCTGCTAGGGCTGCAAAAATAAACGCGTTTGATTCGGTTTTTTCTGACGTTAAAGATAAAAAAGGCTTTATCAAAGAGACTGAGTATATAAAAGGTTTAGGATTTGATGGAAAATCATTAATTAATCCAAATCAAATCACTCTTGTTCACAAAGTTTATGCACCTAGCCAAGAGGAGATTGAGTGGGCTTTAGAGGTTCTTGATGCTGCAAAAGAGGCAAAGGAGAAAGGGTTGGGCGTAGTCTCTTTAGATGGTCGCATGGTGGATGCTCCAATTATCGCAAGAGCCGAGTGGACTTTAGCAAGGGCTGAAGCATCAGGATTATTAGGAGAGAAAGCATGAATAGCAGAGTAAAAGAGAGCGAGGCAAATAAACTTACTACAGTAAATGCTCCACTTTTTACATGTAAAGAGTTATCGCCAAAAGGAAACGACAGAGAGAGTAAACTTTGTGACTCAATCGAGGAGGCAATCAAGCGCTCAAACCTTCAAAATGGTATGACAATCTCTTTTCACCACGCATTTCGCGGAGGAGATAAGGTATTAAATAAGGTCATGAGTGTCATTGCTAAAATGGGATTTAAGGATTTAACAATCGCTTCAAGCTCTTTAGCAACCGTGCATGATGAGTTAATTGAGCATATTAAAAACGGAGTTATAACTCAAATTTACACCTCTGGATTGCGAAGCAAACTAGGAGAAGCGATTTCAAATGGGCTCATGGAAAAACCTGTGCAAATCCACTCTCATGGAGGCAGGGTTCATTTAATACAAAGTGGTGAAATAAAGATTGATGTAGCCTTTCTTGGTGTTCCAAGCATTGATAGGTTTGGAAATGCATCCGGCTCAAAAGGCCGCTCAATTTGCGGCTCTTTAGGATATGCCTTTATTGATGCTAAAATGGCAAAATATGTTATTGCAATTTCAGAAGAGTTAGCACCCTACCCTAATATGCCAAGTAGCATCTCTCAAGATCAAATTGATGCAATTGTTTTAGTTGACGAGGTTGGAGACCCATCAAAAATTGGTCAAGGCGCAACCCGTCTTACAACGAATCCAAAAGAGCTGCTCATTGCAAGAAGAACGGCAAATCTTATCGAACACTCTGGTTATTTTAAAGAAGGCTTTAGCATCCAAACTGGAACGGGTGGCGCTGCCCTTGCAACCACAGTCTTTTTGGGTGATAAAATG
>DDHL01000105.1:9281-26192 GCA_002352945.1 Campylobacteraceae bacterium UBA1877 | reverse complement strand
GTGATAAAATGAAAGAGAAGAAGATCAAGGCAGATTTTGGGCTTGGCGGAATCACAGGCACAATGGTTTATTTGCATGAGCAAGGCTTAATCCGCAAACTCCTTGATGTGCAAAGCTTTGATACCTTTGCTGCACAATCACTTGATAGGAACCCAAACCACATTGAAATTAGCGCCAATGAATATGCAAACTTTAGCTCCAAAGGAGCAGCAATAAAACAGTTAGATATTGTGGTTTTAAGTGCTTTGGAAGTGGATGTAGATTTTAACGTAAATATCATAACTGGTTCAAAAGGAATCTTGCGCGGGGCTTCAGGTGGACACAGCGATACGGCAGCAGAAGCAAAGTTAGCAATTATTGTATGTCCACTAACAAGAGGAAGAATCCCTACAATTACAAAAAAAGTTAATACCATTGTAACTCCAGGAAGTACAGTAGATGCAGTTGTTACCGACCAAGGAATAGCAGTTCATCCAAGAAATGTAGAGTTAAAGCGGCGTTTAAAAAAGGCTGGATTGCACTTAGTTGAGATAGAAGATTTATACAAAAGAGCAATCGCCCTTTGCGGTGAGCCAAAGCCCATTGAATATTTAGACAAACCTGTTGCCATCATCCGATACCGCGATGGCTCTGTAATTGATGTGGTTAGGCAGTTAAAAAAATAGATATGCAAAATTTTGCTTTACTCCAAAAAGTGTTAAAAACTAGGGAAATTAGGGCAAAAAACCAAAAATATTTGTCGCAATTGCATCAAAACCCAGTGCTTAATTTTAGTTTAAATATGCCTGGAGCTTACAAAGAAAGCAGGGCTGGCGAAATTATTTTTAAAGCCCTGCAAGAAGCTTTACATGTAAAACTTTCAAAAGAGGGTTTACAAATTACAGATACAATTACAAACTACTCTTTAATAGGTTTTGAAGCCATCTTTTCAATTAAGGCTAATGCACTAAAGCTAAAGCGCTTATGCTGCGAAATTGAGCAAAACCATCCTCTTGGTCGTTTTGGGGATTTGGATGTAATCGACCAAGATGGAAAAACTATAAGTCGAAAAGCTTTAGGACTTGAGGCTAGAAGATGTTTTCTTTGTCAAAAAGATGCAAAACTTTGCGCAAGAGCACAATCTCATAACATTAAAGAGTTATATAACTTTATTGACTTAGAAGTTCAAGAGTACACTAATGAGTATTCCAACTAACTTTATAGAAAAAATAGATTTTTGTGCTAGCAGAGCAAAAGAAGCAATGATTGAAGAGGTGATGCTCACACCAAAACCAGGCCTTGTAGACCAAAACAATAATGGCTCCCATGATGATATGAATATAAAAACTTTTTTTAAAAGCATCGATGCAATTGAGAAATTTTTAAAACCTTTTGTTCAAACTGGAGTAATGTATTGCATAACTTCAACAAAATGTTTTAATGAACTTCGTAATATTGGATGCAATTGCGAAGAGGCAATGTTTAAAGCAACCAAGGGAGTAAACACCCATAAAGGGATGATATTTTCCCTTGCAGTTATCTTGGGTGCACACGGACAACTTTTAGGTCAGCACAAAAAAACAAGCCCGAAAAATTTGCATGAACAGATTAAAAAACTGTGTCATGGATTAGTTCAAAAAGATTTGACTTCAGTTTCAAACAATCCAACTAGCGGTGAAGAGTTTTATCTTGCGTGCAAGGATGGAGGAATTAGACAAGAGGCTCAAAACGGCTACCCTACTCTTTTTTACCACTCCTTGCCAACGTATAAAAAATATTTACAATTTGGTAAAAAAACCGCTTTACATGTAAGCTTAATTGTTTTGATGCAAAACCTACAAGATTCAACTCTATGGGCTAGAGATAAAAAATCTGGCTTAAAGTATGTACAAAATTATGCAAAATCTTTTCGATTTGATCCAAAGGGGGTTGAGCCCTTTTTAAAACAGATGGATGAAGCCCTCATTTTACGCAATCTCTCCCCTGGAGGAAGTGCTGATTTATTAGCCATGACCTACTTGGTTCATGAGTTGACTTTGTAGTACAATAAAATTACTTACTTCATTTAAGGATTTTTTATTGAAAGAAGATTTGGCAAAGCTATATGTTAAACTTTTTTAGGCTGTGCAATTATCGCTTTAGGAATTGAGGGTTTTTTTGTTCCAAACCAACTGCTTACTGGAGGAACTGCTGGAATTGCCCTACTCTTACACTATGTTACCAGTATAAGCGTAGGATCATGGATGGTAATTATTAACCTGCCGCTTTTGATACTAGGATTTAAATTTTTTGGACATGGGTATGTTTTAAGAAGCATTGGAGTAATTGTGCTCATATCATTACTTGTAGATTTCTTAGATAAAGTTGTAAAAATGCCCGCATTCGTAATTGATGCACCCCTTGGAGCACTTTTTGGCGGTCTTTTTATTGGAATTGGACTTGGATTTATCATAAAAGCGAATACTTCGGCTGGCGGAACGACTATTATAGCCCAGATTGTTTCAAGCAAAACTGAGTTTAAAGCCGGTCAAATCCTGCTTTTTCTTGATGGAATGATACTTTTTGCATCCTTATTTGTCTTTGAAGATCGCTCTATTGTACTATGGAGTATTGTAAGCATTTACATCACCTCAAGAGTAGTCGATACGCTTTTAACCGGAAGATTAAATAAAAAAGTTGTTCACCTAGTAACTGATAAGGTTGATGAGTTTACCAAAAAGATACGCCAAGAGCTTGGCCCTTACGGTACTGTAATACAAGGCGATGGACTTTATGGTGAAAACAAAAAGATAATTTTAATCGTTGTGGAAGTAGGAAAGCTACAATTTTTACGCTCCCTTGTTAGAGAGTACGACCCACAAGCTTTTATGATTATCACTGAAGCTACTGAAATGCTAGGTCGTGGAGATTAAAATAAAAAGTCACATCCTTACATGTAAAACTTAGTAGCCCATTCCAATTAATTGGTGAGCCGTATGTTTTGCAAAATCATCCGTCATTCCAACTATATAATCAAGTACCCTTTGATACATATGGTATAAAGACTCCCCATCCTTTGGCCTCATAGAACCCATTAACGTCAAAGCTCGTCTATCCCTAAAAGAGAGTTTATTGATGTCTTTATGGGTATTTAAAGAGTAAGCTGCTTTAATCAAATGCCCAAGAAGGGTTTGGATAATATTGTAAGCTCCAAGTTCAAGCTCAACCTTTCTTATTTCATTAAAAATCTTTTCTCTGCCAAGCTCTTTTGCCTTTTTTAAACCATCTTTTAACTCATCTTTTTCAAAAAGTTCAATCAAATCTTTTGGCTGATTATTACTACAAACCTTGTCAAAATTATTTTTAAAAACTTCCAAGGTGTATTTTGCCAAATTATTCATAGCAACTGCCACAAGATAGGAGACTTTTTGAGAATCTGAAAATTCATTTCTGCTATAAATCTGCTCTTTTTTCTCTTTGGCACATAAAGAGTCAAAAATATCTTCTATTTCATTTAAAGTAATAATTTGTAGCTCAATGGCATCTTGCAAATCCAAAAGTCCATAGCAAATATCATCAGCAGCCTCCATTAAAAATGAGAGTGGATGCCTTTTGAAGTGATTTTCATCTATTTTCAAACCAAGTTCATCAAAAAGTGAATCAAAAAGAGTTTTTTCGCTTTGAAAATAGTTAAATTTTGATTTTTTAAACTCATCGCATTTAGCTGATGAGTAGGGGTATTTTACAAGTGTTCCTAGGATTGCGCATGTAAGGTTCATTCCGCCCTCAAAGAGGTTGTTTTCAATCACACTTACAATCCTAAAACTTTGGGCATTTCCATCAAAATTTATAAAATCATTTAACTCCTCTTCTTTTAATTTTTTCAAATACTCTTCATGCTTATGCTTTTTAAACCACTCTTTAATCACCTCTTCGCCCGCATGTCCAAAGGGAGGATTGCCTATATCGTGAGCCAAGCAAGCTGTTTGGATGATGTATGCAATATCATATGGATCAATTTTGAGCTCATTTTTAAATTTTTCTTGAAGAATATCGCCCGCACCCAAACCAAGGCTTCTTCCTAAACTTGCAACTTCTAGGCTATGAGTAAGTCTATTGTGCACATGATCGTTTTTAGACAAGGGGTGCACTTGCGTCTTTTTAGATAGGCGCCTGAAGGGATTGGAAAAAATTACCCTATCATAATCTTTATGAAAACTTTTCCTATAATTTTCTTGAGTGTTTTGGGGCTCATATTTAAAATCATTAACGCCATAGCATCTTTTTTCTGATAGCAATTTATCCCACATACTTTTTACCACTCAATACATAAAGTTTAAAGCACTTTTTAGCTATCTTTACATGTAAAGAATCTAGCCAAATAAAATTACTTGCTAAACCTTTACATGTAAAAGTTAAAACCAACCTATTCCATCTCCAATCGCATGAGATACATCTCTTCCCCATCGACTATACTTAAATTTGGTGAACCGCATTTTGGGCAGTAAAATTCATTTTTATCCAAGACGGCTTCATACTTGCACTCCCGACAATACATGACTAAATCTTGAATATGCATCACCAGCTCTGCATCATTACAAAGAGTCTCTTCTTTAAAAGTGTCAAAAGCAGATTGGAGCAAATGGGGCTCAACTCCGCTAAGCTTTCCTACTTTTATCTCAACTTTTAAAATCTTTTTAGCCTTATTTTCCTTTGCGTGGGATTCGCACAAATCCAAAAGGGATTGAACAATAGAAAACTCATGCATTAACAGATCCTTGGTAATAGTTCACCCTTAGGAGGCTCTAAAAATCTATGACTTCCCCAAGGGGTTTGTAAAACAACTTTGCCGGGATATTCATCAGTAACATCTCCAATATACGTTGCTTTTTTGGTAGGTTCAAATTTTCGCAAAATATCAAGTGTGGCTTCAACCTTATCTTTATGGACACATAAAATCATCGTCCCTTCATTGGCAAATTCATAAGGCTCAAAACCTAACATTTCACACATTCCACGCACTTCACTGGCAACAGGAATAGCCTCTTCATAAATACTAATGCCAACATTTGAAGCCTCGGCCCACTCGTTTAAAACAGCACTTAAGCCTCCGCGAGTTGCATCACGCATTGCAACAGGTACAATGTTGGCTTCAAAAAGTCCATTCACCGGCTCCCACAAGGATGCACAATCGGTTTTTAAATCACTCTCTAAATCCAACTCTTCACGTTTTGCAAGTATACAAGCACCATGATTTCCGATCTCATTTGAAACGATGATGGCGTGACCTTTTTTAAGATTGTGAGCTGAAATTCCTAAATGCACAATCTCTCCAACTCCCGATGTGTTAATAAAAAGCCCATCAACTCCACCTTTTGGAACAACCTTAGTATCTCCTGCTACAATCTTTACATCACTTTTTGCAAGCTCTTCGCTCATGCTTTGAATGATTCGCTTTAAATCATCGACTAAAAAACCCTCTTCAATCATAAATCCACAAGTTAAATACAAAGGTTTTGCCCCAGCCATCACCAAATCATTTACTGTTCCAGCAATGGCAAGTTTGCCGATATCCCCACCATTAAAAAATATTGGACTTACTGTAAAAGAGTCGGTTGTAAAAGCAATGGGTCCTTTTACATGTAAAGTGGCTGCATCTTCCATGCTTTCTAAAATGGGATTTGAAAAGGCCTTAAAAAAAAGATTCTTAATAAGGCTGTTCATCTCCTCGCCGCCGCCGCCTTGGGCTAATTGAATCCTTTTCATGAAGCTCCTTTGGTTAATAGTGCGCCATATCGATAATAAGCTGCACACGCCCCTTCACTTGAAACCATACATGATCCCATAGGAGAAGTTGGAGTACAAGCTTTGCCAAAAACTTTACACTCATAGGGTTTTGCACGACCTTTTAAAATTTGGCCACAAATACATCTTTTATGATCATCAATTGGCTTTTGAGGCAATATATCTTTAAAGTAAACTTCAGCATCAAGATGCGCATACTCAGGTCGAAGCTCTAAAGCACTTTTTGGAATATCACCAATTCCGCGCCACCTAAAATGAGAGCGCTTTTGGAAATATTTATTGATTAAAGCCTTTGCATGCACATTTCCCTCATAACTTACAGCTCTTGAGTACTGATTTTCTACCTTAGCTTCACCCCTATTTATTTGGCGCACAATTCGCAAAATCGATTCCATCACATCTACTGGCTCGAAACCTGCAACTACAATTGGAGTATTAAACTTAGAAGCCAAAGGCTCAAACATGGATGAGCCGGTAATCACACTTACATGAGATGGTCCTAAAAAAGCATCAATCTTTGCATCCCCATCTGCCATAATCGCCTCCATAGGCTCAGGCACTGTAACATGATTGCAGTGAATAAGAATATTTTTAATATCTTCTTTTACAACTTTGTCGATTAAGCTAGCACTCATAGGTGTAGTTGTCTCAAAGCCGATTGCAAAAAATACAACTTTTTTATCAGGATTCTCTTTTGCGATTTTAAGCACATCAAGCGGTGAATACAAAGCCCTTATATCAGCACCTTGTGATCGAAGCTGCTGTAAAGAGGTTTTGCTTCCTGGAACTCGTATCATATCTCCAAGGGTTGCTAAAATGACTCCTTCTTGCTTAGCAAGAACTAAAGCCGCATCAATTCGTTCCTTTGGCATAATACAAACAGGACATCCAGGACCGTGGACAAACTCGACTGTTTCAGGCAGAAGCTGAGGAATCCCAAATTTCATAATAGTATGAGTATGTCCTCCGCACACTTCCATTATATTTATCGGGGTTTTTGCTTCAGCTTTTATTTGAGCACTAAGCGCTTTGATATGTTCGGGATTACGAAACCCTTCAATCAGATCCATAATACCCCCCGCTTACTCCTTCATCTGGATCGATCTTTCCATCTTGCATTGCTTGGACAATCTCCTCATAAGCTTTAATACTCTCAAGAGCTTCGGCTTCACTAATTTTCCCCATAGCGTATCCAACATGAATTAAAACATATTCACCAACCTTAACTGGTTCATCGATAAGATCGAGTGTCACTTGGCGTCGCACACCCATGGTATCAACTGTTGCTACATTATTTTCATCAATTTCAACCACTTTTGATGGTATTGACAGGCACATTTTTGCTCCTTTTAGCGCATAGACATTTTGAGTTTTAAAAAGTTAACCCACTTATCGATTCCTTCACCACTCTTACTATCTACTTGGATAACATCGATTTTTGGATTGAGTTTTCTTGCTTCAGTAATTGCATGCTGCACGTCAAAATCAAAATGCTCCAAAAGACCGCACTTGGTAATAATCAACACATCTGCAGCTCGGAACATAACGGGATATTTTGCTGGTTTATCATCTCCTTCTGGAACTGAAAGAAGAACAACATTTATGTGAGTGCCGACATCATAACTTGCTGGACACACAAGATTTCCAACATTTTCTACAAATACCACATCAAGTTCATCAAGTGGCATTTCATGCAATCCCTTATGGACCATAAAAGCATCTAAATGGCACGCTTGGCCCGTTGCAATTTGAAAAGCTGGTGCACCTTTGGCTTTGATTCTATCGGCATCTTGGTTTGTTTCTAAATCCCCCTCAATTACTCCAAGGCGAATCTGCTTTGAATCAATAGTTGCTTCCAGAAGAGTTGTTTTTCCAGCTCCAGGGCTGCTCATAAGATTAATTGCTAAAACTCCATGTTTTTCAAAGTGGGCGCGGTTGTGGGCAGCCTCTTTGTCGTTTGCATCAAGAATTTTTGTAATAACTTCAACTGTTTTGGAGTCATTTAATTGTGGATTTGGATGATGAACATGTTCGTGTTCGTGATGATGTTCATGGTGGTGTTCGTGATCAGCTAATGTACAGCCGCAATCTTTACACATAAGAGTCTCCTCTAAAAAATTTTATCTTTAACATTATATTACCGCCAGTTAAATCCTCACTGAGTAAACGAAAAACTAATAAAAAAAACGGAGTTATTATGCTACAATTGTGATATGCAGATAAATTGTCCCTATTGCGATAATTCCCACTTGTATAAGCTTAAAGATGGTCGTTTTGAATGCTCAAATTGCAAACACCGCTTTAGCAAAAAAAAGATTGAAAAAAGTTTTCAATTTTTAGATGCTTTCATAAATGGTTTAAGCCCAAAAGAGGCTTCTGCTTTTTGTGGGGCAACTCTTCCAACTATTCGTTCATATTTTAATTTATTCCGCTCTTTACTGCCTGCATTTTTAGATGAAATTTATCAGCAAGAGCGCTCATCATATAATGAGTATGAAGAGTACCTTTATCTTCCAGCCTCAATGCGCAAAAAAAAGGAGTGTCTTATTTATGGAATAGGAATAATAGCCCTTTATGGAAACGGGGGTGTTTACACTCTTTTGATGCCAGATCATTGGAAAAATTTAGATGAAGAGACTAAAAAAAATCCAGACTTTATCCAAACTCTTGCTCACTATTACCAGTGGAACAAGCTTGTAAGAATTGAATCATACAATACTCCCATCGGAGCATTTTGGCTCTTTTTAGAAGAGTTTATGAAACCTTTTCATGGAATAAAAGAGGAGTATTTTGGGCTTTATCTAAAAGAAGCAGAATTTCGATTTAACTATACAAAAGAAAAACAAGCGCACCACATGATGCGCCTGTGGAAGAGTTATTTAAAACAAAACTTATGAAGCAGGTACAGCTGCTTTTACAAGTTTTGAAAACTTAACACCCTTTAATCCGCCGATTTTTTGAGCAAAATCTTGGATTTTGTTCGCCATACCTTGAACCATTACAGTCTCAAGGCAATTGTCATGATCTACATGTACATGTGTGTTACACATTATTTTAATATCAGCATCATGCTGAATATCAATAATGCGTTGCACTAAATCATTTTGATGATGTGTGTAGATCATTGTAAGTACACCGATAACTTCAGAGCTATCATCCTTCCAGTTGTCTTTAACGATTTTTTCGCGAATTAAGTCGCGAGTAAATTCGCTTCTTGAAGCATAACCTTGGGTTGATACTTTTTTATCGAGCTCTACTAAAAGTTGTTCGGGTAAAGATACACTAAAACGAATTACTTTATCCATTTTAAATCCTTATAAGATATTTTTAATTCGTAATACTATTACAATAAAACTTAAAACAAGGTAAGATAAATAACTATTGTGTCAAAACATATTTTGCAAGTTGTCCGAAAGCAATTCCGCCATCATTTGGGGGGATTTTTTCTGGAAAAAAGAGTGGGATTGACTCCTTTTGTAATTCGACGTAAAGGCGATTGAGCAGGGTTTTGTTTTGAAATACTCCCCCGCCTACGACTACTGGAACATTATATATTTTAGCTAGTTTGATAATACAAGAAACTAATCCATTAATAAATTTAGTTATAATAAATTCAGGTTTGTCTACACAGGCACACATTAGTTGCTCTTTGTATTTTATCACCCCGTTTTCCATAGAAAACTCATAAGTATCTTCTAAAGTCTTATCGTAAAGCTGCTCAATTAAAAGCCCACTCTCCCCATCATAGCTAACGCTACTAAGGCCAGTTGAAAGGAAAGCAACAGCATCAAAAATACGTCCAACAGAGGAGCAAAGTGGCGAATTAATTGAATTTGAATGGGCCTTTTTTACAAGAGATAGTCGCTTTTTAAAAGGTTCAAATTGGGCTAAATCATCCACATTATCACCCATAACATCACGCAAAATACTATATGCTACCCTCCAAATCTCTTTTATGGCAACCTCTCCTCCCACAAGTTTAAAGGGTTCAAAAAATCCAACTCGCTCATATTTTCCACCCTCGCAATATAAAAATTCACCGCCCCAAATAGTTCCATCATCGCCATATCCAGTCCCATCCCATGCAACACCTAAAACCGGTCCTTTTAGGTTATGTTCAAGCATTGTGGCACAAATATGAGCATGATGATGCTGGACAAACTCTATTGGCAAATTTTGGCTTTTTGCCCACTGGGTTGTGTGGTATTGGGGGTGCTTATCGCAAATTATCTTTTGGGGATTTATATTATAAAACGATTTTAAACTCTCAAGAGTTCTTGTAAAAAATTCAAATCCTTCAATAGTGTGCATATCCCCAATATATGGACTTTGGATAATCCTTTTTTCATGTAAGATTGCAAGGGCATTTTTTTGCTCTGCCCCAACTGCTAATACAGTTTGATTGGGAGCAGATTTTAGTGGGAGAGTAAAAGGGCTAAGGCCTCTTGATAATCTTAAATATAAAGGCTTCTTATCAATTAGCTGCACAACTGAATCATCGCTTGCATTGATAATTTCTCGATCAAAATCGAGCATATAATCAACTACATTAAAAAGTTTTTCAATCAAAGTCTTTGCATTATAGATAATTGGCTCGCCCGAGCGGTTTGCGCTAGTTGCAATAATGGGTCCATCTAAATATTCAAAAAGAGTTACATGTAAAGGTGTGTATGGCAAAAAGAGTCCAAGCCTATCGGTGTGAGGGGCAATCTCTTTTGGCATTGGATTTTTTGGATTTTTATAAACTAATACAATTGGCTTTGTAATTGCAGTAAGCATCTTCTTTTCAGCTTCGCTAAAAATGCCATATTTGCAAGCCATATCTTCATCTTTACATAAAACTGCAAAGGGTTTTGTTGGCCTATTTTTTCGCTCTCTTAGGGTTTGAATCGCTTTAGGATTTAAGGCATCACAAATTAAATGAAACCCGCCTAATCCCTTCATTGCAACGATTGCACCCTCTTTTATCTTGTTAGCCAGAGCCTTGATACTAGCCTCATCGCGCTCTAAAACCTTACCGTCTTTAAGCCTTCGCAAAGCAAGTCTTGGCCCGCAATTTGGACAGCTAATTGGCTGAGCATGGTAACGCCTATTTGAAGGGTCTTCATATTCGGCTTGGCATTGAGGGCACATTTTAAAAATATCCATAGATGTATTTGGTCTATCATACGGAACTGTTTTGATGATTGAATACCTTGGCCCGCAATTAGTACAGTTTGTAAAAGGGTATTTGTATCGCCGATTTGCCGGGTCTTTCATTTCAGCTAAGCAGTCATCACAAACTGCCATATCGGGCAAAATTGCAGAGTGTTTTGAACCCCCATAATCGCTATGTTCAATCACAAAACCCTTTTTATTAAGAGGTTTTAGAAGGGTTTTTTTAAAAGAGTCAACCCGCGCTAAAGGAGGGAGTTTATGATAAAAATCTTTTATAAAAGCTTCAATTGTATCTTTGCTGCCCTCAATCTCCATATAAACTCCCTCTGGAGTATTGCGGACAAACCCATCAATCCCATGCGAATGGGCCAAGGTGTACACAAAGGGTCTAAACCCAACTCCTTGTACTAACCCCTCAACCCAAACTCCAACTCTTTGCATCAGTTATCAACTGGATATTGGATATTAAAACAGACTGTATGAGTAATTTTGGCATGACGCGCTACGGTTTGAGCAAGACGGCCATTGCCAAAAAGTGCCCCACACAACGCCACATGAGTAGTTTTAAACTCATCTTGGATTCTATCTAACACATCAGATATAAAATAGCCTAGTGAGTCAACATATCCATAGCTAAGAGTTAAAGGATCTAAATCTGCTAGCAAAAAGCTCATACCACTTCTAAAAAGCCGTAAAGCATCCATTTTAGAATGAAGCGAATCCCCTTGGAGCAAATAATCGATCCTAGGCCCTTTAAGTCCACCAAAAAGGGTTGCATTATCAAGAAGGTTTTTGACACCCTCTTCCACGCTAAGAGCAAAGTTAAACAATACTCCAGCAGCACCAAGAATGGTGTAAAGATTTTTAGGATAACCAGATAAATCTAAAGCACAAAAGGCTTTATAATTTTGAGGATATTTAGATGAAAAATTCTCAATTAAGCGTTTTCCAGTCGTGCTTTTTGAAATCTCATCCATAATCTCTTGGCCAGAATCGGCAAAGTCAAAATCAATTAAACCAACAAAGCCCTTATCCTCAGAGTAGAGCATAATTTCATCTTTATGCTTATCGCTTAAGTATACACAAGCAACACTCTTATTTAAAAGGGAGTTTTCCAAAAGAACAGATAGCGACTGTTTTGCACTTTGAGAATCAAATGCCTCTAATTTTTCTTGCAAATTTTGGTCAATATACATATCTGATTTAATTGGAATTGCTTGGCCATTTTCCAAAACACTTACATGTAAAAGCGGACGAACTCTTTGAGAATTATATGTCAATTTTGATGGTGCTTGCTCATCTTTTTGAGTAATTACAAACTCAACTCCAAGAGCAAAGAGTTCACGCATAAGAAGCATTAGCAGCAAATCATCAGCCATGCGCATATTGACAAACTTCTCTTTTATAATCTCTTTAGAGGCAAAAACGGCATTAATGTTTAGCCGAAGCACCGGTTTTTCCAAGGATGCTAGAGCTTGAATCTGCTCCTCTTTTACAACAACCATCTTTTCAACAACACTAAGGTCTGTTGGCATAATGATTGCATCTTCAAGACTAGTTTCTAAATCGCTCATTGTTCGAAGAGTCCAAGAGCCTGTCGCACTAGTTACTTGCAAAGATTGGCCACTATGCACTAAAGCCGCAGCCTTTTCAAAGATACTTTTAAAATCTGCATCCTTGCTTGTAATCTCTTCATCTTTACATGTAAAAGTTAAAATGCCATTAGATTCTAAATCCAAACCAACCTCAGAGGGAATAAATGGATTATAAAAAAAAGCACCTTTTTCATCCAAGGCTTTTGCAACCATGTTTGGTGTAAAAGGCAAAAAGAGCTTGCAAGGCAAAACCTCTATGGGCTTGCCACTTGGCTGATTCACAACTTTTACATTAAAACTTTGTATAAAGATTGAAAGGGGAAGAGAAGATGAGAGCTTATCAGAAAAGCTTAAAAGTTCATCCTCTTGACCTTCAACAAACAGGCTTAAAACGCCGTTATTTTGGCGTAAATCCAAATTAAATCCCGCGCTCTTTACAATATGAGCAAGTATATTTTCTAACACACCGTGGGTTGCACGGGTGCGAAATTCAAAGGCTAGAATCATTATGGTCTCTTTGACATGCAAGGTTAGCAACAGATTGGATTGAAAGATCCGGCTCTTTTAGCTCAATCTCAAATCCAAGTTCGCGCATATGGTTTAAGAAGGTTTTTTCCATAAGTTTAGACCCCTCGCGGACTGGAGGAGTTAGCTCAAAGGTAGTAATATTTACAACTTCAGGAATTATGCCAATGACCTTTGTTTTCGGACGGTCACCAACTAAATCCATCATTGTTAAAGTTTGGAGCATTTCAACCTCATGGGCACTGCCTTGCCATGTAATGCTATTTGGCACATCTTCAAAATCAAAGAAATAGACATCTCCAACTTCACCTCCGTTTGCACTTACGCAATCAAAAATTATAGCATAATCATATTGGGCTAAAATTGGAGTAAGACGTTCAGCTAATGTACCGCCGTCTACGAAGTCGACTGTGTGCTCTGAGGATTTAAATGCATACTTTTGCTCAACCAAACGGCAAAGATGAACTCCGACGCCTTCGTCGGAGAACATCACATTGCCAATACCAAGTACTAGTATCTTCATTAAAAACCCATCTTAATGATGGTCATTTTTAGCAAATTTGTACCCGCTAAATATCGCATCTAGTGCACCCTCTTTACCCTTAATTGAGCTAAAGATAGCTAGGTAGATGTGAATTGGTGTAAAGAGTATGATTCCCCACATTGTAATATGATGGATTTGGCGAACATTGGCAAGTCCACCCATCATTGCTTCAAGTGGTCTCATATAATCATACAAAAATCCACCCAATCCTTCATGGTACACATGTGCATACAAAATGAGTCCAGTTAATGAGATAAGCACAATCATTGCATAAAGGCCAAGATAAGCCGTAAATTGCAATGGATTGTATGCTCCCCTCATATGTGGGTGTGGACCCAAGAAAAGATAGTATTTAATTTGAGCAAACCACGCTTTAGGACTAATAAAATCCCAAAAGGAGATTCGCTCCAATTTACTTGTTCTATCAAAGAAGAACAGATAGGTTTTAAAAATTGTCGCTGCAATTAAAACAAATCCAGCAATTTGATGCCACATTCTAATTTCAGCGTGCAAAAACAAGGTTGGCTCTCCAGAAGGTCTTGGTGAAGCAAACACATACGCTAGGTAAAACCCAGTTCCAATGAGTACAAACATCATAAAGAAGCGTATCCAGTGTGTCCACCGATAACCAGCTGAAAACTCATATTTTCTTGTGCGATTTGACATTATTTGCTCCTTTACTTAGCAGCTAGTACCGTTAGGGTTCACCTTATAACTGCTTATTTCATTGCCCTTGGTATCCATTACATGTACAGCACATGCTAAACATGGGTCAAAAGAGTGAATGATGCGCACAATTTCTAACGGTTGTGATGGGTCTGCAATTTTTAGACCTATTAAAGCTTCCTCATATGGTCCACGCACTCCACTTGCATCTTTAGGTGAAGCGTTCCATGTTGTTGGAACAACTGCTTGATAGTTTT
The DNA here is from genome assembly GCA_002352945.1 of Campylobacteraceae bacterium UBA1877. Taxonomy (GTDB): domain Bacteria; phylum Campylobacterota; class Campylobacteria; order Campylobacterales; family Campylobacteraceae; genus UBA1877. The sequence continues at coordinate 11,685 of DDHL01000105.1, read as the reverse complement.
CAATTACACCATTTTTGATGCGTATCCAGTGAGATAGAACGCCTCGAGGAACATTACCGATATAGCGACCTTTATACTCTTTGTTTTTATCAATAACATATGGAGCACATGTGCTTTGATCAACTTTTAAGTTATTAACAAGACTGTTAAATGTCTCAAGAGCATTGTCTGCAATAATTTTTGTTTCAATCATACGGCATGCTGCTCTTCCTAGTGTTGACAAGGCAGCAGCAAGTGGCAATCCTGTATCTTTTAAGAATTGATCAACCACTTTTACTACGCGTGGATTACCTTTAGCATAGTTTACAACAATGTTAGAAAGTGGTCCAACTTGCATTGGTTTTCCATCATAACGTGGAGCCTTAATCCAAGTATACTTACCATTAACATCTAAAGCTTTTGAGTGAGCAAGTTCACCTTTATCATTGATAGTATCCATATCTACCAAACCGGTATATTGTGGGTTTGTTTTACCATCATATGGATGTAAAGGCTCATTATCTGCATACCATGCTCTAGTTGCCTCTTCAGTGATTTTAGACTCATCAACCTCATAAACTTTGCTAAGGTCGCCACCCATGATAATACCACTATCAAAAATGGTATCAGTTGCATTAACTGGGAACTCTTTATATGTAAAGAGGTTGGCAGTTCCAAGGTCATTTAAGACGCTCTCTTCAGTTGCGTATGCTTTACCAGCCATAACAACATCAGGATAGTAAGCACGATTGATAAAGTCAGCTACCTCTTGGAATTTGGTCATAAATTCACCAAGTCGGCTTGGAGTCATTAAGTCCATAACACAAGTTACACCACCAACAGTTAGTGACTGTGGATGAGGTTGTTTTGCACCAAAGATTGCCATCATTTGAGCAGCAGTTCTTTGGATTCTAAGACACTCTAAATAGTGAGACAATGCAATGAGATTTTGCTCAGGAGTGAGCTTGTATGTGCTGTGTCCCCAATATGCGTTGGCAAATGGTCCAAGATGTCCTTTTTTAACAAAGGCTGCAACTCTCTCTTGAACTCCTTTGAGATGATCGTGTCCAGTTGCATATGGATTATCAGTATATTCAAATGCAAGTTCAGATGCTTTTTTAGGATCTGCGCTTAGAGCTGAAACTACATCAACCCAATCTAGTCCATGTAGTTGATAAAAGTGGATTGGGTGGTCATGCATAAATAGTGAAGCCAGCATCAAAGAGCGGGTTAAAACTGCATTTAAAGGTGGTTTAATTCCAAGAGCATCTTCAACTGCTTCAATACCAGCTTTGTAGTGAGAGTATGTACAAACTCCACAAATTCGTTGTGTAAAAAAGCCAGCATCTCGTGGGTCTCTTCCTTTTAGAATTGTTTCAATCCCACGCCATAGAGTGGATGATGCATATGCTTCAGTTACAACACCATTGTCATCAACTTCCACCTCTACTCTCAGGTGGCCTTCAATTCGTGTAATTGGATCTACAATTATTCGCTTACTCATGGATTATTCCTCGTCTTTCTTTGAACCTTTAATAGCAGCAATCGCTGCGTGGGCGGCGATACCTACACCAACAGCACTTAATAATGCAATTCCTGCCTTATCTGCTGTTCGATCAGCACCTTCTCCATAAAGAGTATGATAAAGCCTGCTTCCTAATGGCTCTTCAAACGGTCCCATCGCATCCCAAAAATCAGGCTCACTACAGCCAATACAGCCGTGACCTGCTTGGATTGGCCAAGAGGTGTGCTGGTTAAAGCGCTCTTGAGAACAATTGTTGAAAGTGTAAGGTCCTTTACAACCTACTTTATAAAGGCAGTATCCCTCTTTTGCACCTTCATCACCAAATTGTTCTACAAATTCACCTGCATCAAATCGACCGCGTCGCTCACAAAGATCATGGATTCTTCTTCCGTAAGCCCATTTTGGACGATTATATACATCAAGCGCTGGAAGAGTACCAAATAGAACATAATGGAGAACTTGACCTACTATGTTCTTCTCGCTTGGAGGACATCCAGGTACATTAATAACAGGTTTACTTGTAATCTTGCTTAGTGGTTGAGCATTTGTTGGGTTTGGATAAGCAGCTTGCACACCACCAAAAGAGGAACATGAACCAATTGCAAAAATTGCCGCTGCCGCTTCGGCTGCATCTCGTGCATGAGCCGCACCAGTTTTGCCGTGTGGTCCAACTGTTAAGAAATACTCGCTATCACCTTCGGGGATTCCACCCTCTACCATCAAAATAAATCGGCCCTTGTACTTCTCGATCGCACTCTCTAAATTATGCTCTGCTTGCCAACCAGCCGCGGCCATGAGTGTTTCATGGTACTCAAGCGAAATGTAATCAAAAATCAAACTGTCAATTGTTGGGGCATCAGTACGCACAAGACTCTCGCTACATCCTGTACACTCGGCCAT
>DDHL01000105.1:5528-9050 GCA_002352945.1 Campylobacteraceae bacterium UBA1877 | reverse complement strand
CATATGTAGCCACACCACTGGCAATCGATCAGTAAGCTCAGCCGCTTGAGCCATAAGTGGGGTAAACGTCGATGGAAGTGAAAGCATAGCGGTCATCCCCGCAGCCCACTTCATAAAATCACGGCGAGATATGCCATTTTCGTCCATCAGTTGGCTAATGGATTTGTTTTCGCGAAGCTTGGGAAGCTTGGCGAGCTCTCCTAGCCGTGCAGAAACCTTTTCAAACATTTCAGCATGTTCCATCGGTTGCTCCTGTAAAAAGTTACATCACTCATTAGGTAAACTTTTCTAATGAATGATTATTCATTTATATTTAAACAAAACTCTCCAAAAAGAGATATGATAATTGTCATGTTTAAATGATATTTACATAAATAGTGTAAAATCGAAACATAATTATAGGACAAAAGTAGTATTTTTTTAAACTATCATTAATTTACTCATTATCTTAGTATGATATTTTTAGTTATATATAATTTACCAAAGGGTTTTTATGAAATATATTTTTATTGTTCTTATTGTATCCCTTTTTGGTTTTGCCATTGAAAACGATTATCCCTACCTTACAAAACCTGTCCCAAAACCACAAAAAGATGAACTTCCTTTAACCCCTAATATCAAAGAGCGCACTTTTAATGAGAAAATGGATGAGTATAACCGCTGTATCCGACAAGGCAAACAAAAAGACGAGTGCGACGACCTCTTGTCTCCCCGATATGATTTGTATTTTGAACTCAAACCCTAATCTTTACATGTAAAGAGTTTTGATCTTTTTTTGACTATTAAAAAAATGATTTAATAGATTGATTTGGAGTTTAAACTGAAAAGATTGAACTATTTTTTACTTAGTAATATAAAGATTAACTTAATTTAGAAAATTAAGTACTAACTACTGCGTTGTACATACCGAACACACGTCAAAACTGCGAAAAACAATATTAGCTTGCTTGAAATCCTTAATTCCCAAAAGAGCCTTTTGAATCACAGATGGAGCCTCTTTGTTTCCATTGCCTAAATTCCAAACCGTTGGGGTGATGATGTCATACTTTTTTATTTTACCTTTTTGAATCCAAACTTTATGGATTAAAGATCCCCTTGAAGCTTCAACAACTCCAATACCACTTGATGTAATTTTATCGATTGGAACTTTTGGCACTATGCAAGACTCTTGTGATAAATCGAGCTTTTCAAGACTCTTTTTGGTCTGTTCAATTAAATGAAAAGTCTCCATAACTCTTGCTAAAATCCTGCTAGAAATCGCATCTTTAAAGCGCCTGTGCATATCTCGAATTAAAGGATTTTTAGCAATCATCATTCTAGCTAAAGGACCCGTTTCAAAATATCTATTTTTATATAAGGCGCTCTTGGAGTATGTATAGCCATTTGGCTTAAAAAATGTATTTTCCAAACTCTCACTAACATAGCGCAAATCAGCACTAACAAGCCTTGTTTTTACAGCCTTTTGAGCTTTTTTGCCATTTTCAATTCCTAAAACTATGAACCGATCATGACTTTGTCCAATACTGGCCCAATAATCTTGAGTTAAAATTTGCATAACTTTAGATAAATAGCCCTCTGTTTGGAGTACATTTGATAAGCTTTTATAACTTAATGCCTCACTAATTGATACTCCTAAAAGCACAGACTCAACAATTTTAGTTATCTTAGATAAAATTGCTTTTGCATGAAAAATATCACTTTGAACCGGATCAACGCAAACTCCTCCTGGAACTGTAAAGTTCCCATGGGGCCACTGTCCGCTAAAGACTGCACCCATTTGCAGGCTAAGTGTGTATGCTTCATGGAGCGCCTTGTGAAGTTTTTGGTGATCTTTTAACTCTTTAACACCATTTTTATCAGCCTTTATAAGCTCTGGCACAATGGAGAGCCCAAACCATTTTAAGTGGTTTTGGATTTTTTCAGCATTTAAAATAATCTCTCTAATCAATCTTGCTTTTTGTGTACATTTTAGGGGAATTTTTGCATTTTCAAAACAAGACTCTAAGGCCAAAACTGCAGCGTTTACGTGAGAATGAGAACATATTCCGCAAACCCTTGCTGCAATTACAAGAGCATCCATGGGGTGGCGATTTTGCAAAATAGTTTCAATTCCTCTAAAATTGACAAATTTTACCCGGCTATCAACAACCCTGCCATCTTCCCATGCCAAATCAAGCTGAGCTTCGCCCTCAATGCGCTCAACTATCTCTTTGCTAATCTTCATCAATCAACCTCTCTTCAAGCCGCTTAATCTTAAAGCTTTTTGCAACGCCAGCTAACGTGTAATAGGCTCGCTTGCTAATTCCAACCGGAACTGCCGGTAAAGACATATATTTATGGGTAAAAAAGAGGTTTTGTTTTGGAAAGCTTGGCTCGGTACATCCAATACAAGGGCTTCCAATTCGAGTTTTTGTACTTATTTCATTCCATAAAATCTTATTACAATCTGCGTGACTCATGGGTCCTTGGCAACCTTGCTCATAAAAAAGACACCCCTCTTTTCTCCCAAAATGTTCACAATCTACCTTCCATTCAAAATACTCATTACGGATGCATCCATGGTGAGCTAAGTATGCAAAATGATCTTTTGGGCGATGCAGATTATCTAGTTTTGGAAAAGCTCCCAAGTTAAGCTGGAGCAAGGTTTGGGCTATCCATACAGGATGGGCCGGACAGCCTGGGATATTAATAATTTCAAAACCATCTTTGCTTTTTGTGCCATATTTCCAAAAACCGCCCTTTACGTCAGTATCAAAAATCGCTCCTGAGATTGACTTTGGATCGCGAGCTTTAAAAATGCCACCAAATGCAGCGCAGCTTCCAACACATACAATATATTTTGCCCTAGGAAGCAACTTGTTTAAAATTTCATCAAAACCAAGTCCATGCCTTGAAAGCAGCTCTTTTTTATGTGTTAAAGAGCCCTCAATAACCAAAATATCAAATAAAAAGTCTTTATTTACAACATCTTTGAATTCTATTTTAGAGGGCAATAAAGGATGGTATAAAAAATCAAATTTTTCAAAAAAGTGCTCTAAAAATGGATAATTTAAAAAGGAGTGGCTATTTCCATTACATGTAATGCCTTGAATCCAAACAAGGGTTGATTTTTCAGCCTTCATCGCTCTTTAAGGCTCTATAAATATTATCTGCAATCTCTTTGGAATAACTTTGGAGGTCTTTGTTTAAAACATTCTCACCATCTAAAAAGACAAATCCGCCCAAATATCCCATAAAAAGTCCAAATGCAGTAAAAAAATCTTGATTTCTAAGATCACCTTTTCGCACACCCTCTTCAAAAAAGACCATAAGCTCTGTCATAAACTCTTGAACACAAAGCATCCCTTCACAGCGATCTTTGAAAATCTCTTTATTGGATAGAAAAACGCGCAAAAAGTAATTTAAATGCTCAGGCTTTTTCTTGGCAATATCAAAATACTCTTCTACAATTTTATAAATTTTTGTTTTAGTATCAAGGGGCGATTCATTAATAACCCGAATCCTATCAGCAACCATTTTAGA
>DDHL01000105.1:4191-5304 GCA_002352945.1 Campylobacteraceae bacterium UBA1877 | reverse complement strand
AGGAGTATTTAATGATTTCACTAGCTAAAAGCTCTTTTGATTTAAAGTAGTTATAAATATTGCCAGAACTCATGCCGATAGATTTTGCAATTTGAGGAATTGTGGTCGAATAAAATCCCTGAGTGGAAAATAACTTTAATGCTGCATCTAAAATTTGCTCATATTTTTGGGGTTGTTTGGCCACGTTCTCTTCCTTTAACGATTTTACCCAAAAAATTGTATCACAATAATAAGAAAAAATGAATATTCATTTACCAATAGATTTAACTATTGTTTAATTTCAATGTGTAAACTTAACAAAAAAGGATGAAGATGTTTTTAATGGATTTAAAATCTCACGAAAAGTTTGCATTTTTGCATTTAGCGCACTTCTTGGCTAGAATCGATGGCTATTTTTCACAAAGTGAGCAAGAGATTATTCATGAATATTGCGTTGAGATGGGAATTGATGACATCTTCTTTGACCCCAGTGAGTTTGATTTACACAAGACACTGCAACAGTTTAAAAGTTTTCAAAGTCAGCACATTGTTATGATGGAGTTGATGCTCTTAATCTACTCTGATTCAGAGTTTAACGAAAAAGAGCATCAAATGATTACAGAGATTGCCAACTTCTTTGGCATTGACAAAGCACTTCTTGAGCGCTTTGCCAAATGGGGCGAAGGAGCAAGCCGTCTTTTTAACCAAGGCAAGATGCTCATTCAAACACCCAGAACAAACTGTTCTTAATCATTAAATTGAACACCAAGAGCCTCAAGCTCTTGTTTAATGGAGCTTAACTTAAAAACCTTATCATAAGTATGGAGCTCTTGCCAGGTTGAGCCAGATATCTTAGGACGACTTGAGATATTAAGTTTTTTTCTCATTTGAGTTAAAACTTTAAGTAGTAGAGATTGAAAACAGTAGTATTGAGCAGCAGTCAAGCGTTCGCTAAGTTCTACTAAGCTTACATATGGTGCAATTCTATGAGTAATTCCATCAATCTCTTGCTCATGCCAGATACGTTTTGCAAAAGGGTGCTGGTATTCTACTCCAAAGTCTTGAACAAAGCTAAAACGGCGAAGTTTACTTGCAAAATCACTCTTTGGCAATGGGCGATGAATGCCTTCAAAA
>DDHL01000105.1:691-3963 GCA_002352945.1 Campylobacteraceae bacterium UBA1877 | reverse complement strand
AAAAAAAAAAATTTTAGCCACAAAAAGGCTTCATCCAAATGGATTCCTTTTTGATTAATCTCTTCAATGGTCTCTTTTTCAACCATAAGCTGGTCTCTTAAATATTGAAGATGTTTTGTGCGCCAGTTTGAGCTGTTTTCTTGTGATTTTTTTTGCCACTCAATAAGTGTTGGCCTAGGAATATCGTACCGCTCTACTAATGGTTTATATGCAACTCGATTATTGCCTCCAAAGACGAAACTCATCACTTTAAATATAGAATGCATGAATACCATGCATTCTATGGATGGCTTGCTTGGACTAAGCAATTTTTGTACCACTTTTACATGGTTTTTAATTTTTTAGAATCTTTTTGTGAAGAGTGGTTGTTATTGTTATACTTTTTTTGCTTCTTCTTTTTCATTTTCATCAAGCGTTTTGCAAAGGCTTGCATATCATCTGTTGTATCAGCCTCGTCCATAATTTCAACTCCAAGGACTGTTTCAATACAATCTTCTAGTGTAACAATACCTTCGGTTTGATCATAACTATCAGTTACAACAAACATATGCTCACGCCTTTTAATAAACATATCCAAAGCATAAGATACAGGAATATTCTCGTGGATTGAAAAGATTGGCTGCATAATACTTTCCATAGTAACATCTTGATTGATAATGGCTTTTTGAAAAATCTTTTTAGCCATTACCATTCCAATGATATTATCAATGCTTCCATCGTAAACTGGAATTCTTGAAAATTTATGGACCTCTTCTTTTAACAGAACATCCCGAATACTCATAGATTTTTCAACTGCAAAAACAACGCTTCTTGGAGTTAAAATATCATACACTTTACTCTTATTAAGCTGCAAAGTATTTTCAATAATATCAGACTCTTTTTCATCAATGATTCCAGCATCTTCACCCATAAGAGCGCTCTCTAAAAGCTCTTCTCTTGTCATCATATTGCCCTTGCGTTTACCCGAAATCTTTTTAGTAACAAACATGGCAATTTTTACTAATGGATAGGAGATAAAAATCAAGACTTTTAGGACATAAGCTGATATTGGAGCAAGCTCTTTCCAGTAAATTGCACCAATTGTTTTAGGAATAATTTCAGACAAAAAGAGAATTAACAAAGTCAAGATGGATGATACATAAAACATATACTCCATCCCTAAAAGCGCTGCCGATTGGGCACCAACGCCAGCAGCTCCAATTGTATTTGCAATCGTATTGACAATTAAAATTGCAGATAAGGGAACTCCAATATCTTTTTTTAGCTTCTCAAGCATCTCTCCAACAACGGGTCGGTCTTTTTTAAGAACCTTAATGTAAGAGAAATTTAGCGAAAGCAGTATGGACTCCATAAGAGAACAAAGAAATGAAACGCTCACTACTGCGATGATATAAAAAATAAGAAGTGCCATCAAATCACCTCTTTACATGTAAAGCAGCAATGAGTTGTAATATATCGTGCGGTGACTTCCACAATGCCAGAGGGCATCTCCACAAAGCACCGCCTCTGCGATGAAGGTTCAGACATGGTAGTGTTTTAAAAACTCCTCGTTTACTAAGATTAATTTTCGCTCAAGTAGATCTTTTATTACCTTTGGATCACAATCAGTATCGCCTGGCCACTCTCTAGTGTAACCATCTATTGGGCCTTTGTTTGTTGCATCAATCCCAATAAAATCGCGAGAGAGGAAGATATCTCGTTTTGCATCGATGTTGTTAACAACTCGCCACACAAGCATATATGGATTTTTAACATCGTTTGAATCGTTATCAACCCATACAATAATACTTGTATTCTCTTTAATATCTTCAGGAAGAGCTTCATAAACCTCTTTTCCTGCGCGACACTTATTGACCCCGACAACACAGATAGGATTTAACGTATCGGTGCCGTACTGGGCAATTGAACAAATCTCTGGAACGCTTATCGTTATTTTATCATAAAGTTGGCTATCTTGGAGTATATTTTTTGCAACTTTTTTATTTGGTGTCTCCTTCGTGCAATCAACCCCCAGTTTTCCACCATAGCATGCATTTGGAGAAGAGTGATCAAGGGCATCGCAAACACCCTCACTAATGATAATATCATCTTTATCTAATCGATCAAGAATATATTTTGTCACAGCTGGATAATCTTCTAAATCTGGTCCATCTTCACCTAAAAAGAAGGCATGCTTTACAAAGCTCATCTGCCCTACTCCCCAAAAAGCGTGCATAAACTGCTTTGCATGGCCTACATAGCGAGCAGCCATTTTGGCTATGATTAAATTATGAAAAACACCATTTTCTGGCATATTATAATCAATCAGCTCTGGCGTTGTTGTTTTTAAAAGTGGTAAAAATATCCTGCCTGTTGCCCAGCCCATATACTTATCTTCTAAGGGCGGTTTTCCTACAACAGTTGCAAGATAAGTTGGGTCTTTTTTGCTTGTAATGCAGCTTACCTCCATGCAAGGATAGGGCTCTTTTAGTGTATAGTATCCTGTATGGTCGCCAAAAGGTCCCTCAATTCGCATATCTTCTGGATCAACCCAACCCTCAATTACATAATCAGCATCCTCCGGAACGTAAATTGGATTGGTTAAAGATTTTACTAATATTGGGTTTTTACCTCTGATAAACCCATAAAGCATCAATTCAAAAACACCATTTGGCATTGGAGCTTGTCCGCACCAAATATAAAGTGGATCCCCTCCAATTGCCACAGATACAGGCATCTTTTTGCCCGCTTTTTTATATTCGTGAAAAAAGTGAGCGCTATCTTTATGTATCTGCCAATGCATTCCTAAATGGTTTTTATCGTACACTTGAAGCCTATACATGCCCAGATTATGCTTAGTTCCATCAAGACTTGTTGTATAAACCTGTCCCATGGTAATAAATGGTCCCCCATCTTCTGGCCATGTTGTTAGGATTGGAAGATCGTATAAATTTGGCTCTTTAAAGACAATTTCTTGCGATAACCCTTTAGAGTTTAAACGCTTTGGAAACACGTTTTTTAGCGAAAAAAGCTCTTTAAACATGCCAACTTTATCCATAAAGCCAACTGGAGGCTTTACATGTAAAAGGTTTTGGATTTGATCTGCAATCAAATCTGGCTCTTTGCCCATAATGAGTTTTGTAGCCTCAAAGGAGCCAAAAACATTCATAAGCACTGGCACATCAAAAGTTTTATTAAGCCTCTTGCTAACTGGCTTAGTAAATAAAAGAGCTTTTGAGTCTGGCTTTTTTACCTCCACATAAGCAATATGTGGAATTTCTAAATCGATATCA
>DDHL01000105.1:0-449 GCA_002352945.1 Campylobacteraceae bacterium UBA1877 | reverse complement strand
CTCTTGATCGATAATTCGCAACAAGCCATGCTCTTTTAGTAAATTTATCGCTTTTTGCAAATCCATCAGTCATCCTTAAAAATGACATTCATTGCCATATCTTCGGCCTTTTTTAAAAGCTCTCTTGCTCCATTGTCAATCATGCGTTTTGCAAGCGCCTTGCCTGCTGTTTTATATTCAGACTTTTTACATGTAAAGTCTTCGCTTAAAATTTCGCTTGCATCTGGAAGTCCTACGATTGCTCTTACCCTTACTTCATCGCCGTTTAAGTGAGCATTTACTCCAATCGGAACTTGGCATCCCCCCTCAAGCAAACGGACAAAATCGCGCTCAATTGTCGTTTCAACAATCGCATCTTCATCATTTAAAAAAGAAATTATCTCATGGACTTTAGGCTCATCTACTATCTCAATGCCAAGAGCTGCTTGCCCCATGGCTGGAATCATAAA
>DDHL01000018.1:20351-25716 GCA_002352945.1 Campylobacteraceae bacterium UBA1877 | reverse complement strand
AAATGAGTATGAATCGACGTGATTTTATAAAAACCTCTGCAGCATCAGCCGCAGTTGCAAGCACAGTTTCATTTCTTCCAAATGAAGCAGAAGCTAAAACAGGCGAGCTTGCTTACGAAGGTGAGGCAGGAAAATGGGTTAGTTCTACCTGTCAAGGCTGTACAAGTTGGTGTCCAGTTCAAGGCTTGGTAGTTGATGGAAAAGTTGTTAAAATGCGAGGAAACCCTAACTCTCCAAATGGTGGAAGAATCTGCCCACGACCACATTTGGCATTACAGCAAGTTTATGATCCAGATCGTGTAAAGACACCTTTGAAAAGAACAAACCCTAAAAAAGGTCGTGGAATTGATCCAAAATTTGTTCCAATCTCTTGGGAAGAAGCGATTGATACAATTGCAGATAAGATTATGGAACTTATTAAAAACGACGAAAGTTATAAATTTGTATTAGCTCGCGGTCGTTACACCCATATGAATGCTACTATGTACGGAACTTTTCCAAAACTAGTTGGAAGCCCAAACAATATCTCTCATAGTGCAATTTGTGCTGAGGGTGAAAAATTTGGACGTTACTATACAGAGGGGTACTGGGATTATGCAGATGCCGATTTAAATAATGTTCACTATTTCCTTGCTTGGGGCTGGGATGGTATTGCATCAAATCGTCAAACTCCATGGTTTATGAAAAAATTGGGAGAGATTAGACGACAAGCAAAAATCACGGCTATTGACCCTCGTCTTTCAGCAACTGCAGCAAAAGCAGACCGATGGATGCCAATCATTCCAGGAACTGATGGTGCACTAGCTGTTGCTCTAGCTCATGTAATTTTAAGTGAAAACTTGTGGAATAAAGACTTTGTTGGTGATTTTGTTGATGGAGTTAACCAATTTGTTCCTGGCAAAACTGTTCCTGAGACTATTTTAGATGCTGAGGGAAATGCAGTTCCAGTATTCAATGAAAAACACACTTACGGTGTTGTGAAATGGTGGAATCTTGAATTAAAAGACCGAACTCCTGAATGGGCAGCACCAATTACTGGCCTTGATGCAAATGAAATTCGCAAAGTTGCAAGAGAGTTCGCTGCTGCTGGCAAAAATGCACTCTCTTGGGTAAGCCCTGGCACAACCATGCAAATACGTGGTGCTTATAGCGGCATGGCTGCAAACGCGCTTAATGGTTTAGTTGGCTCAGCTGATCATGTAGCACTACAAGGAATGTCTGTACCTGCTGGCAAAACACCAGATGTTAAGCCGTACTTGTCTGAAAAAATTGCTAAAGCAACTAAAATGCCAAAAGTTGACAAGCGTGGTACAAAATTTTTCCCAGCATTAAAGAAAAAAAGCGGTGGCGGAGTTGTTACTGCACGTGTGGCTAGCTCAATTTTAGAAGAGGATCCATATGAAGTAAAAGTAATGTTAGGCTACTGGAATAACTGGGCTTTTTCAATCAATGGAGCTGATGTATGGGAAAAAGCACTATCTAAACTGCCCTTCTTTGCCCATATTACTACTAATATTGCTGAAATGACTATGTTTGCAGATATTGTGCTACCAGCTAAAATGCATATGTTTGAGCGATATGCTTTTAACAAGAATAAACAAAATCTACATGGCTATATGTCTATCCAGCAGCCACTTATTAAGCCTTATGCAGATGCTAAAACTGACGAGACTGAAATCCCATTTATGATTGCTCAAGCATTGGCAAAAAAAGGTTATGATGCACCGCTTCGCTATTATCAAGACAATTTTAAAGACCCTGAAACTGGCAAAACTCCAGAAACTCCAGAAGAGTTTGACTTGTTTGCAGTAAAATATTTTACAAAGCCAATTTGGGATGGAAGTAGCAATAGCAAAGGTGACACAATTAATAGCTGGGAAGAGCTGCTTGAAAAAGGTGTTTGGAAAACTAAGCCTTACCAACCAGGCAAACACGTTGATAAATTTAAAACTAAAACTCATAAATATGAATTTTACAGCGAAACTCTCAAAAAAGTTTTGACTGCTCATGCCGAAAAAAATGGCATCACTGTTGATGAAGCTCTAGAAGCTGCCAACTATACATGTAAAGGGGAGCTAGGATTTGTTCCTCACTATGAGCCGGTTGTGCGATACGGTGATGAGTCCAAATATCCTTTTATCTTTGCAGAGCATCGATCACGTCTTAATCGTGAAGGACGTAGCCAAAATACACCTTGGTACTATGAAATGCTAGATGTTGACCCAGGCGGTGAACCAAACAAAGACGTCACAAAAATCAATCCAATTGATGCTAAAAAACTTGGATTAAAAAATGGGGATAAAATCCGCATAACCTCTGTTCAAGGAAGCATTGAGAGTGAAGTTAAAATTTGGGAAGGAACTCGTCCTGGCGTTGTTGTTAAGTGTTTTGGCCAAGGTCACTGGGCATACGGACGAGTGGGAAGCGAAGTATTTGGCGCAAAAGCACGTGGTGGCAACAATAATGAAATCCATGCATACGATTTTGAGCGTTTAAGTGGTTCAACACCACGACACGGTGGCTCAGCACGTGTACGAATTGAAAAGATATAGGTAAAGGATAAACCATGGCAAAAAAATATGCAATGATTATCGACTTACACCAATGTGTAGGCTGTGGAGCATGCGATTTAGCATGTAAGAGTGAAAACAATACGCCTGAGGGAATCCATTGGGCCCACCACTTCACAGAAACATATGGTACTTTTCCAAACGTTTCTTATAAACATGTACCAACTCTATGTAACCACTGTGAAGACGCACCGTGTGTACGAGTTTGTCCAACACATGCTATGCACTATGATGAAAATGGCATGGTTACACACAATCCAGATATCTGCATTGGGTGTAAAAGCTGTATGTTGGCCGACCCATATGGAGTTATCCACTTTAACAAAAAGGATGCCTTTAGCGATTATGTAAGCGATTCAAGCTCGCTTATTGAAGGTGGCACTTTCTCTAAAAAAGAGTTAAGCGACCGCTCTAATGCACCATTTCCTAACTTCAACGCTGCTCGCGGTGCTGATGGCTATGAAGCAATTCGTGGCAAAGGTACAGTTGAAAAATGTACTTTTTGTAACCACCGGGTTGCTAAAGGACTCGCGCCTGCTTGCGTAGTTGCATGCCCTGCTGATGCGAGAATCTTTGGGGACTTAAACGATGCAAACAGCGAAGTTTCAAAAACTCTAAAAGCCAACAAACCTACGGTTCTATTGCCAGAAAAAGGCACAAAACCAAAAGTTTTCTACATCAGAAATTACGGACGTTAGTATCATAAGGCCTCTTCGGAGGCCTTACATGTAAGGAGTCCTTTATGCGTTTTTTTCTTCTTTTAATCACTGTAATATTTTCTCTTCAGGCCGATAATCTTCGCTACTCAGGATCATCTACCATTGGAAGAACCTTTTTTCCAACATTAGCAAAAAAGTTTCAAAACAAAACATCCAACAAATTTGTATCAATCCAAAATCCAGGCTCTGGCAAAGGTGTGGCTGCTCTTATAAATAATCAAACTGATATTACTGGAATCTCAAGCCCCATTTCATCAAGGGAACGTGAAGCTAATTTGCGTTTTTTTATTATTGGTTACGATGCCATTGCAATTGTTCTTCACAAATCAAACCCCATATCTTCACTAACTCAAAAAGAGATTGCTGATATTTTTTCAGGACGGATTCAAAACTGGAGTGAGGTTGGCGGGGAAGATCTTCCCATTGAAGTTGTAGTTGAATTTTTAGAGGGAAAACGCGCTACTCAAATCGTATTTAACCAAATTATTTTTGGCACTAAAAACCTTCAAGGAATTTATGGGGGAAATTTAAAAGAGCTAGACCTTCCTCTTGAAATGGCCCAATACGTTGCTAAGACTCCAGGAGCAATTGCCCCTGTTAGTATGAGTTTTGCAAATGCAGTCGATGGACTTAAGGCTATTGGCGTCAATGGAGTTCATCCGACAAATGAAGCAATTTCAAACGGCTCTTACCCAATCTCTAGACCGCTTATTTTGCTTACAAAAGCCAAGATCAAACCCAGTGTAAGAAGCTTTTTAGAATTTGTTTACTCTCCCGAGGCCCAATCAATCATAAACGAACAGTTTGTAAGTGCAAGAGGGGGAAAATAGATGAAAAAGTTTAGAATTACACTCGTTACAAAAATCTTTGCATTAATGTTTTTTTTCTTCATTCTTTTTGGCCTTTATGGGGCAATTACAACTTTTTCATTTTTTTGGTCAAAAGAGGAGATTGATACAACATTTTCTAAAATCAAAAGCGAGGTTTCAACCCAAATTAAAGAGCTTGAAAACCTCCAAAATGTTCAAAACAGCATAGCTTACTATAAAGGGCTTCAAGAGATTTTTTCTAAAATGCAAACTGCCCAACAGCAGTATGCTTCTTTGCAAGATGGAGCATACTATTTGGATTTTAGCAACTTTCTAACCCAAGCAAAAGATTATTCTAAATGTGATTTTTGCCAAGAAGGACTTAAACAGGTTGAAACTACTTTTAACAAAATGGATGAGCTTATTGTTCAAAATCAAGATGAAAGAGCAATGCAAATTTCACTTGTCACTTTGCAGCCGCTCTTAAATGAGCTTATAACCTACACCCAAAAGACAATCACAACTGGTGAGGCCAAAAGAACAAAGGCAACCCAAAATGCACTTACTATCCAACGCCATACACTCAAAGAGGTAAAAACTCTTGAAGAGCGCAATAATGCTCTTAGTAAAATCATGACTTTGCTAAATAGCATTGGGCTTGTTGTTGGAATATTTATGTTAATTCTTTCAGCTACCTTGCCACGAATTTTAGTACGTCAGTTAAAAACATTTTCAAAATCATTTAATGAACTCTCTAAAGGAGATTTGACCAATCAGCTTGATTTTAAAGGAAGTGATGAAATTTCTAATTTGGGACCTCTTTTTAACCATATTACTAAAACACTAAGCTCAAAACTTGGTCTTGTCGTAAGTACTTCTAAAGAGGTAAAATCGGTTGCATCCATAGCTAATAAAACAGCTTACGATTTAGAAACCTCAGCAAAATCTATACTCAAACAGAGCCAAAATCTTTTAGAGCACAACCAAACTATTGCAACAATTGGTAAAGGGATTGATACGACAACATCTAGAACAATCAATCACTCCAAAGCTCTTTTAGAAGAAAATGCCAAATCAATCAACAAAGTCGGTTTTGCTCTTAATGAGCTTGATAGCGTTTCGGCTGAATCCCTTCGCATGCTTGAACTTGCCAAATCTTTACAGAACGCTACAGATGAGGTTGAAAAGATACTTTTAAGCATAGAAGACATTAGCGATCAAACCAACCTGCTAGCTTTAAACGCAGCCATTGAAGCGGCTCGTGCCG
>DDHL01000018.1:14757-20125 GCA_002352945.1 Campylobacteraceae bacterium UBA1877 | reverse complement strand
GAAGCTGCCCGTGCGGGAGAGCACGGCAGAGGATTTGCGGTAGTTGCCGATGAGGTGCGCCATCTAGCTGAAATGTCCCAAAAGGCAACAACAGATATTGAAAATATTATCACCACTATCCACTCAAGCGCAAAAGATGTATCTGATAATATTGAACAAAACGCCACAAAACTTCAAAGCGTCATTAAAGATACTCAAGAAGCTCTTGGAGCCTTTAAGAGTACAAACAACGCTTTAAGAGAGGTTGAAAAAGATTTATTTGATATCCAATCCCACTCAGCCAATCAACAAAGTCAAACCGAAACAATTACTCAAATCATCCACTCTCTTTCAAAAAAAGCTGATTCAATGGAGCATGTAACATCAAAAATGCTTTTACTTGCATCCAAGCTCGATAACGCTGCAAACCACTTAAACTCCAATTTAAAAGCCTTTAAATTATCCAAATAAAGCTCATATGTTATAATAAATTAGCCCGTCTGCAAAGATGGGCTTTTTACATGTAAAGGAGATAATTTTTGAATAAAACCCCAAGAACTACTATGTTAAAACCCGTTTTTATTCCCTCTGTTGTGCTTTTAGTTTTACTTGTTTTATACGCTACTACTCTTCCAAATGAAGCCGCATTGGTTTTCAACTTTCTTAAAGATTGGATAGCCAAAACCTTTGGATGGTTTTATATGCTTAGTGTTGGTATCTTTACACTCTTTGTGCTCTTTTTAGCCGTTTCGCCTTATGGACGATTTAAGTTGGGTCCAGACCAATCTAAACCATCTTACTCATACGCTTCTTGGTTTGCCATGCTCTTTTCTGCCGGCATGGGAATTGGACTTATGTTTTGGAGTGTTGCAGAACCGATCATGCACTATATGTCACCACCTGTTGGTGAGGGCTCAACCATACAAGCAGCCCGCAATGCTATGAGCATAACCTTTTTTCATTGGGGCTTACACGCATGGGCAATTTATGCTATTGTAGGATTATCTCTTGCCTACTTTTCTTTTCGCCACGGCTTACCCTTATCTGTTCGTTCAGCTCTTTATCCACTTATTGGAGATAGAATCTATGGTCCAATTGGACACAGTGTAGATTCGATTGCAGTGCTTGGAACAATCTTGGGCGTTGCCACCTCTCTTGGGCTAGGGGTTTTGCAGATAAATTCTGGATTAAACTACCTTTTTGAAATACCAATAAATATTTTTACTCAAATTATCCTAATTGCCATCATAACAGCCATGGCAACTATATCTGTTGTTTTGGGTCTTGATGGAGGAATCAAACGCTTATCTGAAATCAACCTCTATTTAGCAGTCACGCTTTTAGCCTTTATCTTTTTAGCTGCCCCAACTTTTTACCTCTTAAGTGCTCTTATCCAAAACATAGGAGCATATTTAAGCCAAGTCGTATTTATGACTTTTAACCAATACGTTTATGAAAACACTCCGTGGATGGGGTGGTGGACACTCTTTTACTGGGCATGGTGGATTGCATGGGCTCCATTTGTAGGAATGTTTATCGCTAGAGTCTCTCGCGGACGTACTATTAGGGAATTTGTAGTTGGTGTTTTGTTTGTACCCGTTGGCTTTACCTTTGCATGGATGAGTGTTTTTGGAAATAGTGCAATTAATGCTCTTAGAAATGAGGGTTTTAGCGCTCTTGGTGAAGCAGTAAATGCCGATGTTTCTACTGCTTTATTTAAATTTTTAGAACATTTTCCACTTTCAGCAGTCACATCGGTACTTGCAGTTATTTTAGTTATCACCTTTTTTGTTACCTCTTCAGATTCTGGCTCCTTGGTTGTTGACACAATCGCATCTGGCGGCAGCGAAAAAAATCCTGTTTGGCAGCGTATTTTTTGGGCTACCCTTGAAGGGGTAGTAGCTGCTGCACTCTTATTAGCTGGTGGTTTAGGAGCTCTTCAATCTGCCTCAATTACAATTGCCCTGCCCTTTACGGCAATTATGCTCATAGCTTGTTGGGGATTATATAGAGCATTGCACCTTGAGGCAATTAGATATGAGAGCTTGCAGCATCATATGAATGCGGGACGTCATGGAAAAATTAGCGGTACGTGGCATTCGCGCCTTTCTCGGCTTATTGAGTTTCCATCAGTTCAAGAGACAAAGCGCTTTGTAAATGAAGATGTTGTAAATGCTATGAATTTGGTCAAAAAGGAGTTAAATAGCCACCACTGGGAGGTTGAAATTTCCAACGACAACGCTAAAGGCTTTGCCTCTTTGCGCGTTATTCACTCGGGCGATATGGATTTTATTTATGAAGTCCGCATTAAAAAAGGGGATACTCCCACTTTTGCCTTTCCAGATTCGATAAATCCTACCAAAATGCAAAAAGAGTATGCTCGTGCTGAAGTTTATCTTCAAGATGGAAATAAAGCTTACGATATTTATGGATACGATGAAGATGTAATTGCCACAGATATTGTAGACCAATTTGAAAAACATCGCCACTTTTTACACAACACATCTAGCCTAAATCCAGCAATTCCAATAGATTAAATTTTAAAGGCCTAGTTTAAAACTAGGCCTTTACATGTAAAAGGGTAAAAACTATAAGATAAAAAAGGCAAGTAAGATTAGCGAACCAAGGTATATTGCTCCAAATACAAAACCAAGTTTCCACCACGTTGCTTGGTTGATATAACCGGCACCATACCAAATTGGTGATGGACCAGTTGCATATGGTGTGATAATACCCATAAGTCCAAGTGAGCCTACTAAAAGAATGGCAAGTGGTTGAATCATTTCAACTGGAAGCAAGTTAGCAGCAACTCCTAAAAAGAGCGGTAAAAGAGCAACCGTATGGGCAGTGACACTTGCAAAGAAGTAGTGGAAGAGAAAAAATAATCCAATGAGCATAATAGCTATGCCCATGGGCGACATTCCATCAAGGTTGCTTGCAATCAACAAAGCTGCCCAATCTAAAAAGCCAACCGATTTTAATCCGCCAGCCATGGCAACTAAGGTAGCAAACCAGATAAATACATTAAATGCACCTTTGTTTGTAATGACATCATCCCATGAAATAACATTTGTTAGCACCAATAAACAAAGTACAGCAACAGCCGCAACAGTGCTATTAACACCTAATTGTTTCCCAAAAATCCAAAGAGCTAGTGCCAAAAGTCCAAGACTTAGCATTAAAAGCTCATTTTTTGTAATCGGACCCATCTTTTTAAGCTCTTTAGCAGCCCACGCAGGAGCTTCTGGTGAAACTTTTTGTGTTGGAGGATAAAAGATATATGTTAAAAACGGCACGGCCAAAAAGAGTGGGATTGTAATAAGCGCAAGGGAGCTAAACCACTCTCCCCACTCAATCATGATTCCAGTACTTTTTTGAACTAGAGATACTGCCAAAAGGTTTGGAGCAAGGGCTGTTAGAAACATGGAGCTTGTTACACACGTAGCTGCAATTGCAACCCACGAAATGTATGCGCCCATTTTGCGAGGCTCATGCTCTGGAGTTGAGTCAAACATTTGAGGAATATTAATAGCAATTGGAAAGATTGTTCCAGCGCTTCTTGCAGTATTTGATGGCATGAAAGGAGAGAGTATTCCATCGGCAAACGCCACCGCATAGCCAAGACCGAGTGATGTTTTTCCAAGTTTTTTGACAAGCAGCAGTGCAATCCTTTTGCCAAGGCCACTCTTTTTATATCCTAATGCAAACATAAAAGCAGCAAAAATGAGCCAAATAACTCCATTTGAAAAACCGCTAAGCGCCCAATTTCTACTAGCAGCTGCACTTTCGCCCACAAGTCCAAATGTAGCACTAAATGCAACACCTGTTAAGCCAATGAGCGCTGCTGGGATTGGCTCTAAAATCAATCCAACAATTACAGCTAAAAATACTGCAAAAAAGTGCCAAGCATTTACACTAAGCCCTTCTGGAGTAGGAATAAGCCACAAGATTACCAAAACCCCAAGAGGAAGAAATATTTTCCACAATTTGGCTGACATACTGTCTCCTTTTTAGAATACAAATTTAGAGACATTATAGGTCTTTTAGTGGGATATATTTTGGACTTTTTATAAAAAAACGGGGATTTTAGCCATTTTTTTAGCTATATTTTTCGTCAAAAATCTAAAATTTTATATACTCATGAGGGATTGATGTATGCATTGGAGGGTATCTTTTATCTCATTTTTATCTAAAAAATCCACTTGGATTTGGTAGATTAGATCACCATTTTTATAATAAGATGCCCTGATATATCCTAAAAAAGATTTTGCATCGTTATTTTTTTTCTTAGGATCAAGCTTGTCATTTTCTACTACCATAACCTTTACATGTAAAGGATATGACTCATTGAGTTTTGCCTTTAAATGCTTTTTAACCAAGCTTTCAATCTCACTTTTTGGAATGGCTTTAAAAAGTTTTGGAGCTTGATAGACTGATGGCACAAGAGTAATTGATGCACTCAAATTGGCATTTTCAATTTTAAAATCATCTATTTGATTTGGCAGATACAGACGTTCAAAAACTGTCACCTTTTCATGACAAGGAAGGCGTTTTGCCTTAGCACCGCTTTTAGTAGCCTCTTTATAAGCTGAAATACCAAAAAGAAGAACAACCGCTCCAATTAATAAATAAATAATTATCTTTTTCATAATAAAATATTATTAAAAGATGATTAAACTAGCTTTACATGTAAAGATTAATCTTTGCTGCATTTACTGCTTAATTCGTCATACCATCCTTCAAATGAGCGGGAATTTTTTGACTGCATTAAATTTGCTTTTATACTCTGCAAGGTTTGCAAATCCATAAGATTTAAAGTTTCATACGCAATCGGCTGAGCACTCGGATCTGATTCAATCAGTTTGCCAATTGCTTCAATGAGCTCATTTTTTTCACTATCTTTCATTAAAACTCCTAGTTTATTATCGATTTACATTTTGATGATACAATAATACAATTTTACTCCCAAAAAAGGAATTGTATGAAACGAATTAGCCTTGTTGCCGCCCTGGCAGCCACTTCACTTTTTGCAGCAACAGATGCTCAAATTATCAACTATTTTAAAGCGCAAGTGCCAGAGAATATCTCTGTAACTATCACAGAGCGACAAGAGGTTGACGGAGCCAAAGGGTACGAAAGAGTTACAACGACTCTAAGCGATGGCACCCAAAGCCAAGTTATTAATGTGTATGTAAAAGATGGACTTTTATTTCCAGATATTATCGATTTGAAAACTGGTAAATCTTCAAAACAAGAGTTTGAGAGAGTCCAGGCTCAAAAGAAGATTGGTGCAATTTACAAAAAAGAGGATGCTAAAAACATTATCTCAATTGGCAATGATAAAGACAAAAAAACTTTAGTTGTCTTTTCTGATCCAGAGTGTCCCTAT
>DDHL01000018.1:14178-14603 GCA_002352945.1 Campylobacteraceae bacterium UBA1877 | reverse complement strand
ACAGAGTGTCCCTATTGCCGAGCTGAGCTTGGCCAAATCGAAAACCGCCTCAAAGAGGTCAATTTAAAAATTATCCTCACTCCAGTACATGAGCGCTCATCACTTGAGAAGAGTTATCTTATTTATCAAGAGATTGCAAAAGCTAAAGATGATAGCCAAAAGATAGCAATTATGCGCAAATTTTTTGATGAAAACCTCACTCTTGATACAAAGGTTTCAGACGAAGCAGTTGCTAGCATGGAAGAGTTGCGCCGAAAGTACCTTATGAATGGCGTAAAAGGCGTGCCTTTTATTGTTGAAGAAGCTGCTCTTTTAAAATAACCTCAAGGGGCGCCAAAAAAAGCGTTCACTTAGGGATTGAAAAAAAGACTAAAGTGAACAGCTTTAAGCGGAGGCAAAAAAAGACCAGTCACAATCAGGCATGA
>DDHL01000018.1:0-13993 GCA_002352945.1 Campylobacteraceae bacterium UBA1877 | reverse complement strand
AGACCAGTCACAATCAGGCATGAATGCTTGAAGCGGCTGGTCTTTTTGTGTTTATTGGTAATACAAAATATGGTCATTTTATGGAATTAAGTATAGCACCTTGCGGATATAATCTGGTCAATTGAAAGTATATGACCATCTTCGCTTATCCATTCATTCCTTTCAGAGGAATATGAAAAAACATAAAGTACAGGATTTTCTAGGCACTTTGTAACAACACATAATCTGTAAGAGTCCTTATTGTTGTTCATTTTTGAAAATTCATTTGGAGTTAACTCAACAGAAACCTCTTGACCTGCTAGTCCCTTTACTTCAATTTTTAATTTAATTTTCTTATAAACTGCTTCCAAATCCCATCCTAAGTTTTCACTTTCTACAGAAGTCACGGCAAAACCCCTTTCTGAGTATTCTCTGGTAACTTCTCTAATAGCGATATTCTCTATTTTCTTTCTTAGTTCTGCATCGGTTTGGCGGAAGATAGGAAGGCGACGCCTAATACTTTTCTTTTTTTCATATCTTTCTATATGTCTTAGAACTTCTTTCTTAAAATCCTCCATTTCAGGGCTATCAGCATACCAAACATTTGATTGACCCATTCCGCCTTTTACTCTTCTTGGTATTATCGGAAATGAGAACCTTTCATCTATACTCAGTAAAGTAGCATTGTCAGCATTAGCAACAACATAATATCCGATATATTCATTTCTAAATTTTCTTTCTGAAAGATTAGTGTTCTGATAATCTTTAAAAAACCTGGCATTCTTATACCATCCAACTATATACGTTCCGCCATTCTTGTGGGTTGCAGTGAAAATGACTAAAACATCATCTATGAATTCATCATCTTCACTCGCTCCTAATCTTTGAAGGTTGTTATACCCGCTTGGCTGAGCATAACCATATACCTTACCGCTAATTTTTTTGAAATTGAATATTTCGTGTCCATAACCATATTCTTCAACATAGGAGCCACCGCCATGTATTTCTTTATCATTTCCCAATAAACCTTCATATCTTTCCATCCAAGCTGTGTTTAAGAATATCATAGCTTTCATTGATTTACCTCCTTTCAGCTAGAAATTCACACAAATCACTCTGCTAATACTTCCTTAATAATCTGAGCCATCTGTTTGTTGTTTAACTGATCACGGAAATAAACAGTGTATCCATCTTTCGAGAGCATACCAAAGAAAACACGAGCACAATCAATTTTTGCTTTTTCTGTACCACGTAAGTCGGATTTATTTTCTACGTCTTTTGTTTCGACTACAATGTTAAGCTCTTTCTCACCGGAAGTCCTTCTTACAACATACATGAAGTCTGGACTGTACATTCCACCGGTAATAGTCGGTATGGCAATGCTGCTACGTGGAATTTTTCCATATACAATGACTTCTTCGATGTCCGACATAATATTCTTTTGTTCCAACGGTGAGTCATAAGCGAAAGCATCATATAAATACTTCTCGCTTGGTGTTCCCGGAGCTATCTTTGTGCCGATACGTCCCTGTGCAATATCTTCACGTGGAGAACCGTCTGAATAGGTAAGTGCTGTGGCACCAACAGGCGTATTGCTTTTTGCATAATGGAATCGACCTTGCAAATTATTGCTTCTCCAGTCATGAAATTGTTGGATAAACATGCTGACAGAATTTCCATTAATACGTTCTGGATTTATAGTTCCATTCCTCTTAACATACTCACACAATGCCTCATGCAATACTTTAATTGGAATGTTTGTAGCATTTGTGATCCTCTTAAGAAATTCATTGTAGGGAATAGGTTTGGATACTATATATTGGGCGCCTGTATCTGAAACAATCATCATCTGTGAGCCATCGCTCTTAACGATATCTCTGGAGCTAGTCATGACAACGTCTGTAAAAACACCGGGTTTTTCCAGCAAGGATAAAACAACTTTAGCCATATCAGCATCCAGATCATCATCATAGAAAAGTAGGTATCGTTGATTGATTGCTTCCCATAATTCGCGTATTTCACTGTAAACAGCTTTGCGGATTTTTACAGGTCTTGGTTTTGCTACATTTCGGTCTTTTACCTTACCTGAAGACAATCCTGTAGCAAAGTCCGGGTATTCTGCAAAGAAAGCGTCCCTTGTATCGGGTTTTATATTTAATCGCCTGTCTATGTAATGTTTATCATATAGTGCATCAAAAAGCTCATCAGAAGTCATGCCAAGCTTCTTGGCCACTTGTTCCAATCTTTCTTCGCTAATAGAAGAAGCTTGTGGAATTTCTCCGTTTATTTGGTCTATTAATCGTTTAGCAAAGTCTGCCTCTGTGAAGTCGACAATATAATTAAGCTGGAATTCTTCATTGGAGATTCGATTACCATTCTCATCTACAGGTAGTCGTAAACCTCGTCCAACCTCTTGCAGTTTACTATTTTCGCTTCCGCTAGAACGAAGCTTAGCTATCGTAAATACATTAGGGTTATCCCAGCCCTCTTTAAGTGTCCATTTTGAAAATAGAAAACGTAAAGTATTGTAGCTACCGTCTTTATTCTTAAACGAGAGAAGCTGCTTCTTTCCATGAAGGATGGTTTCTACTTCTTTTGCTATATCTTCATCCGAATCGCTATTGTCCTGTGAAAAATAGCCTGCATGGCAAGCAGAAATATCTGCAAGACTTGCTTCCAGATATGCCCGATATTCAGTATCATGCTCACTGAGGGTAGATAGCACCGATTCTATCCGTTCCTTAAGCAATCTCTCAAAAGCTTGTAATAGATAAGGGGTTTTACCTTCCTCGTTTGGTCGATATGATGATATATCATCGATAAAAAATAATGCCAATGTCTTGATCTTGAAATTGCGACCACAGAAGTTTATTTTTTCTGTTTCAAAATGACGCTCAAGGGCAAGACGCATCATCTGCTCTTGATAAGAGGTCATATAGATATCCACATCCAATTCCTCACCAGTTGACTTTTGAATACCATTAGAAAACTCAACTGTTGATTTGCCAATAGCATGAACCGTAATTCCCTCGAAAGCTTCATTAATGATAGATAGTGAATCTCCAGTTTTAAGAGTAAATGTTTTAGTCGATTCATCACGCTTTTTATACTGAAAGGTAACAGAATCCTTGCTTGTGATGGAAGTGATTTTCACCTTTTCTTCACGCTTGGATACCGGTTCAAAATGCTCCTTCGTTACTCCCTTTATCAAATTTTGATTAAAAGATTCACAGGCATTTAAATCATAGAGCAGGTTTTGGTAGTCTTTTACGGTTATTTTGTTTTTTCCACGTCCACTTGTAGTTTCAGGGAAGGTAGCACCAAAGCGTATAATACACTGTGGTTTTATTTCATCAACGATAACCTTAAATGCCTTCTGGTCACGAGAAAATCTATGTGGCTCATCAATAATAACAACAGGGTTTGTTGCACGAATAGCATCAAGTGGTCTATAAAAACCTTCTACTCCATAATCATAGTCGTCACGGCTAAGCATACCATTTGATCGGACAACAAGTAGTTGCATATTAACTAATAATACATAAATCTTCTTCGTGTTCTGGTAAGAACCTTTTACAAAGTCGCTCACAACACTCGGGAAATAGGAGCGCCCCTTTTTCTTGTTTTTTGGCGCTTCTAGTACTCCAACCTCAATTTCTGTACCATAGCCACAAACATCGGAAAAATGTCGCTTTACATATTCATCACGCAAAAACTGTGCAGTTCCTGCTTTAATCGCAAGTGAAGGTACAGCGATAATAAACTTATTAAGTCCGTAACGTTTATGAAGCTCATATATAGTATGAGTATAAACGTAAGTCTTTCCTGTACCAGTTTCCATTTTAATATCAATATTCAAGCAGTCACCAATAGGCATACTGCTTCGATATTCTGAAGGTATATTTTTTTGAATTTCTCTAATATTTGCAGCTAGTTTAGGATCAGAAAGAGAAATACTTGGGTTTTCATAAAATTGTACAGGAGAAGTTATCTGTACCCCATTCAAAGCAGCACTTATTGCATCTACAGCTTTTTGTTGGTGTGGTAATCCTCGTTGTAGGATAAGTTCCATAACATACCCTCCAATCAATAACGGATATCGAAGTTGATACGCAAGTTTTTCTCTGTATCCTTCAACCGTTTCAAATTAATTTTTAAAGCTTCCATTTCCGTCCATGTAAAACTATAACCGAATAACACCACGTTCTCAGGATTAAAGCTGCCGTCAGTTTCATATTTTACTACAATGGCTTCAATCGCCTTATTAGACAATTCCGGGTCAATTAGGTAAAGATGTTTTCCTATATAATAGCCATTGTATCCAGCAAAATTTAACTCCTCAGCTTCTGCTGTAAGTCCATATCCATCTCTAACAAGCCACGTTGCAAGGACGGTAGGTTTTCCAAAATCACTAAGAATGTCTTTGTCAGCAAATAATTTATTTTCAGTAGGGTCAAACTTTTCAAGCTTGTCTAGAGTGTTTTGCTCAGGCTCAACCAATGTATAGTGCTTAAAGCCAAGGTCAACTGTTGTATCTGGATACTTTTCTCTTATTTTTACAGCTGCTCGTAGTATGCGCTCCATGCCGATTTGGTCTATGGTAGTGTATCCTGCTTTTTCTGCATCACTTCCTGGCTTTACAGGCTCTTGTAGCTGTATAAGTATATATTTTCGTTTTCCTTGGGTTACTGCATTCATTCTCATGATTGCATGAGCAGTAGTTGCACTGCCAGAAAAAAAGTCAACTATTATATCCCCATCATTACTTCCAATTGTAAGTACTTTTTCTAACAAACCAATAGGTTTTGCTGTTTCAAAAACTTTTTGCCCGTCAAATAGATCTCTAATATCTCTTGTTGCCTTTTTATTGCCTTCGATATCAGTCCAAAGAAATTCATGATTTGTGTCATCTGGTGGCCAGAAAAAGTCTTGCCATATGTTCCCTGGTGCTTTTGTTCGATTTTCTAAATAATATTTTTGATATGGGTGCCAAACTTTTTTCCCAAGCAAATCAGTTTTTCTCCATTCAATCAATCCATCTTCCTCGAGCTTTTTTGCTGTCTCTGGAGCACATATCCATCTGCTCTCATATCCAGTAGGACCAATAGGATAGACCTCAGTACCATCTGGAGCAATTAATGGATAGTACATGGTTGGCCTATCTTCACGTCTATCTTCACCACCAGTTCTACGTAGTGATCGAGTTAAATATCTATTTCCATCTTCATCAATCTGATTATATATTCTTGCATCATCTTCATTCATAGCTAATCCATTGATTACAGCAGCGGTAATATTTCTTGCGTATACAAGCATATAGTCTAATTCATTAACAAGACCATCAAAACCTCCGCCAGTTGGAGTACCTGTTGCACGCGAAATGCAAGTCAAGAAATTATTTTCTCCGAAGACATCATCACATATCAGTTTAAGATTGGCTTGCTCATTATCATCAATAGAAATAAATATAATCCCATCATCCTTAAGTAAATCCCTAGCCAGTAAAAGACGTGGGTACATAAACATTAACCACGCAGAATGAGAAGCCGAACCACGCTTTGTTAAGTCTAAAATACGTTGTGCCTGTTCTTCTCTAATACTTAATTTTTCCGAAAGTTCTTCCACAGTAAAATTGAACTGGTCATTATACACAAATCCATCTGTTCCAGTGTTATAAGGAGGATCAATATAAATACATTTAACTTGACGTGAATAGGACTTCAAGAGATGCTTTAACCCATCAAGATTATCGCCACTTATGTAGATGTTTTCACTGTTCATATTTTCTGATTTTGAGTTATGTTCCTCGTCTGGCACAACAACAGTTGTAGTATCAATCGAAGCCAACAATCGGGCATAATTTTTTCCTAAAAACTTGAGTTCATAACCCTCTCCTGTGACAGCAATCTTATCACTTAAAAATTCCTTAAACCGTTCAATATCAAAGGACCCATCTGCCTTAAAACATGAGGGGAAATTTTCTTTTAATACAGCCATTTCTCGACAGTTCGGCGTTGCACTATCATTGGCATTCATAATATCCTTAATCATTGTTATCATTCACCTTGCCTTTCTCAATTTTATCAGGTACAAACTCTAAAATATCACAAATGTCACATTCTAATGCTGTGCATATTTTTTGAAGTATTTCTGTATTTACATTTTCGTTTCTGCCAAGCTTTGTGATAGTTGCCGAGCTAGCACCGGAAAGGCGTTGCAAATCTTTCTTTTTCATATTCTTATCAATTAGCAGCTTCCATAGCTTGTTATAATGTATTGCCATTTTTTGCACCTCCCACAAATATTAATAATTATATCACAAAAACACGCTATAAACAGTATAAATTTTTAATCTCACATTATTTTTCGTCTATTTCAATCACAATTTTCTATTTACGCATTTATCTTAAGATGTTCGAATTAAAGCTTTTAGACAAAAAAGTCGAAAAGTCTAATTGAAAAATCCAAAACTACAGCATTAAGCCTTCTTAAATTTAATACCACTTTCGCTCAAATTTGAGCAAAAGCATAAACATTACAGCCGTCTTTTCTGGAAAAAAGACAGGCTATTTTTTATTTTAGGGGTTCGAATCAATAGAATTCTTCGCTTATGGATGAGGAAGAAAAATATTTTTAGAAAATCCTCAACTAATGTGCCCTACCAAGGCTATAAGGTGAGAGGAAAAATAATCCCCCAATGAAAGCATAGTTTTTCTCTCACTGCTCCTTGACAACTGAATACCCCGAAATGCAAGAGATACTTCAAGCAGAATATGCCATGACGATAATTCCGAGCGTATTCCTTGAAAGATAACGAGGTTGTGTCAAACAAGGCAAACCCTCTGGAACAGTAGTGTTTCGGGTCATTTATAAAAGGCAAGGAGGTGAAGTAACTGAAAACACAATATGATAACTTGCCACAGGTGCTTAAAGATAAGCCACAGTTTTGCTGTTGGAAATATGAAGAGCGAAGTGGCAGAAAAACCAAAGTTCCCTATAATCCAGTAACAGGAAAAAGGGCAAAACCAAATAAACGTGGTACATTTAAAGATTTTAGTTCGGCGATAGCTGCTATAAGTGATTATGACGGTATCGGATTTTTGGTGGGTAATGACATATGTGTTATCGACTTAGATGATTGCTTTGATAGCAGCGGTAAGCTTAAGCCTATTTCCCAAAGTGTTGTAGACGCTTTTAGTGGTTGTTATATGGAACACAGTCCATCTGAAAAAGGGCTTCATATTTTCTTTAAGGCCACAGGCTTTAACTTTGACAAAACAAAATACTATATCAATAACAGAAAGCTGGGAGTTGAGGTTTATGTGGCTGGAGCAGCAAATCGTTTTGTTACCGTAACGGGCAATGTGTATGCGAATGGTGATATTGCGGAGAAATCGAATGAACTACAGATGATACTAGACAAGTATATGCTGCGTCCTACCCCTGTGAAGCAACTACTGGATACAGAAAGTCAATCCTATCTGTCTGACAAGTCTGTTATTGAGAAGGCTTTAAAATCGGCAAACGGAGAAAGGTTCAAAGCATTATGGCAGGGGGGGACATCTGGTTATGCTTCTGCCAGTGAAGCTGATTTGGCACTTTGCGGTATGCTGGCATTTTGGTGTGGCAGGGATATTGGACAGATGGACAGACTTTTCCGGCAGAGCGGGCTAATGCGAGATAAATGGAATAGACCGCAGTCCGGTAGTACTTATGGAATGATAACCATAGAAAAAGCTATCGCAAATGCTACTGAAATATACAAACCAGGTGGTAAGCGTTCATCAGCTACAGAAGATTTTGGTGAATATTCCCTTGTTGATTTTAAGCCTGAGAGTAACGGTCGCTACCCTTGGACGGATATTGGGGCAAGCAGGCTGTTTGCTGATTATTATAAATCTTTTGCCCGCTATGTTCCCGAAAGGAAGATGTGGTTTTGCTATGAAAACGGCATATGGACTCCCGATATTGGTAATCTCAAAGTGATGGAAATGTGTAAATCATTGGCTAATCAACTGCTAACCTATGCTTTGACTATTCAAGATGAACATCAAAGAAAGGCATACATTGACTATTGCCGAAAGTGGCAGTCAAGAAGATACAGGGAAACGGTACTTAAGGATGCGCAGAGCGTATATCCCATATCAATGGCTGAATTTGACCAAGACCCGCAAGTGCTCAACTGTTCCAATGGCACATTGTTTTTAAACAAACCTACTCTTTGTTAACATTCTATCATAACTAGCATGGTATACTCACTACTAGTTTTAAGGAGGACTCATGCGTATTGCAATGATTGAAGATGATACTGAACTTGCTGAATTACTCTGTGACTTTTTAGCGCAATATAATTTACATGTAACCAATTATGAAGATCCATACTTGGGTATCAGCGCTCTTTCTGTTACTCCTTATGACTTACTCATCCTAGACTTATCTCTACCTGGAATGGATGGGTTAGAAATTTGTAAGGAGATTCGTCAAAAAAGCGATATCCCAATCATAATCTCTTCTGCTAGAAGCGATTTGGAAGATAAGGTAATTGGTCTTGGACTTGGGGCAGATGATTATTTGCCAAAGCCGTATGAGCCAAAAGAGCTTTATGCAAGAATCCTAAGCGTTTCACGCAGATACCAGCGATCAAACAAAGAGAGTCAAGCCCCCGCCTCTGCTCTTAGACACGATAAAAAAGCTGGTCTAATCTATTTTCATGATAAACCGCTTAAGTTAACAAGGGCTGAATATGAGGTTTTAGGGGAACTTTTACATCAACACGGATGCGTAGTCTCTCGTGCTCAACTTATTCAAGCAGCGCCAAGTTTAGGAGAGGATAGTGATAGCAGAAGCTTGGACGTACTCATTAGCAGAATCCGCACAAAACTTGGTGAAAACTCTAAAAACCCAAAACATCTCCACTCAGTCAGGGGCGTTGGATATAGGATTGAAGGGTGAAGTGGTACCACACTCTTTTTTTTAAAATAACGCTCATTTTTTCTATTGCCATCGTGGCAGTTTTTAGTATTGGTGTTGGTTTTACAAAACATCAAAAAACAAGAACTATTGAAGAGTTTGAACGGACAGTTTTTGCCCTTTTAAGAAGTGCTTACAATCGACAAACTGAAAGTTTTAATGATGAGTTTTTGCGCCAAGAGGGTTTAATAAGGGTTGAAAATTTAGAACCATTTAAAGAGTATATTACACAACCGCCTCCAAACTCTCGCCCAAAAAAGCGCATGGCAAATATGCGTGGGCCAATTCAGACATTTGAAAATGAGGATAAAATATACATCCTCTTTTCACCAAAAAATCATGAACCAATCCTATTTCAAACCAGTTTTGAATACTCAACCCATATAAATCTATTGGTTTTTGGCTCGGTTATTATGCTCTTAATTGGGCTATATATCCTAACGTTGCGCTCAATCCAGCCCATTGGACCTTTAACAAAGAGCATTGAAGCATTAGCCAAAGGCCGTTACGAAGCTCCACCTCCTAGCAAAAGTTTAGATGAGATTGGCATGCTCACAAGGGCTTATTATAAAACCATTACGAAAATCAGACAGTTAAGAGATGCTAGACAGCTTTTTTTACGAAATATTATGCATGAACTTAAAACTCCGCTTACTAAAGCAAAATTAGCCCTTGCAATGGTAGAGAGCACTCCTTATACGCAAAAACTTGCAACCTACCTTAATACGCAAGAGGAGCTTCTTGAAGAGTTTGCTAGGATTGAAAAATTAGGCTCTGGGGAGCAGCCACTTGATCCTAAAACCTACCACATTGATGATATTCTTGCCCAAGTTTATGATCTTTTGCCAGATGAAAATCCAAACCTAATCAAAGATATAAAATCGGGTTCATTAAAGGTCGATTTTGATCTCTTTTGTGCAGCGGTTAAAAATTTAGTTGATAACGCCTTGCGTTACAGTGATGATAAGTGTGCAAAAATTGAATTTGATGGAAAAGAGCTTAAAATTAGCAACACCGGTCCGGCTCTGCCCTACTCTTTAGAAGATTATGCAAAGCCATATTTTTTAGGTGGAAGCAAGCAGCGCGAATCTCGCGGACTTGGGTTTGGACTCTTTATTGCTCTACAGGTTTTTGACCTTCATGGCTTTACATGTAAATATGAACACACCAATAATACAAGCACCTTTATAATTAGTGGTTTTAACCCATCTTAATTTAATCTAATTTAGCTATAATGGATGAAATTTCGACCAATCTAGCTCTACTTTTTGCTACATTGATCTACTAGGAACCCCTTATATGAATACCACTTTCGAAGCTTTCCAACTCGATCCAGCTATTAATAAAGCTGTGATTGAAGCTGGTTTTAAAGAACCAAGCCCCATCCAACAACAAGCAATTCCTCTTATTTTAGATGGCCATGACCTTGTCGCCCAAGCCCAAACAGGCACAGGCAAAACCGCAGCATTTACTCTGCCGGTACTGAGCAAAATTGACCCTAAAAATTCTGGCGTACAAATTCTTGTCATAACTCCTACACGAGAACTTGCTACGCAAGTTAGTGATGAAATGTATATGCTAGGCCGTTTTAAAGGTTTTAAAACTGTAACTGTTTATGGCGGCAGCTCTTACCAAAGACAACTTAAACTCATAGCTTCTGGCGCAAGTGTAGTTGTAGCAACTCCTGGGAGAATTTTAGATTTACTAAAAAATAACAGATTGCCAAATTTTAACCCAAGTGTAGTTATTTTGGATGAAGCAGATGAAATGCTTGATATGGGATTTTTAGATGATATTAAAAAGATTTTTACCTTCCTTCCAAAATCCCGCCAAACAATGCTCTTTTCCGCAACTATGCCCGATCCAATTAAGCAATTGGCTAAAAAAATTCTCAATGAACCAAAGTTTGTAAGCGTAACTCCAGCAAATATGACAACAAATATTGATATTAAGCAGTGCTACTATGTGATTGAAGAGTGGGAAAGAGATGATGCAGTCATTCGCCTTTTAGATTTTCTTGACCCAGATAAGGCAATTATGTTTTGTCGTACAAAAAAAGAGGTTGATATGCTAACAACGAAGCTCATAGCTGCTGGATTTGCAGTTAAGGGCTTGCATGGAGATATGGAACAACCTCAGCGAGAAGAGGTGATTAAGGCGTTTCGATTTTCAAATATTGACCTTTTAGTTGCAACCGATGTGGCAGCTCGCGGTCTTAATGTAAAAGAGATTAGCCATGTAATTAATGTGCATATTCCATTTGACCCAGAAAGTTATGTCCATAGAATCGGCAGAACTGGACGTGCTGGACAAAAAGGGATGGCAATCACTCTTTGTACACCCATTGAGTACAATTCAATCCAGCGGATTTGCAAAAAAGTGGGTACAACCATTGAGCATCGAGTTTTACCAACAAGAAATGAGCTTCAAAAAAATCGTCTTAATAACTTAGCTCAAAAAATTTCACAAGCCCCTTTAAATGAAAATGCCGCAACAATTTTAAACACACTAGAAAATGAAACGGATTTAGCAAATATTGCACTAAAAGCCATTTCACTCTTGCTTGAGCAAGAAAAGGCCAACGGCCCAGAAAAAATAGGCCTTGATGAGCAAACCTTTGCCAAGGTTATAAAGCGACTACGCTCAAGCCAAGAGAGTAAAAAACGGGGCAATTTTAAAAAGCACCGCAGTAGCAGAGATAAAACTACTTATCGCCGCGACAGACAAAAAAGAGATTCACGCCGCCACTAATTTCGGCGGCGATACTCCTCGTATCCAAAAGTTTTAACTACTTCAAACTTCCCGTTTTTACGCAACACTCCAAGATCGGGAAGTTTAATTCCATTAAAAGTTGTATTTTTTACAATTGTGTAATGGATCATATCTTCAAAAATAATCTTATCACCTACATGTAAAGGTTCATCAAAACTGTAATCTCCCATAATATCTCCTGCTAAACAGGTGTTTCCGCCAAGACGGTACGTATAGGCTTTTTCATTTGGATTTGCTGCACCTCTAATCATTGCGCGGTAAGGCATAGCAAGAGTATCTGGCATATGGGCTTCTGCTGAAGTATCAAGAATAGCAATCTTCATCCCATTATCTACAATATCTAAAACTGAGGCTACTAAGGCGCCAGTTTCCCACCCAACAGCTTCTCCAGGCTCTAAATAGACAGGAATATTGTCATATTTTTTTCTAAATTCACGTATAAGCTCAATCAAACCTTTTATGTCATAATCTTTTCTAGTAATGTGGTGGCCGCCACCAAAATTTATCCACTTCATTTTAGGAATGTAGTTTTTAAACTTCTCTTCAAAGCTTTGCAAAACAGCCCTTAGCGCATCCACATTTTGCTCACATAGAGCATGAAAATGCAAGCCCTCAATCCCATCAAGCAATTGGGGTTTAAAATTTTTCACTGTTACACCAAGGCGACTAAAAGGAGCACAAGGATTATACAAATCAGTCGGTGCAGCCGAAACTTCAGGATTGATTCTTATGCCACATGAAACTTTGCCTAAAGCCATTGGCTTAAACTGCATCCACTGTTCAAAAGAGTTAAAAATAATATGATCACTTATTTTTACAATCTTTTCAAACTCCTCTTTTTTAAAAGCTGGAGAGTAAGTGTGTACCTCTTTGTTTACATATTCGCAAGCTAACATCGCTTCATGTAGGCCGCTTGCACTGCATCCGTGCAAAACTTTACCGACTTTATCGAGCAAAGCAGTAAAAGCAAACCCTTTTAGGGCTAAAAGAATCTTTGCTCCGCTTTTCTCTTGAATTGATTGTAAAATTTTTAAATTCTCTTCTAAAAGTTCCTCTTCGCAAACATAGCATGGTGTCGGGATTTGATCTAATATAGATTCAATTTTAGAAACTTTTGGCACCTAAAATCCTTTTTTGACACGATTATAACCAAATTTTTTTCTCATCTTAACTTTGAGTATGATAGTATATCTTTTCAGGAGATTAAGTTGAAAAGATCTGCAAGTCTTATTCAAACCGTTACTTTGCAAATTTTAGCCATTTTACTTGCAATTTCATTAATAAGCGGACTGATTGTTATCTACACTCTAAATAGAGATTTTCAAATCCAAACACAAGAGCTTCGCGATAAATTAATGGATGAACAAAAAAACTTTCTTAAGGCTGAAGTAAATAGAGCGGTTGATTATATCAGGGTTGAACGCTCTCGTGTAATCCGGTTGGCAAAAGAGGATTTATATCACGAAGCACTTCAACTTCACAACCAAATGGAGCGCCTATACTCTTTTATCCACAAAAATCATCCTGCTCCAGATGCATTTACCCGCTCTCTTTTTATCGATTTAGTAGATGCTTTTAATGCCCAATGTGCGGTTGATTTTACTATAAACTCCCTTGATGGAATCGGAATTTACCATCCTAAAAACCCAGAAAATGTAGGCAGAACGCTTTTGCACATCAAAGATGCCCAGCATACAAGAGTAGTAAATGAAGAGATTGGCATGATGCGCTATTCAGATGAAGGATTCTTATCTACTTTTTGGAAAGCTCCTGGCAAAAAAAGTCTACGCCAAGTTGTTAGCTTTATAAAAAAATTTGAACCTTACGGCTGGTATTTAAAAGCAAGTGTTGATTTAGATAGCTTTGCAAAAGAGATTGATGAAAAGATTTTTACCCATCTTGCCAATAGGCGCTTTGGAAAAGACTCAAGTAATTACTTTTTTATCAACTCTTTTGATGGCGATATTATTTTAAGCAATGGAAAGGTATTTGACCCAAGACCTAACCGCTGGGATTTGCAAGATCCAAACGGGATTTATATCATCCGGGAAAACTCCCACATTGCCCAATTATCTCCCCAAGGCGGATTTAATACCTACAGTTGGGAGAATCTTGATGGCCAGTTAATTCCTAAAATCTCTTTTGTAAGAGCGCTTCCTGGCAGAGACTTATTTATAGGAGCTGGCGTTGATTTGGCAAGTATTGATTCGGCTATTTTTGCTTCAGAAAAGCTACTTCAAAAAGATATTTCTCAAAAAATATATTGGATTGT
>DDHL01000040.1:10315-13637 GCA_002352945.1 Campylobacteraceae bacterium UBA1877 | reverse complement strand
AGGAGTGTGTGAATGAAGATTGAAATTTTAGGAACAGGTTGTTCAAAGTGCAAGTCATTGGAAAAAGTGGTTCATGATGCCGTAGCAAAAGCTGGCATTTTTGCTCAAATTGAAAAGGTTGAAGATATTACAAAAATCATGGAATATGGTGTAATGAGCACCCCTGGACTTGTTGTAGATGGAGCTGTTAAATTAACAGGTCGAGTGCCTAGTGTAGATGAAGTTGTAGAACTTTTAAAAGGAACTCAAAAGAGTGTATCTGATACATCGCAGGGAGGTTGCTGCTGCGGGGGCAAATGCTAGGTGGAGAGTGCGATTCTTGCTGCTTTAGAATCAGCTAGCGGCATAACGCTTTTTCTTGCCGCTTTGGGCGCAGGAGCTCTAACCTCCCTTGCGCCATGCTCTATAGTGACAGTTCCACTCTTAGTAGGAAGCGCCCTTGGCATGACCCAAGAGCTAGAAAAAAGAGCAAGGGCGCGAATGACATGGCTTATTGCTTTTGTATTTACTCTTGGTGTGATGATTAGTTTTTCGATTTTAGCCTTTTTAGTGGCTAAAATGGGACTTTTCTTTTCCATTGCACCCATGTGGGCTTACATTGCTGCGGGAATATTGGCGCTCTTTTTGGGTTTTTACTCCATGGGCTGGATCGGTCAGTTAGATAAAACAAAAGCCTTTGCGTATCTTTTAAAATGGCGCCTTTTTGGTGTATTGCTAATTGGAGTTATTTTTGGGATAGTTAGCACCCCGTACGCTTCAGCACCATTAGTTGCTATTATAGCCTTAGCAAGCTCTTTTGATGAAGCACAGGCTTACAGCTTAGTGCTGGTTTTTACGTTAGGACATTGTTTGCTGCTTTTACTTGCTGGAGTTTGTGTCGGTTTTGTTCAAAGTGTAGCTTCCAATCCTCTTATTGGGTGGATAACCAAAGTGATGACTCAAATATTTGCTCTTGGTTTAATTGCAGCGGGTGGTTACTTTTTTTATCAAGCATGGTTGCAAGGATTTTAAATGGTTATATTAAAATGGATTTTTTTCATTGGACTGATTTTTGCGGGCTGTTCAAATCCCGCACAAGAGCAGGCAACTCAAAAAGAGTTGATAACATATGATAAAATTGTTGCAAAGATTGGTCAAGAACCCTTAGTTTTAGAAATTGGTGCAAGTAGTTGTCAAAGTTGCAAGGCTATGAAGGCTATGATAGACAGGCTTTTATATAACAATCCTAACTTGCCGATTCACGTTGTAGATGTGAATGATAATCGTGAAGCAATTGAACGGTTTAAAATCCAGATTATTCCTACCCAAGTTGCATATAATGCGCAAGGAGAGGAGATTTTTAGACATATTGGAACTCTCAGCGAAGATCAATTGCTTGAATTGATTAAAAATGTTCAAAAAGAGAGATAGTGTGAAATTAAAACTTATATTTTTAACAATTTTATTAGCTTTACATGTAAATGCAAATGAGCTTGATGCGTACCTAAAAAGTTTTGATTATGAAGAGCGCAAGGAAATGAAGATTCAAACTATTGAATTAATTGTATTGTTAGAAGAGAATAAAGCTCAAGCAATCGATGTTCGCTTTCCAGATGAGTTTGAAGCATGGCACATGAATTTTGCTAAAAACATTCCTCTTAATGAATTGCCAGATCGCCTTGATGAGCTAGATAAATCCAAACTCATTGTTACAATGTGTCCTCATAATGATCGAGCAAATATTGCCCGCTTATATTTGAAAATGAAAGGTTTTAACGTAAGATATTTAAGTGATGGTCTTTTAAATAGTGCTAACTTTTTGCGTGGCGATAATGCAAAAGAGTTTGTTCAAGAGTATAAAAAAGTTAATAAAATTCAATGATAACCCTGCTTTTACCCCTTCTTGGTCTTATTATCTTTTGGTTTGAATCAAAACGCCAAAAAGAGTATGAGAGGACTATTTTTAAAGCAATCAATCAGATTAAAGAGGATAAAAACCTTGAAAATGGCCAAAAAAGAGCTTTAATTAGGGACTTTTTAACTAAACATGGCTATGAAGTTTTTAGTGCAAACATCCATACAATCTATGCAAAAAAGAAGTTTTTTTATTTAAGTTGGTTTTTTATGAGTTATGGATTTTATGGACTATACTACTTGTGGTTTCAACCTCCAAAAACTATCCAGATTGAGTGTTAGATTGTAATTAGTAAGTAATATATTTAAATTAAAATAGGGTGTTTATTAAAAGGAGAGATATGCGCCCTAAAGTACTTTTTGTTTGCATTCACAACAGCGGCCGAAGTCAAATGGCTCAAGCTTGGCTTGAATATTTAAGCAAAGGTGAGATAGAGGTGATGAGTGCAGGTTTTAAACCAAGCTCTTTAAACCCTTTAGTTGTAAAAGCGATGGCCGAGGTTGGAATTGATATTAGCTCAAATAGTGTAAATAGTGTTTTTGAATATTTTAAACAGGGTTTGCGGTTTAATTATATTATTACTGTATGCGATGAAGGCAATGCTCAAAAGTGCCCTCTTTTTCCAGGACTTACCAATAGAATCCACTGGAGCTTTAAAGACCCAGCTACTTTAGAAGGTGATGAAGAGAGTAAAATAGAGCAAATTCGTACTATTCGTGATGCAATTCGAAAAAAAGTAGAAGAATTCATCATTTCAATTGACTCTGGCAGCATCAAGGAAAATAGCTCAAAAAAAGAATAAAACCTTTAACCTAGATTGATTGTGGTATCATAGCAGCAAAAATATTACGAGGGATGAATGAGCCGCGAATCAATCTTTTTGGGTCTGCTTACAATAGCTGCAATAGCCGCAACTTGCATGCTTTTTGCTCCCTATTTGGGTACAATTTTAGTTGCCATAGTTTTTGCAATGGCGGGTTTTAAGGCTTATGAAAGTTTAAAAAAGAGGCTGCGCTCATCATGGCTAGCTGCAATTTTGATGGCAATTTTTGCAATCGGTTTTATTTTTATTCCCCTAGGCTATCTTTTATTTAAAACTATTGGTTTTTTTTCTCATGTAGATATTGGATTGGTGCAAGCAAAATTAAAAGAGCTTATGGATTTTGGAGAGGCTATTTTAGTTAAAATTCCAGGAATTAAAGAGCAAGCAGCTTCATGGATCAACAGTGTTGATATACCAAAGCTAAGTAGCATAATTTTTAATTTTATACGCATGGTTACTGCAGCAAGTGCAGATTTTGTTGTTGATGCCTTTTTTATTCTTCTATTTTATATCTCTTTTTTAGTTTATGGTACAAAAATAAGCGATTTTATCTTTGCAACCTTGCCTCTTTATAAAGAGCACAAAATGGAGCTTATAAAAGAGGC
>DDHL01000040.1:1202-10145 GCA_002352945.1 Campylobacteraceae bacterium UBA1877 | reverse complement strand
CCTCTTTATAAAGAGCACAAAAAGGAGCTTATAAAAGAGGCTTTAATGAGTATTCGATCGCTTTTTTACGCTCTTTTTATAACGGCATTTTTACAAGGTTTTATATTTGCCATACTCATCTTTTTTTATAAAATGGATGGAATTTTCTGGGGGCTTTTGTATGGAATTGCTTCAATGGTTCCAGTAGTTGGCGGAGCTTTGGTGTGGATTCCATTGAGCATTTATGTCTG
Organism: Campylobacteraceae bacterium UBA1877; assembly: GCA_002352945.1. Taxonomy (GTDB): domain Bacteria; phylum Campylobacterota; class Campylobacteria; order Campylobacterales; family Campylobacteraceae; genus UBA1877. The sequence continues at coordinate 9,915 of DDHL01000040.1, read as the reverse complement.
GATCAATTTTTCTTTACCCTCGGCTCTTGTGATGGTTTTGTATTCAATCGTAATTTTAGGAATTATAGTAGATAATTTTGCCCGTCCATTTGTGGTTGGCTGGGTGAATAAACATTTACTCCAAAACCATAAAGGGATGCATGAAGTTTTAGTCTTTTTTGCTATGATTGCCGGTATTGGATCGATGGGATTTTTTGGAATAATTTTAGGTCCAACCATCGTTGCGCTGACTATTGTACTTATGAAGTTAGTGCAGCAAAAACTTTACATGTAAAGGAGGATAGGGATGCGGGTTGTGTGTCCATACTGTTTTAATGTAAACAATGTGCCAAAAAAAGAGAGTTATAAAAAGGCAAATTGCGGTCACTGCAAAGAGTCTTTGCTATTTGATGATGTTTTAGAGCTTTATGCAGAAAACTTTGATTCTATTGTCGTTAATTCTCAAATTCCTGTGGTTGTTGACTTTTGGGCACCGTGGTGTGGACCGTGTAAGATGATGGCTCCTGAGTTTCAAAAGGCAGCAAAAAATTTTGCTCTAAAAGCCCTTTTTGCAAAAGTTAATACTCAAGAAGAGCAAGCTTTAGCACAACGTTTTGATGTGCGCTCAATCCCAACTCTTATCGTATTTAGAGAAGGTGAAGTTATTTATCGCATGTCTGGCGCGATGAAAGAGGCTGCTATTGTAAGTTTGGTTGAAGGGCTTATTTAAAAGCTTTTACATGTAAAGGTCTTTTTTGATTGAAGCATCAAAGCAGGCTTTACATGTAAAGCTATCTAATTGGAGTTTTGTGCAGCCCATTCATGGGAAAGGTTTGTAATTTCTTGGAGCCTTAGGTTGCTAACACCTAATTTTTTAAATATGGGAAATATTTTCTTGTCTCCCTTGTAGGCTAAATCAGAAATCATAAGAAGTTTTCCAAGGTTTTTTGTTTTTTGTAAAATTGCAAATCTTATATCATCTTCAAAATCAATCTCTTTGAAGATTTCATCAAAAGAGATGCTAAAAAGAGTATCAACAGATGAAATCATTCCGGTCAAATAAGCCTTTTCTTGAAACTCTTTTTTATAATTAAGGCTTAGGGCAAGTTCACTCATAAATTTTGCTTTAAATAAAGATTGCTCTAAAAGGGTTTTTGTAAAGATATTATTGGCATTATTGGCATAAAGATAAAGAGTAAGCCATCGAATTAGTTCAGAACAGCCTAAAAGAGCAATTGCATGAGAAATAGAGTTTATCTGGTGTTTTAAGCTTATGTGGGTAGAGTTGAGGTATTTGAGCAAATTGATGGTTAGATTAAGGGATTTTGCAAACTCAAGTTCAATCTCTTTAATAGAAGACTCTTTATTTTGAAGAATTGATATAAGATGCAAAACGACTGCCTTTGAAGGATCAAGCCTTCTTTTTTGCAAGATAAGGGGTTTTGTGAAAAAGTATCCTTGAAAATAATCAAAGCCCAAACTTTTACAGGCCTCAAATTCTTCATAAGTTTCAACTTTTTCGGCTAAAAATTTAAGATTTTTTCTCTTTAGTGGCTTTAGCTTTTGTTTAAGATTTTTATGTCCGATTTGGGCAATATCAAATTTTATAATATCAACCATTTCAAGAAGCGGTTCAAAGTTTTTGAGCATTTTAGAATCAAAATTAAAATCATCTATGGCTAAAATATATCCAAGCTCTTTTAAATGTTCAACTCTTTTAATAAGCTCTTTATTGACAATAACATCCTCAAGAATTTCAAGCACAAAATGCTCTTTTGGTATGATTTCTAAGGCGCTATCCATAAGTAAATTTTGCCCTATATTAACAAAGGCGTATCTTCCTTGAGTAAGACTGCTAAGCCCAAATGTATTTAAAGTGTTGATTAAAACTGTACTTGTAGCTTGCGTATCATCTGAAACTAGGGCTAAATTTTGCTCTGAACTTCTAAATAAAAGCTCATATCCATATACGCTTTTATCTTTATAAAATATTGGCTGCTTGGCTATTATTCCATTTATATCCATAAAAAATCTTTAGTAACTAATATATTTTCGCGATTATATTACATTTAATATTAAATTTTCTTAAAATTGTTTACATATTTAATATAAGATAAAGTAATCACTAAATTGTTATTATAAGTAGATTGCAAGCCATATTGCTAAGGGATTTGTGGATGTTTTTATGATTTTATGAGGAGTGTTAGCGGGGATAAATAGACTATCGCCCGCTTTTAATTGCTCATTTTTACCATAGATTTTTATAGTTGCCTCGCCTTGAATAAGTGTGACCCACTCATCCTTGTCTTGGCAAAAGAGTTCACTTTTAAAATTTGGAGGAGAGATTATCTTTTTAATGGATGCTTTTGGATGTTTTAAAAGTGTTTTTGAATGCTCCTTGTTGTGTAAAGGCAAAACAAAATCAAAAAGGTTTTGAATGTGCATAAAAATCCTTTTTATTAATGATAGCTCAAATTATCTTTACATGTAAAGAGGCAATTAGCAGTTTTGAATCTATTACAAGCGGGTCTTTTGAAAAACATGAAAAAACAAAAGACCCATTCAGGAGGTTTATCAAAAAAAGTATATCGTAATATATAAAAAAATACAACGCACAACATTTTTTTTGAATAGTAAAAAGATTTGGGTATACTTCAAAATAAGTTAATTGATTTATATAAAGGGGCAATCAAGATGTTAGAGGCACGATTATGGATGACAAAAAAGGATAAAAATTTTCTAGGAAGCGGACGTATTGCGTTATTAGAAAATATTAAAAAAACAGGTTCAATCCATGCAGCAGCCAAAGCGATGAAGATGAGTTATAAGGCTGCATGGGATGCGGTTGATGCCATGAATAATCTTGCCGATACTCCACTTGTTGAGCGTGTAAGCGGAGGTAAAGGAGGGGGTGGAACATCCCTAACTCCAAGGGCTGAAGAGTTAATTGAAGCATTCCACACAATAGAAAAAAAGCACCGACAATTTTTAGATCTTTTCTCAAAAGATTATAAAACAATCGAAGATATGACCTCCATTCTTGATAAAATCCCTTTGCGCCTTAGCGCTAGAAACCAACTTATGGGAGTGGTAACTTCTATCAAGGCCGATGCCGTAAGGGCTCAAGTGGAATTGACTGTCAAGGGATTTGATAAGCTTTACTCATCAATTACTCTCCAAAGCTTTGAAAATCTTGGTATTGGAATTAATGATAAAGTCATAGCAATTATTAAAGCAAGCTCTATTGGCATCTCAAAACAGTCCCCGCAAGATAGTAGTTATGAAAACTGTCTACAAGGAGAAATTGTTCAGTTGCTCAAAGGAGCCACACACTCTGAAGTAACAGTTGAGCTTGAGAGTAAAAGCACAGTCACTGCAACCTTGGCAAACTCTGTTGTGGATGAATTAAACTTAGCCAAAGGCCAAAAAGTATTTGCCCATTTTAAAGCTTCAAGCGTAATGTTGGGAGCCTAACACTTAAAAGGTAACATTATATTACTACTTATATAACGATTTTAGTTGATTGCACTATTTTTAATCACCCTTTTGGAAGAAATTTCTTTTGAATTATATTTGAAAATGGCTTAAACATATCTATTTTTAGGGATTTAGTTTAAAAATTGATAAAAATTGCACATTAAAGAATCTCTTAAGAGAATTATCGTTATATTTTCAGATACATAACGAGCAAATCATTATGTAGTTTTATCTAAAAGGAAAAAAGATGAAAAAGATATTAGCTATTTTTTTAGCTTTGTTTATTGGAGTTAGCCTGCATGCGGGCAAGATAACATTGGCAGTAGCTGCAAACGTTACTTATGCGATGGATGAGTTAATTAGCGCTTTTAATGAAACATATCCAGATACAAAGGTTGAAACATCTCTCACAAGTAGTGGAAAATTGACTGCTCAAATTAGAAATGGCGCTCCGTTTGATATTTTTATGGCTGCAAACATGGCTTATCCCAAAGCGTTATATTTAGAAAAAATAGCTGTCACAGAGCCAAAAATTTATGCCCAAGGAGCCTTAGCATTTTTGACTTCAAAATCTACTGATTTTAGCGATGGACTCAAACTTTTAACTAGCAAAAAAATAGGAAAAATTGCTATTGCCAACCCAAAAACAGCACCATACGGGACTGCTGCAGTAGAGGCGATGAAAAATGTTGGCATATATGATGAGGTTGCCCCAAAACTGGTTTATGCAGAAAGTATTCCCCAAACTGTTACATATGCGTTAAAAGCAGCTGATATTGGTCTAGTTAATGCCTCAGCAATGTACTCAGATAAGATGACCCAATACAAAGAGGGCACACACTGGGCCTTAGTAGATTCAAAAACTTACACACCAATTGATCAAGGAATCGTTCTTCTTAAAAGAGCTCAAGATAACCCCGAGGCAAAGGCGTTTTATGAATTTATGCTAAGTGATGGTGCGCGTGAAATTCTATCAAGATACGGTTACTTGCTTCCATGAATAGCATCAAAGCCCGTATTGTTCGAGTAGAACGAGAGGGAAATTTACATGTAGTCGGATTTGAGGCCGAGGGAATTTCATTGTGGATGATGGGCTTGGAGCTGCCAAAAGTCGGCATAGGAGATATTGTTCGACTTGGCTTTAAATCCACAAGTTCAATCATTGCTCAAGATGAATTTGAAAAAATAGGCCTCTCAAACCGCATTGATGCAACTGTTGCACAAATTATCAAAGGAAAACTGCTCTATAGTGTTTTGTGCCAAACTGCAGTTGGAGTAATAGAGAGCATCATGACAAGACGTGCTTATGAGCGCATGGATTTAAAAGAGGGCTCAAAAGTGAGAGTGTATGTCAAAGCGAGTGAAATTGCAATCAAAGAGGTGTTAGGTGATTGATACGCTTTTGAATTTAGAGTGGGGCCCTTTTTGGCTCTCTTTTAAACTTGCAGGAATTACAACGGCCTTGCTTTTTATTGTAAGCTTGCCGCTTGCTTGGTTTTTGGCTCGAACAAAATCAAAAGTAAAGCCAATTTTAGAAGCCGTTACAGCTTTGCCAATTGTACTTCCTCCCTCGGTTTTAGGTTTTTATCTTCTTTGGGGATTGTCGCATAATTCATTTGTTGGGGCTTTTATTGAAGATGTTTTTGGGATTCGACTCGTTTTTAACTTCACAGGTCTTGTAATTGCAAGCTGCTTCTATTCACTTCCTTTTATGGTCCAGCCACTACAAAGCGGTTTTCAAAGTCTAAATAACAGTATGCTAGAAGCTTCGTTTCTTAGTGGAAAAAGCTCTTTTACAACGCTTTGGAGGGTTGCATTGCCAAATATCAAACCAGCACTTTTGACTGCAATCATTGTAACCTTTGCCCATACTGTTGGTGAATTTGGAGTGGTTTTAATGGTTGGTGGAAGTATTCCAGGTGAGACCAAGGTGGCTTCAGTTGCTATATATGAATTTGTTGAAGTTATGGATTATGGCACAGCCCATATTTATAGTGGAGTTATGCTGCTGCTAAGTTTCTTGGTTCTTTTAGGGGGTTACTTTTTTAATCGAAAAGAGCGTTTACATGTAGGAGGAAGTGTATGATTCGCATCAATATTAAAAAGCCCTTGCATGGCGTCTCAGGTAAGATGGATTTAGAAGTAAACCTTGTGATTAAAGAGGGAAAATTTATCGCCCTTTCAGGTCAAAGCGGTAGTGGTAAAACAACGCTACTTCGGATTCTAGCAGGGTTGACAAAATCTGATGGTGAAATTTTTGTAGGAAATGCGTGTTGGCAAAATTCTAAAATGTCGCTAGCTCCTCAAAAACGCCAAATAGGCTTTGTTTTTCAAGATTACGCACTTTTTCCAAATATGAGTGTAGAAGAGAATCTACTTTATGTTAACAAAGATCCCATTTTGGCAAAACAGCTTTTAGAGATGACTGAGCTTGAGGCGCTTAAAAAACGATATCCGGCAAGTTTAAGCGGAGGCCAGCAGCAGCGCGTTAGTTTATGCAGGGCAATGATGAATAGGCCAAAACTACTTTTGATGGATGAGCCCCTTTCGGCTCTTGATCCTGCAATGCGCCTAAAGTTGCAGCAAGATATTTTAGAGCTTCACAAAACTTTTGATACGACCACAATCATGGTCAGCCATGAGCCAAGTGAAATTTACCGTTTGGCAAACCGTGTGATTGTTTTAGAGCATGGAAAAATTAAAGCTGACGGACGCCCAAAAGAGGTTTTGCTTCAAACTACAGGATCCCAAAAATTCTCTTTTGAAGGGGAGCTTTTGGATATTGTACAAAATGACTTAATTTATACAGCAATCGTTAGCATCGGCCAACAATTAGTAGAAGTAGTGCTTAGCTCAAGAGAGGCTGACAACTTAAAAGTTGGACAGCGCGTTCGAGTAAGTACTAAAGCCTTTGCACCAAGTATTCAAGGAAAAGGAGAGTTTTGATGAGAATTTTAGTTGGTATTTTTTTCATAGCAGCAACTTTTTTATACGCCCAAGAGATAAAAATTGCTTCAGGAGCTGGATATAAAGCTCCGGTAATGGAAGTGATTTCACAGTTTGAAAAAGAGACTTCCCATAAAGTTTACGCACTTTTTGGCAATATGAAACAAGTTAGCGCTCAAGCAGCAGATGGGGAAATTGCTCTAGTTTTAGGAGATAAAAAATATCTATTTCAAAAAAGTGGGCTAGCATTTAGAAATTTTGTTGATGTAGGAGAGGGCAAGCCTGTTTTGGCATATCCTAAAAACAGACCTCTTGCAAAGCTCGAAGATATTGCATCACACAAAGTTCAAAGGCTTGTAATGCCACAGCCAAAAAAGACAATTTATGGAATAGCAGCAGATGAGATTTTAGAAAATAGCGCCCTTAAAGAGATTGTTAGTCAAAAGATTTACGAGGTTGCAACAGCGCCTCAAGCGGCTACATATATTCTTACTGGCGAAGTTGATGCAGGATTTATAAATTTAACTGCAGCGCTCGCAAATAAAGATAAGATTGGAGGATATATAAGAATTGATCCAAAATTTTACACTCCAATTATCATTTCAGTCGGGGAGTTGGAGCCTTGTAACAATGAGGCTTGTTCAGAATTTTTAATCTTCTTGCAAGGTCAAAAAGCGCGTAAAATATTTGAAAAATATGGGCTTTAAAAATGTTTTTAGGATGGGAAGGGGCAATTGTTCATCCATTGTGGCTTAGTGCAAAAACTGTGAGTGCAAGCGCTTTGTCTCTTTTGGTGCTTGGTGTGCCGTTAGCTTTTTTGCTTGCAAAAAGAAGCTGGCCTTTGCGCTGGCTTGTAGATGCTCTTGTGACCTTGCCTTTAATTTTTCCTCCTATTGCAGTAGGATTTTTTTTGCTGCTTTTGCTGGGTAGAAATGGCTGGATTGGCAGCTATTTAGCCCTTGTTGATATAAAGATTATTTTTGAATTTCCAGCCCTTGTCATTGCAGGTGTAGTTGCTGGACTTCCGCTTATGGTAAAACCTCTTCAATCAGCCATCGAAGAGTTTCCAAAAAGTATTGTTGAAGCTTCTTATGTGAGTGGTCGAAGCAGGCTTGATACTTTTTTAAGAGTAGTGCTACCGGGAGTTAAAAAAGCCCTTTTTGCATCCCTTTTAATTGCGAGCGCTAGAGCGCTTGGAGAAGTTGGAATCACACTAATGCTAGGTGGAAATATAATAGGAAAAACCGATACAATATCGTTAGCAATCTATAATGCAGTTTTTGATGGCGACCATGATTTGGCTTTAAAATTGAGCATGATTTTGGTTTGTATATCGTTTTTATTTTTTGGATTGCTACAATTTTTGCAAAAACGTCAAATAAAAAAGGGGAGTGTGTGATTGAGTTTTCTGATGAAGAGTTGATGAATTATGTACGAGAAGATGTGCCTTATGGGGATTTGACAACCTATTTGCAAGATGCAAGCCACGTAAAAGCAAGGTTAAATATTTTCACTAGAGAGCCCGTTGTGGTATCTTGCATAAAAGAGGCAGGACGGATCGGAGAACTGCTTGGTCTTAAGGTTCATTTTGCTTATCCTACTGGAAAGATTGCCAAAGCTAACCAGACGCTTTTAGAGCTAGAGGGCTCATATGAAGCTTTGCATCATGCTTGGAGAAGTGCTCAAAAATTGCTGGAATTTAGTTGTAAAATTGCAACTTTTGCGCATGAGATGGTCTCTATTATCCACTCGCACAATCCAAAGTGTGAGCTATTAACAACTCGCAAGAGTTTTCCATTTGCAAAAAAGTTTTGTATGAAAAGTATTCTTGAAGGTGGCGCTTTTCCTCATCGGCTTGGTCTTAGTGAAACAATACTTCTATTTCCTCACCATAGAATTTTATACGAAAACCAAGACCAATTTTTAAATGCAATTAAAAAGCTCCAAGAGCGAGTTCCAGAAAAGCATGTTGTAGTTGAAACAAGCACCTTTGAAGAGGCAAAATTACTATTAGATAATAAAGTAACTGTGCTGCAAGTTGATAAAGCCAGCCCTGAAGTTTTAGAAAAAATTGTTGCATATAAAAATAGCACCAATAAGGATGCAAAAATTTTAGCAGCTGGCGGAATTGGCTTAAAAAATGTGCACGAGTATGCCAAAACCGGAGTTGATGGGATTGTTACAAGCGCAGTTTATGTAGCTGGAATGGCAAATATTGGAAGTCAAATGGAGAGGTTTTAATCAAACCTCTTTAGTTTTAGAGTTGTATTGCTGCTACAAGTTAGAAAAACTTATAAAGCATGTTTAAATT
>DDHL01000040.1:0-972 GCA_002352945.1 Campylobacteraceae bacterium UBA1877 | reverse complement strand
TAAATTTTGTAAGTGTATAAAAAAATTATTACCAAGCTGAGCGTGATGTAAGAGTTTTTTTGCGTATAAAACGCTTTGGAAAACTTTACTTGAAAGATATAAGATGAAAAAGATCTACATTGCTGGTTTTGATGTTTTTAAAGAAGATAGCCTAGAGATAGGAGAAAGATATAAGCTTACATGTAAAAAGTATGGATATGAAGGCTTGTATCCGCTTGATAATAAGATAGATACTTCTTGGAGTAAAGAAAAAGCTCGAAAATTCATCTATGAGAGCAATATCAAACTTATTCAAAAAGCAGATATTATCATAGCAAATGCAAATCCTTTTAGAGGAGAGGAGTTAGATAGTGGAACGGCTTTTGAGATAGGCTATGCACTAGCTCTTGGCAAAGAAGTTATTTTATATATGGATGATACAAGAGCGTACAAACAAAAGCTTACATGTAAAAGTAAAATAGATGAGAGAAAAGACGCTAATGGCATGTTTATAGAAGATTTTGATTTTCCTCTTAATCTTATGTTCAGTGATTGCAAGATAGTACAAGGTGGTTTTGAAGAGGCGATTAAAGCGATTTAATTTTTTACATGTAAAAACTATTTTTTGATTAAAGCCCCTTCGATACTTGCTACTTCATTTCCCCACTCTATGAGTTGTTCAAAGATAGGAATTAACTTCAATCCACGCTCAGTAATTGTGTATTCTACTTTTGGAGGAACAACAGGATAGACCTTTCTGCTTATAAGTTTTTCTGCTTCTAACTCTCTTAGATTTTGAGTAAGCATCTTTTGTGTTATTTTTCCAAGGCTTTTGCGAAGTTCTCCATAGCGAAGAGTTTTATCTTTTAAATGCCACAAAATAAGCCCTTTCCATTTTCCACTTATCATATCAAGGGTAAATTCAACTATTTCTATTTCTTCTGCAGGCATCTGTTCTTCAGTACGTCTGTAAACAACAGTAACATCTGCTCC
>DDHL01000015.1:2678-2904 GCA_002352945.1 Campylobacteraceae bacterium UBA1877 | reverse complement strand
GAATTTACAGAAAATTTTTGACGGTATCAAAAAGAGCTCATGGCCTTCAAATGATGAGTTCTGGTTTAGCAAATGGTTTAATTGATACACCTTTTATTTGGGATAGCTCAACTATCGCTTCAACTCTAGCACAGTTTTTTGATAATGTGGATTGGCAAGAGTTGGATATTTTGATTATTGATTTGCCAAGCAATCTTAGCGAAGCTTATATCAGCACTATTCAAGA
>DDHL01000015.1:2255-2456 GCA_002352945.1 Campylobacteraceae bacterium UBA1877 | reverse complement strand
ATAGATTTAAGCGGTGCTCTTTTTGTCACAACACCTCACACTTTAACCCACAAAGGTTTAGAGTGTAAAATTAACCTTTTAAAAGAGTTTCATGTTCCAATCATAGGTGTAGTTGAAAATATGAGTAGCTTTTTAGCCCCCGATTCTAAAATAAATTATAATCTTTTTGGAGAGAGTCAAACCTTGCATTTATGCAAAAAA